>JAZSOS010000012.1:0-32587 GCA_045537045.1 Eubacteriales bacterium
ATCAATTTTATAAATAAAACACTCGGACTTATTTTAGGTATTATATTGGGTTATCTTATATTAGTGGCGCTTTCCTTTGTTATGCTGAAATTCGGAATAGTTCTCGACACAGAGACGGTGAACAAAACATTGTTGCTCAAAAATATTCTGAGCTTTTCTCCGATAACAGCACTCTCTGGCGCACTGAAAGTATAGTAAACGAAAAGAATGTCAATTTTATAAGTCAGGAAGTTAAAAAACATGAATATACCGAATCTATTATCAATTTTCAGAATGTGTCTTGTTCCCGTATTTGTGGTTGTCTTTTTCTCAGACAGCCCACACGCCTACGCCTATGCTGCCGGCGTATACGCACTTGCAGGAATAACAGATGTTCTCGACGGCATTATTGCCCGTAAATTTAACCTTATAACAAAGCTCGGCAAAATCCTTGACCCGCTTGCCGATAAGATGATGACAATTACAGTCTTCGTGTGCATATCAATCGCCGGTCTTATCCCCTGGTGGATAATTGCGCTGATATTTGCAAAAGACATTCTGCAGATTATCGGCGGCGTAAAGCTATATAACGAGGTTTCCGCAGTTTTCCAGGCAAACGTCTTTGGAAAGCTTGCAACCGTTGTTCTTGTTATCGGCGGAATACTTATTCTTCTTTTTGACGGAATCATCCCCGCCGTTGTCAGAACTGTTTTTGCCTATGCGGCGGTAGCGCTCTCCTTCCTTGCGTTTTTCAGCTACCTCTGCCAATATCTTAAATTCAAAAAGACACACGACACTACATCGTTTTAATTTATAAAAAAGGATTGGTAAACTACTATGCAGCCTACTTTATGCAGCAGATGCAAGAAAAACCTTGCTGTAATATTTATCACAAAGGTCGAAGGTGAAAAGACCGTTAGCGAAGGAATCTGCCTCAAATGTGCGCGTGAGCTCGGGATAAAGCCCGTTGATGATTTTATGAAAAAGATGGGTATTTCCGATGAAGAGCTTGATGCAATGACAAGTGAAATGATGGGTATGCTCGGAGAACTTGGCGGAGATGAGCTGCCGGGGCTTGCCGATGAGTCTGACGCAGATGACAGCGACGGAAAAACAGCAACTTTCCCCTTTCTCAACAAGCTTTTCGGTGCTATGCCGCATCAGGGCGAGCCATCACCGCAGGCATCAGCTCCGAACGGTTCAGAACCGCGCAAGGGTGAAAAGAAACCGCCAAAGTATAAATTTCTCGACAACTTCTGCATCTCTCTTACAGACCGCGCAAAAAACGGAAAGCTTGATAGAATCGTCGGCCGTGACGTTGAAATCGAGCGCGTTATCCAGATACTCAACCGCCGCCAGAAAAACAACCCTTGCCTTATAGGAGAACCCGGTGTAGGTAAAACGGCAATCGCCGAGGGTCTTGCAATAAAGGTTAGCGAAGGCAGCGTTCCCGCAAAGCTTTGTGACAAGGAGATATATCTGCTTGACCTTACATCGCTTGTTGCCGGCACGCAATTCCGCGGTCAGTTTGAATGCCGTATGAAGGGGCTTATTGATGATATAAAAAAGAAAGGCAACGTTATTCTTGTTATTGACGAGGTGCATAACCTTGTCGGTGCCGGTGATGCCGAAGGCTCAATGAACGCGGCAAACATCTTAAAGCCCGCCCTTTCCCGCGGCGAAATTCAGGTTATAGGTGCAACCACATTCACCGAATACAGAAAGCATATTGAAAAGGACAGTGCCCTTGAGCGCCGTTTCCAGACGGTTATCGTAAACGAGCCGTCTATTGACGAAACGGTGGAAATAATCCGCGGTATCTCGCATTACTATGAAGGCTTCCACGGTGTGCGCATAACCGACAAAATAGCTCATCTTGCCGTTACGCTTTCGGAAAGATATATAACCGACCGTTTTCTCCCCGATAAGGCAATTGACTTAATTGACGAAGCATGTTCGGATTTAAACCTCAAAAGCAAATCAATCACAGAGCTTGCCCTTGTTGAAAAGAAGCTACGCGAAATTGAGGCAGAGCGCGAAACGCTTCTCTCCGATACATCCGAAGAGGGTTTCCAGCGCCTTGCACTTTTAAAGAGCGAAGAATGCAAGATGAGCGAGCGAAAGGAGGAACTTTCCCGCGAACCCGTTCCCGAGCTTTCGGAAGAGCATCTTGCAAGAGTTATTGAGCTGTGGACGAAGATTCCCGCATCTGCAATATGCGAAACAGAGTTCAAGCGCTTATCCGAGCTTGAATTCCGCTTAAAGCGACGCATCATCGGTCAGGACGAAGCCGTCTCGGCCGTTGCCGCCGCCATTAAGCGCAACCGCGTTGGCATCTCGCCGAAGAGAAAGCCGGTTTCTTTCCTCTTCACAGGCTCTACCGGTGTCGGCAAAACCGAACTTGTGAAATGCCTTGCTTCCGACTTGTTCAACTCCCCTGAATCTCTTATACGCCTTGATATGTCCGAGTTTATGGAAAAGCACGCCGTATCAAAGCTTATCGGTGCACCTCCCGGATATGTCGGCTACGATGAAGCGGGACAGCTTACCGAAAAGATACGCCGCAAGCCGTATTCCGTTGTCCTCTTTGATGAGATTGAAAAGGCGCATCCAGATGTCCTTAACATTCTTCTGCAGATTCTCGACGACGGACGTATAACCGATGCTCAGGGGCGCGAAGTAAACTTTGAAAACGCAGTGATTGTTATGACCTCTAACGCCGGAAGTCAGTTTAAGGGCGGAACGGCAGGATTCAATCACTCGACAACGGAGTATAACAAAGAAAAGACTATGAAAGCGCTCTCCGATTTCTTACGTCCGGAGTTTATAAACCGTATCGACGAGATTGTTGCTTTCAACTCTCTTTCAAAGGAAAACTTCAAGGAAATAGCAAAAATTATGCTGTCTGATCTCACCGCATCTCTTTATGAGAAGCAAATCACCTTTACATTCGAAGACGAGCTTCTTGATTATCTTACAAACAAGTCCTTCTCCGAAAAATACGGTGCACGAAATCTGCGCCGTACAATTCAGAAAGAGCTTGAAGACGAGATTGCAAATCTTATAATTGAGAACTTCGACAAAACGGTTTCTGCAATAAAAGTTTCTGTTGTTGATGAAAAAGTGAATATATCCATCGCATAAAAATTCTGCTGCGTTCACCTTAAATGAACGCAGCAGTTTTTTTGCTGTTTTACTTTTATTAAAAGGAAAAACTTTGTACAAACTCTTTGATTTTTTCTTTGCTGTTTGCTGTAATTTTGCCTTGTGCGTAATTAGGCTTCCCGCCTCCCTTTCCGTCAAACGCATCATTGAGCGCTTTAACGGCAGGGCGTATATCTGCATTTTTACTGCTTATGATATATATATAATTTTTCTCATCATCCGTTGAGAAAAGCAGGCACAAGTTGTCGCCTTCTTCGGAAAGCTTGTTTGCGCAGTGACGCAGCTCGTCATATGTAAGATTTTTTGCAAACGCTACGGTGCAAGCATCATACCGTATTGGAGAAAGCTCACTCCATGCAAATTTCTTCCGAAGCTCGCTGTTTTCATACCGAAGTGAATTTATAAGCTCAAGCTGTTTTTCCGCAGCATCGGAAACTAACTCCCTTGAAACGGAAAGAGTTTTCATAAGGCTTTTACTCTGCCGATTGAGCATTGAGTAATCGGCAAATGCATCATATCCCGCCTTTACCGTAAGGCGCGTTCCGCCTTTATTTGGTGTGAATTCAACAACCTTAACAACCCCAACCTCTCCCGTTCTTGCAACGTGGGGCGCACAGCAGGCACAGCAATCCACGTTCCCAACAGTCACAAGACGCAGATTCTCTACAATATCTAGCTTACTGCGGTATTGTATAACCTCGGCTTCATCAGGAGTCGGATACGATATATCAATGGGTAAGTTGCGGTATATTACCGAATTTGTTATTTCTTCGACTCTTGCAATATCCTCGGCTTTAAGCACGCCGTCAAAATCAACCGTCATTTCATTTTTGCTCATATGAAAGCCGACGTTATTATAGCCAAACAAAGAATGAACGGTTCCGGAAAGGATATGCTCTCCGGAGTGGTTCTGCATACGGCGAAATCTCGTTTTCCAATCAATCTTGCCGCAGACCGCCTCTCCTGCAGCTATTTTTCCATTTATTTTGTGAACAATTTTGCCATCGGAAATCTGAACATCCAAAACAGGAAAACCACTTAACATTCCTCCATCCGGTGCCTGACCGCCACCCTCGGGGAAAAACGCGGTTTTGTCAAGTATGATATTATAAAATCCGTTTTCAATATCACACGATAACACCGTTGCTGTAAATTCGCGGCAATATGCATCATTTTCATACAAGCGTTCTGTCATAATAATACTCTCTTCCGATAAAATTCTTTTTTATTAATTTTATCACAAAATATATTGTATGTAAACATTGCAACAAAAACATTGCCACTATTTACAACAACAACTTGCGAGTAGATTTTAAATTTAACGGAATACTTTTATTGTACGTTAAATTATAAAAAGCAAGGAGTTGATAAAATGCTTGACAAAATCGCACTCGCCCTCGTTATTATCGGAGCTGCCAACTGGGGTTCCATCGGTCTTTTCCAATTTGACCTTGTCGCAACGCTTTTCGGCGGTCAGGGCGCACTTTTAAGCAGAATAATATACACTCTTGTTGCTCTTGCGGGAATCTGGTGTATATCTCTTTTCTTCCGCGACACAGCCGTATCTACAACCTAAATTAAGTAACGTACAAGAAACCGCCGCTTGGGAGAAAACTTTCCCAAACGGCGGTTTTGATATTGTTTTATATTTGGTGTTAAAGAGCCTTTACGATTTCCTCGGTGTCCTTTGCAATCATAAGCTCTTCGTTGGTCGGGATTACGAAAATCTTAACCTTGGAGTCAGCAGCGGAAACATCTGTTTCCTTACCGCGAACCTTATTCTTCTCTGTATCCATCTTAACGCCCATATACTCAAGCCCGCTGCAGATGTCTGCACGGAGGTCGCAGGAGTTTTCACCGATACCTGCTGTGAATACGATAGCATCAACTCCGCCCATAGCGGTGGAGTATGCACCGATAAACTTCTTTACCTCATAGATGAACTTGTCAAGAGCGAGGCGTGCACGCTCGTTGCCGTTTGCAGCAGCATCGTCAAGATCACGGAAGTCAGAGCTTACGCCGGAGATACCGAGAACGCCGGACTTCTTGTTGAGGATGTTATTCATTTCCTTGATGTCATAACCATATCTGCCCATAAGGTACTCAAGGATTGTTGCGTCAATATCGCCTGCGCGTGTTCCCATAAGGAAGCCTGCGAGCGGGCCGAGACCCATGCTGGTGTCTACGCACTTGCCGTCAACAACAGCGGAAAGCGATGAACCGTTACCGAGGTGGCAGCAGATAACGCGGCTGTGCTCAGGATTTCCGAGCATATCAATTGCGCGTGCGGAAACATAGCGGTGGCTTGTTCCGTGGAAGCCGTAGCGGCGGACATCGTCCTTCTCGTAGTACTCATACGGAATCGGGTATATGTATGCCTTCGGCGGCATTGTCATATGGAATGCAGTGTCGAAAACCGCAACCTGCGGAGTGGTGGGCATAACCTTCTGGCATGCACGGATACCTGTGAGGTTTGCCGGGTTGTGAAGCGGACCGAGCGGGATGCACTTTTCAATTGCAGCGATGCACTTATCATCTACAAGGCAGCTTGCAGTAAATTCCATACCGCCGTGGAGAACGCGGTGACCGACAGCTGCAATTTCATCCGTAGATGCGATAACACCCTTATCCGGGTCAACGAGGATGTCAAGAACTGCCTGAATTGCCTCACCGTGTGTGGGCATTGCGATGTCAGCCTTTACATCGTCACGTCCCGGAACCTTGTGAGTAAGGCGTCCGTCAATACCGATGCGCTCGCAAAGACCTTTTGCGAACACCTCACCGCCTTCGGATTCCATGAACTGGTACTTAAGGGATGAGCTTCCTGCGTTGATAACAAGAATTTTCATAATACTTTCCGTTCCTTTCGGTAAATAATTTCTGTCATTTAGCTTGCAAATTACGCCAAATACAGTTAAAATAGTATACAGATAATATTGATAAATAAGCAACTCTATATATTTTATCCCATTTAGCAGATTTTTGCAAGACTTTTTTACAAAAGATGGTGATTTTTTATGAACATTTGCGGCATTGTCTGCGAATACAACCCTTTCCACAACGGGCATCTGTATCAGATTGAAGAAACAAAGCGGCGCGGAGCAGACGGAATAGTCTGCGTTATGAGCGGGAATTTCGTTCAGCGCGGTGATTTTGCCGTAATGCCGAAAATGTCCCGCGCAGAAGCTGCAATCCGCTCGGGTGCGGATGTTGTTATCGAGCTTCCCGTGCCGTGGGCTATCTCCTCTGCAGAGCGCTTTGCATCCGGTGCTGTTTCCGTACTGGATGCACTCGGGGTTGTTTCATCAATTTCATTCGGAGCAGAGTGTGCCGATGGAAAAAAGCTTCTCAAAATTGCAAAAATTTTTACGGATAAAAGCTTTGATGAAAAAGTTATTGAAGAATATTCAACGGGAGTTTCTTACGCAACAGCGCGCGAGCGTGCGCTTGCAAGGGTTGATAAATCACTCTCCCCGCTCATCGCGGAAGCGAACAACATTCTTGCCGTGGAATACCTCAAAGCCATTCTGCGGCTTGAATCTGGCATTTCCCCCATTGTCATAACCCGGACAGGTGCGCGTCACGACAGCGTGCAGATATCAGGCAACATCGCCTCCGCATCATATATAAGAGAGCTTATCTCGCGCGGAGAGGATTTTTCGGAATTTGTTTCATCTGCATCTGTTACCCTTTACCGTGAGGAAGTAGAAAAAGGTGCTGCGCCCGTTTTTTCAGCCACGGCAGACAGCGCAATAATGTCAGTTTTGAAAAGGCTGTCGCCCGAGGACTTCACAAAATACGGAGATGTGTCCGAGGGGCTGGAGTTTCGCCTTTTTGACGCGGTATCAAAAAGCTATGGTGTGGCAGATGCCATAGACCTTGCAAAAACAAAGCGGTATGCACACGCACGCATACGGAGAATTTTCCTTAATGCTTTTCTGGACATTGATGCTTCCCTGTCACTCGGTTTCGTCCCCTACGCGCGCATACTTGCATTTAACAATCGCGGGCGCGAAATTATAAAAAAGGCTAAGAAGCTCTCACAAATTCCGATAATCACCCGCCCGTCCTCAATAAAAAACGAGGACGAAAGACTGCAAAGCCTTTTCGCCCTCGAACGACGCGCAGACGATATATATTCACTTTTCATGAAATGCCCTATGCCTCAGGGAAGCACGTTTACGCAATCCCCGATATATATTGAAGGTTAAGCCGAGGAGAGTCGAACCCCTTAAGGCTTAAAATTAAAGCGCATTTACAAGCTCTTTAAAGCGTTCGCCGCGAAGCATGAAGTTTTTAAACATATCAAACGACGCACACGCAGGTGACAGCGTTACGATATCGCCGCGCTCCGCACTCTCCGATGCAGCCTTCACGGCATCCTCAAACGACGTACACATCATTATCGGAAGCTTTTTCTCATCATAACCGGGCGTATTTTCCACCGCCGCGCGAATTTTTCCCGCAGTTGCACCCACAAGCACAAGCGTTTTTACATATTTAAGCACGGCAGGACCAAGCTCGTCAAACGGAATCTTCTTATCATATCCGCCGGCAATGAGAATAACCTTTTGGTTAAACGCACGCAATCCCGCTATCGTGCGTGTCGGACTTGATGCTATTGAATCGTTGTAGAACTTAACTCCTGAAATTTCACGCACAAGCTCCATGCGGTGCTCCACTCCGCCGAACTTAAGCGCAACGGTGCGGATATCGTCAAGAGAAACAAAATCGCTTGTCGCCGCAATCGCCGCCATATAGTTTTCAACATTGTGCATTCCTGGAATCTTTATATCTGAAAGGGCGAGGATTTTTTCGCTCTTTCCCGCTTTTCTGAATACGATAAAGCCATCCTCAACGCAATATCCGTCATCCAACACTTCTTTTGACGAGAACAGAACAGCGCGCTCACCAAGCTCCTGCGCGATGCTTCTTGTAACAGCATTGTCGAAATTGAGAACAACTTTTCCGGTCGAGGTCTTGTAAATCTGCTGTTTCGCCTCGGTATATTCCTCCATGGATTTGTGCATATCAAGGTGATTCGGAGTTATGTTTGTTATAACGGAGATATCTGTACCGCGCTTTATATTCATAAGCTGAAATGAAGAAAGCTCGACAACCGCAAAATCGTCATCCGTCATTTTGTCTGTATCGGCAAGAAGCGGCTTTCCGATATTTCCTCCAACGAAAGCACGTTTTCCCGCCTGCCCGAGCAGCTCGCCCACAATGGTTGTTGTGGTCGTTTTTCCGTCACTGCCCGTTATTCCGATGCTCACGCACGGACAGAGAGATAAAAACTGCTCCATCTCCGTCGTTACAACACAGCCGCGAGCCTCTGCCGCTAAAAGCTCAGGGACGTCATAGCGCATACCGGGAGTTTTAAATATAACGTCAACATCACCGAGTGATGAAAGATATCCATCTCCAAGCGAAAATTCCGCTCCTTGGGCGCGAAATTCCTCAATAGTCGCCGCGTCATGCTCTTCCTTTTTATCGCAGATAAGAACCTCCGCTCCCGAAGAAAGCAAAAGGCGGATAAGCGGAATATTGCTTACGCCCATACCTATGACAGCACAGCGCTTTCCGTTCATATCCTTTGTAAAATCAGCAAATGATGCACTCATTTACATTAACCTCCCATACTCGTATAAGAACCTCACGAAATTCTAAAAGCCAAAGGCTTAAGAATTTTTGAGAACCTTGTTGTGTTTATTCGCAATAAAAACAATCAGGCAACCGAAGAAAACGGTTGCCGGAGAGTTTCGGTTTTGATTAATCCTCAACAATAATGTCCTTAACAAGCTCACGGAAAGCCTTATATTCTTCCTCTGTGCCGTTTACGGAAACTGTTACAGGTTTTGTAAGGTCTATACTGAAGATGCCCATAATAGATTTTGCATCAATAACATATCTGCCGGAGATGATGTCGATATCGCACATCTGTGAGCAGGCAGCGTTTACGAAGCTTTTAACCTCATTGATGGACGAAAGCGTAATTTTGAAATTGTACATAATTTAAGTCTCCCTTCAAATTTTGTGTTGCCTTTTGGCATATAAATAAAGTATAATACTTTTGGAATCTTTTTTCAACCATTTCTATGTAAATTTTAGGTGAACTTATGAAAATTTATTTTTACACCCTCGGCTGTAAAGTCAATCAATTTGAAACGCAGGCTCTTTCCCTGCTTCTTACGGAGCACGGTCACGAAGTATGCGAAAATCCGGATATTGCGGATGTAATTGTAATAAACACCTGCACGGTAACTGCTGTAAGCGACCAGAAATCAAGAAGCGCAATCCGGAGATTTGCAAAAAATTATCCCGATGCAAAAATCGCAGTTTGCGGTTGCCTTTCACAGATAAACCCCGAAAGCATAATGAACATCGACGGAGTATCGGTTATTGCAGGTACTGCCGCAAGAGACGTGTTTATTGATAACATATGCAACACAGCAGATGTAAACAATTATAACTTTACACCAGATAATTCTTTAAAACGCCGCGAGTTTGAATATCTGCCCGCAGGCGGGCTTCACGGCCATACCCGTGCGATGCTTAAAATAGAAGACGGTTGCGGAAACTTCTGTACTTATTGCATAATCCCCTATTCTCGTGGTCCCGTGCGCTCACTTTCCCCTGACACCGCAATTGCGGAATGCCGGAAGCTTCACGATCAAAACTATAAAGAGATTGTTCTCACCGGAATTGAGATTTCCTCATACGGAAAAGACTTAACGCCGAAGACAGAACTTTCCGCTCTAGTTTCACGGCTGTGTAAGGAGTTTCCCGACATCCGTTTCAGGCTCGGCTCAATAGAGCCAAGAACAATCACGAAGGAGTTCTGCGAAAAGCTAAGAAGCTTTACAAACCTGTGTCCTCATTTTCACCTTTCAATGCAAAGCGGTTGCGATGAAACGCTTTCTCGCATGCGCAGAAAATATGATACGGAGCGTTTTTATCTCTCTGTTTCACTTCTGCGAGAGTATTTTCCCGGTTGTTCAATCACGACAGATATGATTGTGGGATTTCCCGGCGAAACAGAAGATGAATTTAAAGCCACACTTGCGTTCATTGAAAAATGTGCATTTTCGTCAATGCATATATTCCCTTATTCAAAGCGCGCAGGCACCCCTGCAGCGAAGATGGAAAACCAGATTACAAAAGCGGAGAAATCCGCGCGTGCATGCCGTGCACGTGATATTGCCTCACGCATGGAAAAAGAGTATCTGGAAAGCCTTTGCGGCAGCGTACAGTCCGTTCTTTTCGAAGAGCCGTGTGACGGGTATTTCTGCGGACACGCAGGAAATTACACGCGTATTTATGTAAAATCCGAAGCTGATTTGAAAAACCGCATAGAAAGAGTTTACATATCCGCTCTCTTCCGTGACGGACTCTGCGGAAAAATAATCTGAGCTTTGCCTGTCTTGTTTTTAAATTATGAATGATTTTTCCAGAGAAATATGTTATAATTGAAGTATATTATATTTAAGAGGAATTTATTATGCTTAAAACAATATCGGATCTGCTTTGGAACATTCCGGATTTATTTATCCGCAAGGATGAGCGGATGTCCCTCCACACCACATTCAGAATAGGAGGCCCTGCAAGGCTTTTTCTTGATGCCCATTCCGTTGATGCGGTGCTCGGTGCGCTTGACGTTCTTGGCGGCTTTGGCATCTCTCCTCTTATTCTTGGCAACGGCAGTAATCTTGTCGTTTCGGATGACGGTATTGACGGAGTAGTCCTCAAGCTTTCCTGCAATAAAATCTCGGTTTCCGGAAACAAAATATTCGCTGAAGCAGGGGCAACGCTCTCTTCCGTAGCATCAATCGCGCAGCGGCAAGGGCTTGGCGGTTTTGAATTTGCCCACGGAATTCCCGGAAGCGTAGGCGGTGCTCTTGTTATGAATGCCGGAGCATACGGCGGTGAGATATCACAGGTGCTTACCAAAAGCACATATATCTCCCCCGGCGGTGTTTTCACTATCCCAAATGAAGAACATAAGTTCGGCTACCGCACCGGCATTTATAAACAGAATCCGGCATTTACCGTTTTATCCGCCGAGTTTTCCCTTTACGAGGATGACCCCGATGTGATATCCTCAAAAATGCGCGAGCTTGCCGAGCGCCGGCGCGACAAGCAGCCGCTTGAGTTTCCAAGCGCCGGAAGCGTTTTCAAACGCCCAGAAGGTCATTTTGCCGGAGCATTGATTGAGCAATGCGGACTTAAGGGATTTTCAATCGGCGGTGCTGAGGTTTCCAAAAAGCATGCAGGCTTTATCATAAACCGCGGTGGTGCGACTGCCGCCGATGTGAAAAAGCTTGTTGAGTATATAAGAAATACCGTTTTGAAAGAAACGGGCGTAACACTTGAATGTGAAATCTGTTTTGTATAAAGGAATGTGAAAGAGTATGGATTTTTTCATAATATCGGGAATGTCCGGTGCTGGCAAAAGCCGCGCTGCATCTGTTCTTGAGGATATGGGTTTTTACTGCGTTGACAATATGCCGCCGGAGCTTATTCCGAAGTTTGCGGAGATGTGCATCGCCGCAAACAGCCGTTTTTCGCAGGTTGCCCTCGTCACCGACATCCGCGCCGGAATTGATTTTTCCGCTCTTTTCGAGGCTCTTGACAGCTTAAGAACGCTTGACTGCAATTATAAAATTCTTTATTTTGAAGCTTCAACCGATGTTATTATAAAGCGCTATAAAGAAACCCGCCGACGTCACCCTCTCTTTGAAGAGGGCGTTCCGATAGAAAAGACAATAGAAAAAGAAACAGGAATGCTTGCAGGGGTTCGTGCACGGGCAGATTATATAATCGATACCACCACGCTTACCTCCCTCAATCTGCGCTCACGGCTTGTCCAGTTTTTTGACGACAACATCCTGCGTGACCAGTCTATGATTGTAAACGTCTCATCGTTTGGCTTCAAGTACGGTATTCCGACAGATGCAGACCTTCTTTTCGATGTGCGCTTTCTCCCCAATCCGTACTACGATATTTCTCTCCGCCCAAAAACAGGACTTGACAAAGAGGTTTATGACTATGTGATGAAGTTTCGCCAGACTCAGGATTTTCTTTCCCATCTTTACAGCATGACTGACTATCTTGTTCCGCAATATGTTGAAGAAGGAAAAACATCTCTCAATATCGCCATCGGCTGCACCGGCGGAAAGCATCGCTCGGTAACCCTTTGCGAAGCGCTGGGGGATCATATTGCAGAGCTTGGATACAGAACGGTTAAGATGCACCGTGACGCATCAAGATAATTTATCTTTTGGAGATTTAATAATGAACTTGGAAAATTCAACTGCGCACGGCATTGTCGCCATCGGCGGAGGAACAGGACTTTCCACAATGCTTCGCGGCTTAAAAAAACACCTTGACGATATCACAGCAATAGTTGCGGTTTCCGACGACGGCGGAGGAAGCGGCGTTCTCCGAACAGACCTTAACATGCTTCCGCCGGGAGATATACGAAACTGCATCATTGCCCTTTCAAACACGGAACAGCTTATGTCCCGCCTTTTGTCACACCGATTTCACGAAGGCGTACTCGACGGACAGAGCTTCGGCAATTTATTTTTGGCAGCACTCAATCAGGTAACCGGCTCTTTTTACCAGTCCGTACGCTATATGAGCGATGTTCTGGCAATAACAGGACGGGTGCTTCCCGTCACCACAGAAGACGTACATATAGAGGCGGAATTTGAAAACGGAACTGTTGTGCGCGGTGAATCAAGCATCAACACGCAAAAAAAGCTGCTTGACAGCCCCATCCGGCACATCCGCATGATTCCAGAGCATCCAAAGGCTCTTTCCGACACGATAAGTGCCATAACAAATGCAAAGCTTCTTATCTTTGGACCCGGAAGCCTGTATACAAGCGTAATCCCAAATCTCCTCGTTGACGGAATCGTCGATGCAGTTCGCGCATCAAATGCACGAAAGGTCTACATATGCAACGTGATGACTCAGGACGGTGAGACGGAAAGCTATACCGCAACCGACCACATCAAAGCTCTTTTCGACCATTCCTACGACGGGCTTTTTGATACGTGCATTGCAAACAGCGCCGAAATCTCGCGCGAGCTTATAAAAAAATACGCCGCTGAGGGTGCTGAGCCAATGCCTATTAACGAATCAGACTTTAAAGAAATGGGCATAAAGCTTATTCTCAAGCCGTTGATTTCTGAAAACACACCGCTTGCACGCCACGACCCGGCAAGACTTGCCGAGGTTATTATGGCTGTGTATAACGGAGAACTATAACACGCGAAAAGGATTGGTCATAAAGATGACTTTTTCTGCAAAAATAAAAGAAGAGCTGTGCTCTTTATCAATAAAGAACGCCGAAGCCGCACTTGCAGAGCTGTGCGGCATGGTGCTTTTTGCAAACGCAACCAAAAGCACGAAAATTAAGCTCACCACAGAAAACAGAAGTATTGCACACCGTGCCTCAACGCTTTTAAAAAGCCTTTTTGGATTTGATTTTGACAAGAAAATCGTGCCTGTGGGAAGCATCAAAAAATTCAGCCTGATAATCGAAAACGCCAACAAGCTTCGCGAGATTTTTGATGCATTCGGAACAGACCCTAAAATATCACTGCGGCTTAATGCTGCCATTGCGGAAACGGATGAGGCGCGCGCTGCGTTCTGCCGCGGGGCTTTCCTTACCGGCGGCTCGGTAACCGACCCCGAAACCGGATACCACCTTGAGCTTGTGACATCACACAACAACTTAAGCCGCGAGGTTATTTCACTGCTACTGGAGCTTGAGCTTCCCGCAAAGCTTGCGGCAAGAAAATCAAACAACATAATCTACTTGAAAGAAAGCGGGCATATAGAAGATTTTCTCACCCGCATAGGCGCACCGCTTTCCGCACTTGACCTTATGCAGACAAAGCTTTTAAAGGATGTAAGAAACAAAATCAACCGTAAAGTAAACTGCGAGGTCGCCAATATGACCAAAACCGCAGACGCCGCAAAAGCGCAGCTTAACGCAATAAAAATCATCAGGGAACACACGGGGCTTGACGCTCTTTCACCACAGCTTTACGATGCGGCAATCCTCCGCACGGAAAACCCTGAGCTTTCCCTTTCAGAGCTTGTGAAGCTCACCGACGGAAAGGTCGGGCGCTCCGGTCTTAATCACAGATTAAACAAGCTGATTGCAATTTCAGAGGATATTTTATCACGAAAGGATACACAGGACAAATGAGCGGCTTTGTACATCTTCATGTTCACAGCGAATACAGTCTCCTCGACGGCGCCTGCCGTATAAACCGGCTTTGCGAACACGCAAAAGAACTTGGTCAGCCGGCTGTCGCCATAACGGATCACGGCGTAATGTACGGGGTTATCGACTTTTACCGCGCGGCGAAAGCTGCGGGGGTAAAACCTATTATCGGCTGTGAAGTGTATATGGCACCACGCTCAATGACAGACAAAGAGGGATCTGCCGACAGAGAGCCTGCCCATCTTGTTCTTCTCTGCAAGAACGAAACGGGTTATAAAAACCTCATCCACCTTGTAAGCGCGTCCTTTATGGAGGGCTTTTACGGCAAGCCGAGAATAGACCTTGATATTCTTAAAAATCACTCAGAGGGTCTCATTTGCCTTTCTGCATGTATTGCCGGAACAATTCCGCGCCTTATTCTGCGCGGTGACTTTGACGGCGCACTCGAATACGCAAAAGAGCTTTACGCTATCTTCGGAAAAGATAATTTTTATCTTGAAATACAAGACCACGGTATTGAAGAACAAAGAGTCGTCAACCGTGAAATAGTCAGAATATCACGCGAGACCGGAATCCCGCTCGTTGCAACAAACGATGCGCATTATGTAACGCGCGAGGATGCGTACATTCAGGATGTTCTGATGTGCATTCAGATGAACAAATCCGTCAGCGACCCCGGCAGAATGAAGTTTGCAACAAACGAATTCTACATCAAGAGCGAGGAGGAAATGCGGGATCTCTTCCCGCTGCAACCGGAAGCTCTTGAAAACACGCTGAAAATTGCAGAAATGTGTAACCTTGAGTTTGAATTCGGTCATCATCACCTGCCGGAATATGACACGCCAAAGGAATATGCGGACTCGCTTGCATATCTTAAGCATCTTGCAAACGACGGCTTTTCCCGCCGCTACCCCACCGCTCCCGCAGGATACCGTGAGCGCCTTGACTATGAGCTTGATATGATTACGCGCATGGGATATGTCGACTATTTTCTAATCGTATGGGATTTTATAAATTACGCCAGGTCACAGGATATTCCGGTAGGTCCGGGACGCGGAAGTGCTGCAGGAAGCATTGTTTCGTACTGTCTCGGTATCACAAACATTGACCCCATGAAGTACAATCTCTACTTTGAGCGTTTCCTTAATCCTGAAAGAATAAGCATGCCGGATATCGACGTTGACTTCTGCTATGAGCGGCGGCAGGAGGTAATTGATTACGTTGTGCGCAAATACGGCGAAAGGCGCGTTGCACAGATAGTTACCTTCGGTACAATGGCTGCGCGCGGCTCAATACGCGACGTTGCGCGCGTGCTGGACTTCCCGTATAACGAAGCCGATACAATAGCAAAAAACGTGCCGAACGAGCTTCATATGACGCTCGAAAAAGCGCTTAAGGTTTCAAAACCATTCCACGATTTCTACGAAGCGGACGAAAAATACAAAAAGCTTATTGATACCGCCATTGCGATTGAAGGTATGCCAAGGCATGCCTCTACCCACGCGGCGGGCGTTGTCATCACAAAAAATGCTGTTTCATCCTATGTCCCCCTTGCCAGAAATGATGAAGCTGCGGTAACACAGTTTACAATGGTCACGCTCGAAGAACTTGGTCTTCTTAAAATGGACTTTCTGGGACTTCGTAACCTCACTGTACTCCATGATGCCGAGTCTCTTGTGCGCAAGCATACCCCTGATTTTTCACTTTCGGATATTCCGGACGATGACGAGCTGACCTTTCGGGAGCTTTCTCTCGGTCACACAGCAGGTGTTTTTCAGCTTGAAAGTCAGGGCATGACATCCGTCGTCATAGGTATGAAACCGCAGTCGATGGAAGATATCACAGCTATCGTTGCGCTTTACCGTCCGGGGCCGATGGACTCTATCCCCCACTATATCAGTTGCAAAAACAATCCCGAAAACATAAAGTACCAGCACCCGATGCTGAAGGAAATTCTTGAGGTCACCTACGGTTGCATTGTTTATCAGGAGCAGGTTATGGATATTTTCCGAAAGCTTGCCGGATATTCGCTCGGACGAGCTGATATGGTGCGCCGCGCTATTTCCAAGAAGAAGGAAAAAGACCTTTTGCGCGAGAGACAGAACTTTGTTTACGGAAACGCGGATGACGGAATTGTGGGGGCTATCAACAACGGTATTCCCGAGGACGTTGCAAACAAGATATTTGACGATATCGTTGCATTTGCAAACTATGCGTTCAACAAGGCACACGCCGCGGCTTATGCTGTTGTTTCATACCAGACTGCATATATGAAATTCCATTATCCCCGCGAGTATATGGCAGCGCTTCTCACTTCTGTTCTTGACTTTACAGACAAGCTGGCAGGGTATTTTGAGCTTTGCCGCGAGATGGGAATAAAGGTTCTCCCTCCGGATATCAATGAATCATCAGCAAGCTTTACGGTAAGCGGAGAGAACATCCGTTTCGGCCTTGCCGCGGTAAAAAACGTCGGGCGCGCTTTTGTAAAAACACTTACCGATGAGCGCAATGCCGGAGGAACATTCCGTTCTCTGCGTGATTTCTGTATGCGTATGCAATCGCGAGAGCTTAACCGCCGCGCGCTTGAAAATCTTATCAAATGTGGAGCCTTTGAGAGCACCGGTGCAAACCGTGCGCAGCTTCTTCAGGTTTATGACGGAATCTTAAACGGAATATCATATATGAAAAGCAAGACGATAGAGGGGCAGTTCAATCTGTTTACATCCGACACCGGAAACGAAGAACCGATGTATACAGAAGATCCGCTTCCGCGAATTTCGGAGTATCCCGTGAAAACCATCCTATCGTTTGAACGTGAAACCCTCGGCATATATCTTTCCGGTCATCCGCTTGATGACTACGCACCCCTGCTGAAAAAACTTGGAACTGAAACTGTTTCCGATGCACTAAACACCGAAAAGCACTATGACGGTGACAATGTTTTTATTGCGGCTTGCGTTTCATCCGTTCGGCTTAAAGCTACAAAGAGCAACGCAATGATGGCTTATGCCGTGCTTGAAGGAACTGTCGGCTCAATTGAGGGCATCGTATTCCCGAAGGTTCTTGAAAAGCATCAGGCTGTTCTTGAAGAAAATGCAATTGTCGTTATCCGCGGAAGAATAAGCACGCATGAGGATTCCGCGCCTCAGCTTATATGCGACGAGCTTCACAGGATATCCGAATACGAACATATCAATACGGACACGTCCGCCGGAGACAAGCTTTATCTTCGTTTTCGGTGTGAAGACTGCCAGAACGCAAAGGCAGTAAAAGCTATGACCACAGCTTTTCCCGGTAAGCTTGAAACCATAATGTATTTTGAAGATACAAAAAAGCGTGTGCGAACGCATATGGCGAACGATGTAATGCTTTTTAACCGTCTGCGGGAAATGCTCGGTGCAGATAATGTTGTTCTTAAGCATACAGGAGAGTAAAAAGTTAAAAAAATGTCACACTGAGGTTATTTACTTTTCTGCTGTATCTGGTATAATAAATATATAAACATTAATTTTTACAAAACACAGTTTTTTTTTGTTTGAAAGGTTGATTTACTATGTCAGAAATTAAAACGATAGGCGTTCTCACAAGCGGCGGTGACGCTCCGGGAATGAATGCGGCAATCCGCGCTGTTGCGCGTACGGCGGCATACCACGGCATAACCTGCCTCGGCATACGCCGCGGATATAACGGCCTTATAAACGGCGATGTTGTGGAGCTTAATGCGCGAAGCGTAAACGGAATTATCTCCAAAGGCGGAACGATGCTCTTTACCGCGCGTTGCCCTGAGTTTATGACCCCCGAAGGAATAAAGAAGGGTGCGGACACCTGCAAATACCTTGGAATTGACGGAATCGTCACCATCGGCGGTGACGGAACGTTCCGTGGTGCACGTGACCTTGCGGCAAACGGTATCCACACAATAGGCGTACCGGCAACAATTGACAACGACATTTCATCAACACAGTACAGCATCGGATTTGACACGGCCTGCAACACGGCGCTTGACGCAATTGACAAGCTGCGCGATACAATGCAGTCTCACGAGCGTTGCTCCGTTGTTGAAGTAATGGGACACAATGCAGGTCATCTTGCGCTTCATGTTGCAATTGCTTGCGGTGCTCAGGCGGTTCTCGTTCCCGAAAAGCCGTTCGACTTCCAGCGCGACGTTGTTGAAAAAATCCGCGCAGGACGAATCAACAAGCGTTCCCACTTTATTATAATTCAGGCAGAAGGTGTTGGCGACTCCGTTGACATCACTAACCGCATAATTGAAGAGACGGGCATTGATACGCGCCTTACCATTCTCGGCCACATCCAGCGCGGCGGAAGCCCGACGGCACGCGACCGCGTTATGGCAAGCCGTTTCGGCGAATATGCAGTCCACACGCTTATGGCAGGAAAAACAAACCGCGTTGTCTGTGCGCGTGACAGCGAGATTTGTGATATTGATATCAACGAAGCACTTGATATGAAAAAGGATCTCCCAGCGGATATGTATATGACCTCGAAGATAATGTCGATATAGTAAATATAAAATAAACCGGCACTGTATGGAAATTGTTTTCCATACAGTGCCGGTTGTTTGAATGGTTAATTATACTGTTTTTTTCACTACCATATAGAAGCTTACGCCTTTTATCGGAGTGAAGGACACTTCGGGGGTATTATATCTGTCAAGGAAACGCAGCTGAATTTCGTCGGACATAATATATTCGTAAATCAGAAAATCGCAGTCAGAAAGAAGCTTTTCCATCTTTTCAAACGGCTCGTTCTCCGGGCGGTCAAGCACAACCGTACTCCCCTCTTTAAATATCCGGGAAAGCGCGCCCATCAGCCCCTGCAGTTTTATAATCGGCATATCAAAGCTTAACCCCAGCATATTGCAAAAGCACATTTCATCCTTTGCAAAGCACGGGATTTCGATTTGCGATATTCTTCCTTTGTTTGACAGGAAAATGCGCGAGTGGCGCATGCCTTCTGCATCTGAGAGCTTAAACGGCGAAAGGCGCGTGTTAAAATCAACATATTGCCGTGCGCCGAGTTGCTTTGCATTCCGCAGTGCGGGAGCTGCATATTCTGCACGGGCAAGAGTTTCTATAAGTATATTCTTCAAGACAATCACCTCAATCCGACTAAAACAGCCCCTTTCGGGGCTGTTTGTCTTTAAGATAATTTTTCAATTGCGGCATCTATTCTGCGGAGGGTTTCTTCCTTTCCGAGAATATGGCAGAACTCAACACCGCCGCCGGGCGTTACCTGCTTTCCGGAAAGCGCCGTGCGAAGCGGCCAAAGAACAAATCCGTTCTTAAGCTCGCGCTCTGCAATGTAGGCAAAGAGCGTGTCGTGGATGCACTCTATGCTCCAATCCTCAATTCCTTCGATAACGGGACGAAGCTCACGCAAAGTGACAAGCGCAGTCTCAGCATTCGTCTTCATCTTCTTGTGGAAATACATCTCGCTGTCATACTCCGGAACAGCGTCGAAGAAATCAACCTGCTCGGGAATATCCGCAAGACGCTCGCATCTCTGCTGAAGAAGCGGAGCGATAAGGTCGGGGTTAATATCGGGATTTTTCACGCCCTGACGTATGTACGGACGTGCAACCTCCGCAAACTGCTCGGGAGTCATCGCGCGGATATACTCTGCATTTATATATTTAAGCTTTGCTGTGTCAAATATCGCGGGGGATTTTGAAATTCCGCGAAGCTCGAAGATATCAACAAGCTCGGAAAGCGAGAAAATCTCCTGCTCACCGCCCGGACTCCAGCCGAGAAGTGTTACATAGTTTACAACAGCATCTTTAAGATATCCCTCGTTTATAAGATCCTCATAAGACGGGTCTCCGTTGCGCTTTGAAAGCTTATGCTGTGCATCCTTCATAACGGGAGAGCAATGGACATACGTCGGAATTTCCCAACCGAATGCCTCGTAAAGAAGGTTATACTTCGGTGCAGAGGAAAGATACTCCGATCCGCGTACAACGTGAGTGATTCCCATAAGGTGGTCGTCAACAACGTTTGCGAAATTGTATGTCGGATATCCGTCACTCTTTATAAGCACCTGATCGTCAAGATCCTCATTCGGAACAGTTATATCACCGTAAACAACGTCAGAGAAGGTCGTTTCGCCGCTTGCGGGCATCTTCTGGCGGATAACGTACGGAACACCTGCATCAAGCTTTTCCTGAATCTCTTCCGGAGAAAGGCGTGAGCAACGCCCGTCGTACTTTGCGGGTGTTGCGCCTTCCTTTTCCTCGTGGTCAGTCTTTTCGCAGAAGCAACGGTATGCCGCCCCCCGCTCAATAAGAAGCTCAGCATACTGCTTGTACATTCCCATACGCTCGCTCTGGATATACGGGCCGACAGGTCCGCCGATATCCGGCCCTTCGTCGTAGTTAAGTCCCGTCTCGCGGAGCGTGCGGTAGATGAGGTCGGTTGCCCCCTCGACAAGTCTGCCGCGGTCGGTATCCTCAATACGGAGAATAAAATCTCCGCCGTGGTGTTTTGCAATCATATAGGTATAGAGTGCCGTGCGCAGGTTACCTATATGCATATACCCCGTGGGGCTGGGAGCAAAGCGCGTTCTTACCTTCCCTTTCGGTATGCGCGCCTCTGCCTCCTCGTAAAATTTCATATCCATATCATCAATCCTTATCTTCCATCCACCACCGCTTGCGTGGCGGGTGGTATGTCTTTAATGTTTCAAAACTATATTTATTTTTTCTTTGCCCAGGAATCCTTAAGCGAAACCGTGCGGTTAAACACGAGCTTTTCGTCGCCTGAAAGCTTTGTATCAAGGCAGAAATAGCCGTTGCGGAGGAACTGGTAATGTCCATCACCAAAACCGTCTTTTATAGCCGATTCACACTTGCATCCGGAGAGGATTTCAAGCGAATCCGGGTTGATGTTATCCGTAAACGCGCCGCCCTCGGGGAACTCTCCCGGGTTTTCTGCGTTGAACAGATTCTCATAAAGACGAACCTCTGCATCAACTGCGTCATGCGCCGATACCCAGTGTATTGTACCCTTTACCTTACGCTTGTCGGGTGTATCACCACCGCGGGATTCAGGGTCGTATTCTGCGTGAATAACAGTTACGTTGCCGTTTTCATCTGTTTCAAAGCTCTTGCAAGTGACATAATACGCATATTTAAGACGGACTTCGTTTCCGGGGAACATTCTGAAATAACCCTTAACCGGCTCTGCAAGGAAGTCTTCACGCTCGATATACAGCTCACGCGAGAAGGTAACCTTATGTGTTCCGCTATTCTCGTCTGCTGGATTGTTCTGTGCATCAAAGGTTTCCGTCTGACCCTCTGGGTAGTTGTCAATAACAAGCTTTACCGGACGGAGAACAACCATCATGCGCATTGCGTTTTCGTTAAGATCCTCGCGGATGCAGTGCTCAAGGAAGCCGTAGTCAACGGTGTTATACGCCTTTGAAACGCCGATTCGCTCGCAGAAATTGCGGATAGAGCGCGGAGTATATCCGCGGCGGCGAAGGCCGGAAAGCGTCGGCATACGCGGATCATCCCAACCGTCAACATGCTTTTCCTCAACAAGCTGACGGAGATAACGCTTGGACATAACTGTGTTTGTAACATTAAGGCGCGAGAACTCAATCTGGCGCGGCGGGTTTTCAAATCCTATCTCGCGTACCACCCAGTCATAAAGCGGGCGGTGGTTTTCAAACTCGATTGAGCAGAGCGAATGAGTAATCCCCTCAAGTGCATCCTGAATAGGATGTGCGTAGTCATAAAGAGGATAGATGCACCACTTATCACCCTGACGGTGGTGGTGAGTATGCAGAATTCTGTATATCGCCGGGTCGCGCATATTCATATTTGGAGATGCCATATCAATCTTTGCGCGGAGCGTGTGGCTGCCGTCCGGGAACTCGCCGTTTTTCATACGCTCAAAAAGGTCGAGGTTTTCCTCAACGGAGCGGTCACGGTACGGGCTGTTCTTTCCCGGCTCTGTGAGCGTGCCGCGGTACTCTCGCATTTCATCTGCAGAAAGGTCGCAAACATACGCCTTTCCGCGCTTTATAAGCTCTATTGCAAATTCATAGCATTTGTCAAAATAGTCCGAGCCGTAGAAGATGCCTCCGTTAGGCTCAGCGCCGAGCCAGCGAAGGTCCTCTTCAATTGAGCGGACATATTCATCATCCTCGCGGACGGGGTTTGTGTCGTCATAGCGAAGATTGAAAAGACCGTTATATTTCTGTGCCACGCCTGCCGATATCCAGGTAGCCTTTGCACTGCCGATATGCAGATAGCCGTTCGGCTCCGGCGGGAAGCGGGTGTGAATTTTTGTCAATCCTTTCTCGGCGATGTCCTCATTTATCGCCTCGTGGATAAAATTGGTTGGGTTTGTGTTTACGTCCATTATGTCAAACTACCTCCGATTTTTACAGTACACATTATTCTAAACTATATTTTACCACACTTTGTATGCAATACTCAATAGTAAATTTGAAATAATTTTGCTGTTAATCACATTTTTTGTACTTGCCTTTTTGCAAAGCACAGCTCACTTTTGCATATACTGCTCTTGTAAAGGGGAGATTACTTATGCCGTTTTCCGACAGAGAGCTGCTTGCACGGCTTATCCAGTGCGAGGCGGGAGGCGAAGGTGACACAGGTATGCAGGCGGTGGCGAGCGTCATTATGAACCGCGTGTATGCGCCCGACGGAGAATACGCCCGCGTCGGCCAGCAAAACATCCGCAACATAATTTTCCAGCCCGGACAGTTTGAGTGTGCAACTGACTACTACAACAACCGCTACAACCCGCAGAACATATACAATATGAACCCCGAGCAGATACATTATGATATCGCCGACTGGGCAATTGCAGGCAACCGGCTTTCCCCGCTCGGTACGGCACTGTGGTTTTTTAATCCCTTTTCGCCCGAATGCAGAGAGAATTTCCCGAGCGGAGTGGGCGTCTTTGCCGTGAGAGTGGGCGAACATTGCTTTTACAATCCGACGGAAGCGTATTCCGATACCTGATTTTATGTATGGAGTGATTTTTCATGGATTCTTTAAACCCAAGACCAAGTTTTTCACAACCGCGGCCACAAAATGACTTTTACGAGCTTGGCGGAACAACGACCATTGCACAATCGCAGGTGATGATGCTCGGCGAGCAGCTTCAAACTGCTATCGGATATTATGTGAGCTGTGAGTTCTTAATCGGCACGCAGATACTTGAAACGCGCGACGGGATTCTTGCCAAAGTCGGAACGAATTTTCTCACGCTGTATCAGCCAAACCTTGAACGATATATCGTCTGCGACCTTTACGCCCTTAAATTCATCACCATTTACAACAGTACCACAGTACCCAGCCTTAATAGATAGAGAAAGAATGCGGCAGAGTTTTTCTGCCGCATTCTTTCTCTTTTTATACCTTTGAAAGAACATATTTTTCTGCGTATTTATTGAAGTCGTCAACAAATTCACCCTTGATGGAATGCTTAACCTGATTGAGATATCCGTGCGTGTTGAGTTCTTCTTTTCTTATCTGGATTATGCATACCGCGATGTTCGAGCAATGGTCGGAAACTCTTTCGCAGTTTGTAAGCACATCCGAGAGAATAAATCCAAGCTCTATGGTGCAGTTGCCTTCCTTAAGACGCTTGATGTGACGAGCCTTAATATCACTGCCGAGTCCGTCGATAACCTGCTCAAGCGGCTCGACGTGTGCAGCAAGGTGCGCATCGTCCTGTCCGAAGGAGCGGATAGCGATGTCAAGAATTTCTTCAACCGCCGCAACAAGAATATGTAAATCCGCCTTTGCTTCATCTGAAAAGCTTATGCCCTTCTCATCCATTTCACGTGCAGTTTTAAGAAGGTTTACGGCGTGGTCACCTATTCGCTCAAAATCGCCGATTGTATAAAGAAGTCTTGAAATCTCGCGGCTTTCCGTCTCGGAAATACCAAGTCCGGACAGCTTGACAAGATATGTGCCGAGCTTGTCCTCATAGGTATCAATTCTCGCCTCTGCATCTTCAATTTCCTGCGCACGCTTTTCTGAGAAATCCCACATCAAGTCTGCCGCATCGCGGAAAGTTTCTTTTGCAAGTGCCGCCATCTCGGATGCAATGCCTTTACAACGTTCAATCGCAAAGCTCGGTGTGTTAAGCAGACGCTCATCAAGAAAGTTGGTTGCATCCTCTGCCACGCTGTCCGGTACGGAAATCGTAGCAAGGTGACCGAGCTGCTTTGAGAACGGAAGAAGCACGAAGGTTGAGAATATGTTGAACATAGAATGGACAACAGCTATATCAACAGGGCTCATTGCCATTGACTTGAAGCTGAAATCAAAGAATAAATCAAGGCCGTAGAACAGAATAAAGACGATTATAACGCCGATTATGTTGAAATACAAATGTACAAGCGCCGCCCTTCTCGCATTCTTCTTCGCGCCGATGCACGAGATAAGCGTTGTTGTACATGAACCTATGTTCTGACCGAGAATCATCGGTATTGCAAAGCCGTATGTAATGTTACCCGCAACAGCCATTGCCTGCATAATACCGACGGATGCCGACGAGCTCTGCAAAAGCGTGGTAAGCACAAAGCCTGCGAGCATACCAAGAATCGGATTTGTGAACATAAGAAGGAAATCCTCAAAGCCCTGAAGGCTTGTTATCGGCTCCATGGCATCAATCATTGTATTCATACCGACCATAAGAACGCCGAAACCAACAAGGATTGAGCCGATATCTCGCTTCTTGCTTTTCTTTGAAAGCATTATCATTGCAATGCCAACAAAGGCAAAAAGCGGTGCGAAGTTTGAAGGCTTTAAAAGCTGGACAAAAAAGCTGTCGCCCTGGATTCCCGTAAGACTCAAAATCCATGCCGTCGCGGTTGTACCGATATTGGCACCCATGATAATTCCTATCGCCTGTGCAAGCTTCATAATTCCGGAATTTACAAAACCGACAACCATAACCGTCGTTGCTGCACTGGACTGGATAATCGCTGTTACAACGGCACCGAGCAAAACGCCCTTGAATATCTTGTCTGATAATCTCTCAAGGATTCCTTCAAGCTTACTTCCCGAAACACGTTCAAGTCCCGAGCCCATAACCTTCATTCCGTAAAGGAACAGGGCGATACCACCAAGAAGCTCGAAAATCGTAAAAATGTCAATACTCACGCAAATTCTCCTTTCTTTCTCCGAAAGCGTTATATTTTCTAATTTACTCCGAGTATATCATAACACAATTTTCGACAGTGTTCAATAGATTTAAAAAATAATTTTTGCCTGTTTGTATAATTACTTTTCGTGCAGGATAACGAGCCGCCGTCCTGTTCGATCCCTCTCCGTCTCGCGTAACACGAAAAAACAGACATACCAACCTTCGGATGGTATGTCTGTTTTTTGGTGGAGACGGTGGGGATCGAACCCATGACCTCTTGAATGCCATTCAAGCGCTCTCCCAGCTGAGCTACGCCCCCAAACAGCTATATAATTATATCCCGAATGCATAATATTGTCAACTGTTTTTTGTTATTTAAAAAATTTTATTTTTATTTTTTGCATAAACACATCATTCCGGCGCAAAATATATGTACATCATCACGAAGATGTTTCGTGCTGATATATTTTTAAAGAGGTGAATTAAAATGTCTAACCAGCAGAACAACAAAAACAACCAGAGCAACCAGCAGAATCAGCAGAACAAGAACAACCAGAACAACAGCCAGAACAAAAACAATCAGAACAACAGCCAGAACAAAAACGACAACAACCAGAACAACTACTAAGCCCGGAGAAAATAACCGTTCCGCTTGCTCTCTCGCGGGACGGTTATTTTTCTTTATAAAATTATTGTAAAACAACCGTCTTATAGTATATAATATTATTATGTAAAACAACACGCGACAGAGCGGAGGATTTCCATGGACAGACACATACTGCACTGCGACCTGAATGCCTTTTTTGCATCGGTCGAGGAAGTTCGCAATTGCGAACTTCGCAAATACCCCGTAGCTGTCTGCGGAAATCCCGAGAACCGTCACGGAATTATCCTTGCAAAAAACGAAAAAGCAAAGGCCTTCGGCGTTAAAACTGCTGAAACAATATGGCAGGCACAGAAAAAGTGCCCCGGTCTTATTTTGGTTTCTCCCCATTACAAAGACTATGCAAAATATTCTCGGATAGTAAATGAGATTTACTTGCGTTATACTGACCTCGTCGAGCCATTTGGAATTGACGAATCGTGGCTTGACGTTACGGGATCTGCCCATCTTTTCGGAACTCCCCGGGAAATCGCCGACGAGCTCCGCCGCGTTGTAAAAAGCGAAACGGGACTTACAATATCTGTCGGCGTATCGTTTTCAAAAGCATTTGCAAAGCTTGGCAGCGACTATAAAAAGCCTGATGCCACAACGGTCATAACGCGCGAAAATTATAAAGACATTGTCTGGAAGCTACCTGTTACGGACTTGCTTTTCGTCGGAAAAAGCGCGAAAAAAACTTTTGAGAGACTCGGAATCTCCACTATCGGCGAGCTTGCCGGGAGCTCAAAGGAAAGCATTTCCGCTCTTCTCGGGAAAACCGGAGAGACGATACACGACTATGCCAACGGGATTGACTTATCCCCCGTACAATCAGCTTTCACGGAAAATGACCCGAAATCCATCGGGCGCGGAACCACCTTTCCTCACGACCTTACGGAGATTTCCGAAATCAGAACGGGAATAACGGTTCTTTCGGATGATGTAGCCGCAAGGCTTCGTAAAAAGCGTCTTCTGGCAAATGTTGTAACCCTTACAGTGCGCGAACCGAGCTTCAAAACAACATCAAGGCAAAAGACGCTTCCCTCCCCCACACATCTTGAGCACGACATAACAGAGGCATGCATGGAGCTTTACATGCGCTATTACGCATCGCGCAGCCTCCCTGTAAGGATGCTTACTGTTACGGTCTCCTCACTTGTCAGCGAAGACACGGCAGGTCTTTTGCAGTTTTCACTCTTCGGTGATGATGAGCGGCACGAGAAAAACGAGCGTATGGAGCTTGCGATAGACAAAATACGCAATAAATTCGGCCGCGAAGCAATGAAAAAAGGTTCGTTTTTAAACCAAGCTTTCTCCATACGTGAAAAAGACGATTAAACTCGAAAAAACGGCAAAAACACTTGACAAACACAGGGGTTTTGGTGTATTATAATCTTTAAATAAACAAAGGAGTGTTGCGGATTATGGATATCAGCAAGAAAGTTTGCGGCGAAGGCTTAACGTTTGACGATGTGCTTCTGGTGCCCGCAAAGAGTGAGATTCTCCCGGCAGATATTGACGTTTCTACACGTCTTACAAAAAAGATAAGATTAAATATTCCCGTCATGAGTGCGGCTATGGATACGGTTACCGAATCGCGCATGGCGATTGCTGTTGCCAGAGAAGGCGGCATCGGCGTTATACATAAAAATATGACAATCGAAGAGCAAGCAAACGAGGTTGATATGGTAAAGCGCTCAGAAAACGGCGTTATCACAAACCCGTTTTTCTTAAGCCCGACTAATACGCTCGGTGATGCGGATGACCTTATGGCAAAATTCCGTATTTCCGGTGTTCCGATTTGTGATAACGGAAAGCTCGTCGGTATCATCACAAACCGCGATATGAAGTTTGAAACGGACTATACCCGCCCGATTTTTGAGGTTATGACAAAGGATCGCCTTGTCACTGCACCTGTCGGTACAACTCTTGAAGATGCAACAGATATTCTCCGCAGAAACAAGATTGAAAAGCTTCCTATCGTTGATGATAATATGGCTCTCCGCGGTCTTATCACGATAAAAGATATTGAAAAAGCTCAGAGATATCCAAACTCTGCAAGAGACGACAAGGGCCGTCTCCTTGTTGCTGCTGCTATCGGCAACACTGCAGATGTTCTTGACCGCGCAAAGGCTCTTGCAGATGCAGGTGTTGACGTTTTTGTTCTTGACAGTGCGCACGGTCATCACATCGGAATTAGCCGCGCTATTGACAAGGTAAAGAGCGCATTCCCGAATGTTGAGCTTATTGCAGGAAACATCGCTACTCCCGAAGCTGCTGCTGATCTTATCGCGGCAGGCGCGGATGCTCTCAAGGTTGGTATGGGACCGGGTGCTATCTGCACAACGCGTATCGTTGCAGGTATCGGCGTTCCGCAGATCACTGCAGTTATGACTGTTGCAGAAGTCGCAGACAAGTACAACGTCCCCGTCATTGCAGACGGCGGTATAAAATATTCCGGAGATATCCCGAAGGCAATCTGTGCCGGTGCATCGGTTATCATGCTTGGTTCTCTCCTTGCCGGATGCGATGAAGCTCCTGGTGAATTTGAAATGTATCAAGGCAGACGCTTCAAGGTCTATCGCGGCATGGGTTCTCTCGGCGCAATGTCAAAGGGTGGCCGTGACCGTTACTTCCAGCAGAACAACCGCAAGCTTGTTCCCGAGGGAGTTGAAGGCCGCGTTCCTTACAAAGGGCCGGCAGGTGACACCGTATATCAGCTTATCGGCGGTCTGCGCGCAGGTATGGGTTACTGCGGTGCAGAGAACATTCAGGCACTGCGCGAAAACGGTCGTTTCATCAAGATTACGGGCGCAGGACTTAAGGAAAGCCATCCGCACGACATCTACATCACAAAAGAAGCACCGAACTATTCGGTTAATCCCTAACTAAAGCCACGAGCCGCATTTATCATGCGGCTCTGTTTATTAGAAATGAGAGGAATGATAATCTGATGCCATGCAAAATGGAAAAGAATTTGAATGTTTTAATAAGTCAATGCGACAGCACATCAAAAATGAGTATGCCGAGCATATTCACGCTCTTCGGTGACCTTGCATCTGATCATGCACCGAAAATAGGTCTTGGTTCCGATACTCTTGCAGAAAAAGGCTTATTTTGGGTTGCTGTCAGAACTAAAATAAAGGTTCACCGCCGTCCCGAAATGACAGAAACCTTCCGTGCAAACACCTGGCCGGAAGCCCCCGGCAGAGTCCGCTGTGTAAGGTACTATTCACTTACAGACACAGACCTCAACCTGCTCGCCGAAGGCAAGAGCGAATGGGCAATAGTTGACCTTGCCACGGGAAGGCCGCATAAGCTTTCGGAAATCTATCCGGAAGAGCTGCAGCATCTTATGGTCACCGCTTGTGACGAACCATTTAACAAAATCGCTGAAACCGTGGACGATACAGAAAAATTTGCCACCTACACCGTCCGTTCAACAGATATAGATATCGGTCGACATATGAACAACGCTGCATATATCCGCGCGGTTTTCGGGGCATTTACGTGCGCAGAGCTTGAAAAGATTAACATAAGTGATATTGAAATAAACTTCAAAGCGCAATGCTATGAGGGTGACGAGCTTGCGTTTTATAAACGAAACTGCGGCGGCGCTCTTGAAATAATAATCCTCCGACCGGACGGAAAATGCGCCGCGACAATAAGACTTGTGTAAGTTATTGATTATAAGCACACCGTATGAGCGCTTTAATATTCCCATACGGTGTGTTTAAAGGAATACTGAATATATAATCCTCCGTGCGCAAAAGCGTACGGAGGATTTGTATAAAATATTTTAATTAAAAGACGTCGGGTGTGTTTCTGTGTTGGCAAAAGAATTTCCACCTGGTGACGGTTCAGACATGCTGAAATACATTTTTGCAGCCTTGGTTGTTCCAAAATCACGATTTGAACCTGTATTCTGCACTTTGTTGAATGCCTCTCTGAACATCGCATTATGCGCTTCTTCTCGGTTTAAAAGAAAATCAATTGTCTCTTTAACCTTTTTGTCGTCAATCTGTCGGTACAGATACTCATATACCACCTTGGCGCGTTGCTCTGATGCAATATTCGATAAAAGATCCGCACACAAATCCCCGGTAACTGTTACATAGTCAGCTGTCCATGAATATCCCGAAGCGTTTATAAGACCGGGGTTAAGCCCCAGCAAAACATGTGTCTGTATCTCTCCAGCAGCAACTTTATCAGCATCCACATCATGTCCATTCAAAAGATTTATAGTCTGCGCAACCATTTCCATATGCCCTAATTCCTCAGCTGCAATATCGAGAAACAAGTCCTTAATTTCAGGGTCTTTAATCCTGAAGCTTTGCGACATATACTGCATTGCCGCTTTCAGCTCGCCATTTCCGCCGCCAAGCTGCTCCTGAAGCAGCGCTGCATACTGCGGGTTTGCCTTTTCTACCGCAACCGGATGAAACAACATTTTTTCGTGCTTAAACATACCATAACCTCCTGTTTTTTTTTTATTATCTGCATTTTGGCAAATAATAATGCACAGAATATGGTCATATATTCCGATTTTTTCTAATATTTATATATCGGTGATGTATATGAAGGGTATTAAACAATATATGATAGCGGGAATAATTTTTGTATCTGTTTTGGGAACATTTCTTCATTTTGCATATAACTTATCAGGCGATAATTTTTTTGTGGCGCTGTTCGCTCCCGTTAATGAATCAATCTGGGAACACACAAAATTAATCTTCTTTCCCATATTGCTATATTCAGTATATTTGAACAAAAAATTAAAGGCCGAGTATCCTTGTATATCTTCGGCAATGCTTTTAGGTTCACTATTAGGTGTCTTACTTATAATGGTTCTGTTTTATACATATTCTGGCATAATAGGGTACCACGTCGCTTTTGTCGATATAAGTATATTCTATATCAGCGTTATCGCTTCATTCTATGTTGTATATAAATTGACATTATCCTGTAAAGCTGAGAACTCACTTGTGGTTTTACAATCCTTAAATTTCCTTTTGATTTGTTTGTATATAATCTTTACCTTCTTCCCGCCTGACCTTCCGCTTTTCATTGCTCCTTAGGATTTTAACACTCTGCTTTAACCATCATATTTAATTTTATCCAAAATAGCTGTTAAATGCACAAAAAGCACTTGCGATTACAAGTGCTTTTTGTGGCTTTTTTGTGCTGTATAAATATATAATATATTACTTTTACCCTGTAAACATTTGCGTCCAGTAATTTCCACTGGAAACATATCCAACACCAATTTTTTTATATGAATCATTTAGTATATTCGCGCGATGTCCTGAAGAATTCATCCACGCATTGACTACCGCCTGCGGTGTTGTCTGTCCTCTGGCAATATTTTCTGCCGCACTTCTATATGATATACCAAAATTCTTTATCATGGTAAACGGACTTCCGTAAACCGGGCTGGTGTGTGAAAAATAGTTATTATCTTTCATATCCTGCGACTTGTATCTTGCCACACGGCTCAGCTCCCAATCTGCTTGAAGGGCATTTAATCCGTTTTTCACTCTGACTTCATTTACAAGTCTGATAACCTCATTTTCATATTTTACAACGGTCGGATCTGTTCTTGGAATATTCAAAACCTGTCCGGGATAAATAAGGTCAGGATTTGTAATATGCGAATTTGCGCTTTTTATCTCACTTAAACCAACCTCATGTTTGACTGCAATTTTCCACATGCTGTCCCCCGGTACAACTGTGTATCGTTCTGTTGATTGAGCATAACCTGGCGATACTGCAATTACATAAAATATCACTATCAGAAAAATTAAAATCTTTTTAATATTAACACCTCCTGGTTTTATTAAAGCCACTATATGCACATATACATTATAACATATAAATCTGTATACTTTCAAATGTAATATGTGGATTAGAAAAATGTCCTAAAACTCCTGCTGAGCTAAATAAATAATAAACAAGAAAAGCATCCGTTTGGATGCTTTTCTTGTTTGGCTCCCCCTGTTGGACTTGAACCAACGACCCTGCGGTTAACAGCCGCATGCTCTACCGACTGAGCTAAGGAGGAATATATGATGTTGGCGAAGCCTTATCTTCCCGGGCCGTCTCCAGCCAAGTATTGTCAGCACAGGTGAGCTTAACTTCTGTGTTCGGAATGGGAACAGGTGGACCCTCACCGCAATATTCACCAACTACATATTCAATTTTGTTTAGGGTTTGGTGACCCGTGGGAGAATCGAACTCCCGTTACCGGCGTGAGAGGCCGGTGTCTTAACCGCTTGACCAACGGGCCATTCTCTCTTCCCTCTATCGACGCTCGCCCGTATTTAAGCTTTGGTGCGCCTTCGGGGACTCGAACCCAGGACCCACTGATTAAGAGTCAGTTGCTCTACCAACTGAGCTAAAGGCGCATCT
>JAZSOS010000033.1:0-119339 GCA_045537045.1 Eubacteriales bacterium
GACGATTTCAAAAAACAGTTAGCTGTTCGTCAGCGTCAATACAATAATTTCCCCATGCGCCCTCTTAATTGGCACTCTCCCAAACACGTCTTATTTGCTTTCCCTTATGTGTAACACATCATTGACAAACCTACATTTAACAGGAATAATTTCATCATTTTGCGTATAAACTTAAAATATGAGGAGTGTGATTTGCTATGAATAAATCCAAAAAGACAAAAATAGTATTTATCTTAATTTCGCTTGCAGTTGGAGGGTTGTCCGCGTTTCTTACCAGAAACAATATGAATGTGTTCGACACGATACAAAAACCGCCGCTCACCCCTCCGGCAGTCGTCTTTCCGATAGTGTGGGGGGTTCTCTTCACTTTAATGGGTTATAGCGCAGCGCGCGTTTATCTTGAAGACCCGACATCAAAAGCAATTGAGGTCTTCGGCGTAAACCTCGCCGTAAACTTTTTCTGGAGCATTATATTCTTCAATCTTCAGGCTTATACCTTCGCATTTATCTGGCTTCTCCTGCTTATCGCCGTTGTCGTCGTTATGATAATAAAGTTTTATCGGGTTGACAAAGCCGCAGCATATCTTCAGCTTCCGTATCTTGCATGGCTTCTCTTCGCGGGATATCTCAATCTCTACATCGCGCTTATGAATTAAAACACTTTCGTAAAAATAAATACCACACCCCCGGAGTATGTGCATCAGCACACACTTCGGGGGTGAATTGTGTTGGTTTTAAGCATTATTTATGCCGCATTTTCTGTTCTTCCTCTTTCATCAAATCGTACAGGCACATCAGCTCATTTGAACGTTTTCGCTTTCTCAACTTAGAAAATGTTATGCCAGATACGGGCTGTCCCAGAGCTTCAGCATCTGCCCAAGTCCTTTTTCTTTAGCTTTTTCATACAGCTCATATCCCCATGCGACATCCCATACGGGCATACCTCCTGCGATAAAGCAGAATCTTTCATCTTCGGATGTTCTGCCGCACTTTGTTTCGCATATTATATCACCAAGGCTTACGCTTTCTGTAATGGGCAGCAATTTTCCTTCGTACATAAATTTGTAAATCTGAACACCGATACCATTGATAAACCGCTTGTTTTCCGGAAGCAGCATATGCTCATCATAATATATTTCATGCATCTTTGCGTTGTCCCAGACGGTTTTAGCCGTTGTGAAATATTCTTCATCAACGCCACCCCTGCCGGAAAAGATAAGGAGCGAGCCTTTTTTAAGCCATTCGTTTTGCAGTGTTATCGGATGCAGCGCAGACGCGGCAACACTGACGATATCACCCGCGCGCACCGCTTCTTCAAGCGATGTTGTTCCCCTTGCGCTTATGCCGTATTTTTCAGCCATTTGTTTTGCAAAAGCCTCTGCCTTTTCGATTATAATATCGCAGACCACAAGCTCTTTTATGTCCTTCGCCTCGTGCTTTATTCCCTCAAAGCATGCCATACCTACGGGACCTGCTCCGACACAGGTACAAACTTCTGCATTTTTATTTGCAAGATATCTTGTTGCCACTCCGGGTACGCTCCCTGTGCGAACTGAGCTGATTACATTACCGGACATCAGTGCTATCGGTTCACATGTATCAACATCATTAAGCATAACCATCAGGATTGAACGCGGCAATCCTCTCTCGGGATTTATAATGTTTGAGCCGTACCACTTCTGCCCCGCTATACGGAATCTTCCGCCAACATATGCCGGCATAGCCATAAAGCGTCTGTCCGGCGCATGCTTCGGCATATTGGGGAACGGGCTTTCCTTGGGAAATTCCATCTCGATTCCGTGCGAATTTCCCTTCTCTCCGCCCATAACATAATCGCCACGGCCCAGAAGCCCGAAAACTTCCTCTTCAACGTCAATGCAACGACCGTAATCAAGCGCACCGGCTTTGATAATATCTTCTTCGTTCAAGTACAAAAACTCTGTTTTTTTACCCATCGCTCTTTTCTCCTTTTCTATATTTTACTGCACAATTGCGCAAAAAATGCAGTGTCTGCTTCAAAAAAACTCTTGCATATGGTAAAATACCGTTATATTATAAATAAAGCAATAAAAGGGTATACTATGGGTATAATGATAGCATTTCCCCGCACTACATAAAAAATCCCAATTTATGTTTTAAAATTTTGCATTTCAGGGTGTTGTTATGAAACAAAGCGAATCGCTTAAAGGGTATTTTTACGTTATTTCAAGTGCAATAATATTCGGACTTATGCCGCTTATGGCAAAGTCTATCTATGAAGAAGGCACAAACCCTCAAAGTCTTGTTTTTTTAAGGAACGCTCTGTCGGTTCCTGTCCTTCTGCTTCTTTCACTTTTAACCAGAAATCCGGTCAGGATAAAGCCCGCGGCGCTTCCTCATATAAGCTTTATTGCACTAACTGGCTGTTGTATAACACCTTTGCTTTTATTTAGCTCTTATAATTATATCCCATCGGGAACGGCAACGGTCTTTCATTTCATTTCCCCTGTGGTTGTGGTCTTAGGAGAGTATCTTTTTTTCAAGAATAAACTCAGCCGAAAAGATGCGTTAAGCGTTATTTTTTGCGCAATCGGCATAATGCTGTTTTATAACCGGCACGGTGAAATCAACTTTAAGGGAAGCTTTCTTGCTCTTGCATCCGGCGTCACCTGTGCGATATATGTTATATGCCTTTCGGGGTTTAAATATAAAGAAATCTCCGGGTTTTCATTCAGCTTTTACATCGCTCTGGTCTCATCCCTTGTTATGCTGCCGGTATGCCTTCTTACCAATCAGTTATCTCTCCCGCAATCCGGCTTCGGGTGGCTTCTCACAATTTTGTTTGCACTTTCTTTAAACGTTGGTGCAGTTGTTCTTTTTCAGAAAGGAACATTCCTTATCGGTGGCAGCAAAGCGGCAGTCCTAAGCACTTTAGAGCCTGTTACAAGTGTTCTGGCAGGAGCTGCGGTATTCGGCGAAAAAATAAATGCACCCACCGTAGCAGGTACATTTTTAGTTGTTATCGCAGGCGTTTTAATCGCATCAAACAATATGAAATTAAAAAAGGATGCAACAGTATAGGAGAAAGGCTTGAGTTTATTTAACGAAAAAAGCACTTGCAATTTGCAAGTGCTTTTTTCTGGTGATCCACCGGAGGCTCGAACTCCGGACACCCGCCTTAAAAGGGCGGTGCTCTACCTACTGAGCTAGTGGATCATATTTGGCTGGGATGCCAGGACCCGACCCTACGAATGCCAGAGTCAAAGTCTGGTCCCTTACCGACTTGGCTACATCCCAACGCGGCTTTCCCATAAAGAGAAAAAATGGGGTGGGTAGCCGGATTCGAACCGGCGACCCCCAGAGCCACAATCTGGTACTCTAACCAACTGAGCTATACCCACCATATAGTCATAACTTTGAACATCGGCACAAAAAAATTTTTTATAATGGCGCGCCTGAAGGGACTCGAACCCCTGACCCACTGCTTAGAAGGCAGTTGCTCTATCCACCTGAGCTACAGGCGCACATTTACAAAAAAATGGAGCGGATGATGGGAATCGAACCCACGTAACCAGCTTGGAAGGCTGGAATTCTACCATTGAACTACATCCGCATATCTAAGCTTATAAATTATACAACGTAAATTGCCAAATGTCAATACCTATTTTTAGATTTTTTTGTTTTTTCTCAAAAAGCTGAGAAGCAGGCAAAACCTCCCGCCTCTCAGCAATTAATTATTTTTTTTATTTATCCAGCGCGTTGTAAAGCATCATTGCAAGCTCGGCGCGCGTAACATTTGCCTTCGGGTTGAACTTCCCGCCGACACCGGAAACAATGCCAAGCGCCTTTGCAATTGCAACGTGCCCTGTTTTGTCTGACGAGATTGCCGCCTCATCCGAGAATCCCGTCTTATAAATTCCCGAAAGCTCTGCTGCACTGCCATATCCGAACATACGGACAAGATACGCCGCACATTCCTCTCGCGTTACCTTTTTATCGGGATTTTTCTCCCCCGCCTTTATAACGCTCTGCCGGACAAGACGGTCAATATACGATACATAATCGTTTTCCGTCACCTCATACGGACGATAACCGCCGTTAAAGCAATCTACCAGAAGTGCAATTTCTTTCTGCGTAATTGCCTCATCGGGACGGAATTTTTCGTCATAGGAGATAACAATTCCGTTATCCGCAAGCGTCTTTACCGCTTTTTCCGCCCAATGTCCGCGAAGGTCTGCCTGAAGCTCATATTTCTTTGGTGTTTCGTTCTCCTGCCCCATGCTCCAGTCATAGCACGTGCCGCTCTTCGCATCAACATATGCCGGCGCTTCGTCGGCAAAGCGATAAACAAGGGTCAGCTCACCCGCGTTGTCGGAAGCATACATCTCGCGCTTGTTCGCTATGTAGCAGAGATATGCCCCCGCAGACTCGATATACTTTTCCGTTGCTTCTTCCACGGAGATAATCCCCTCCGCACTGTCAAAAGCAATCTCTTTATCCCAGCTCTTTGTGAAAGAAAGGATTTTTCCGGTACTTTCATCAACGCGTATGCTTACTCGGTTTCCCTGATACTCAATCCCATTTTCGTTGTGGGTAAAGCCGAAGTAACCGCCGCTCTCGTTCTCGTCCTCGCCGAAAAGATGCGCCTTTTCCGCAACATCGGATGCCCATTCTGCAACAAAGCGTTCTGCCACTTTTTTCATATCTGCGCGCTTTTTCGCCGGCTTTTTGTCCGGATTGTAGCTGAGATATGTATACAGCGACTTAAGCTCGCCGGTCGCGGCATCAAAAACTGCGTTTGCACTCTCATTCTCCCCGTTTGTGAGATAAACGCGCGCTTCATATTTCTTCCCGCTCTCGGCATTTCCTGTCTGCCTGTAATCAACGGACTTTACCTTGAACGAAGAAATCGCCGCATCGTACATCTTCTCTATCATGCAGGAAAGCTTTTCCTTTGAAAGAAGGCTTTCTATCTCTTCGATATTCTCAAGCTCCTCTCTGGTAAGAGAGCTTTCAAACTTTTCGTTTGTTGCACTGTCATTAGTCACGCCCGCTGCTCCGCTGCCTGCATCTCCTTCCTCGCTGTCGACATACTCGACAGTAAACTCCTGCCCGTTTAATGCGTCTATCATCATTCCAAAACGTTCGGGAGTGTACATAAGTACGGCTTTTGGCTCACGGTTGAGCCTGTGATAGCGTAGGGTAAGAGAAGCCATGCCGCCGAGGGTTTTCTCCGCTTCGTCCACAGAAATAATGTCTTTTGCATCCGCAATTTTTTTTGGATGCGTCCACTGTGAGTTCATTGAAATAACTTTGCCGTTGTACTTATCAAGCGTAAGGTAAACGTAATCGCCGTAAACCGTTATGGCGTCAATCTTGCGCCCAAAGCGCAGACTTACATTATATGAGTATACCCCGCCGATATTTACCTCGGCATCAAAATCAAGCTCGGAAACATAGGCTGGATTGACCTTTGAAATCCACTCTTTTGCGATGCGGAGATATTCTTCCGAAGAATATGCTGCAATGCCGGTTTTGTCGTAATCCCGCTCGCCGTCACGGTAATGATACGAAACAATCTCGCCCGAAGCGAGAACGCTTGCGCTTATCATGCTCTGATTTTCCGCTGTATCACTCCACATAAGCTCATAGACGTTTCTCCCTGCGGCTTCATATTTACCGCTTGAAAATTCGGTAAACGCTTCGGAAATGCCAAGACGGCTTTTTGCAATTCTCACTGCATTTGTCATCTCGCTGTCCTCTGCCGCAAAAGCAGATACACCAAGCGAGAAAACAATTGCAATGCTAAGTATTAAACACAACAATCTTTTCATTTTTCACACACTCCTTTTTAGTCTGTATTTATTAGATAATTTTTCCTTACAAAAAGTTTTGTTACGAAAAATAAAATTCACATCTTTTCACATCCGCGCGAAATTCTCCATAACGTCTGCCGCGTCTGCGATTTTCTCGCACGCCGCCGTTGCGCTTCCCGCCGCAGATGCAAGTGAGAGGGCAAACTGCGCACCGCGCTCTTCCCCTGCTAAAAATCCCGCAAGGAAGCAGTCCCCTGCGCCGACCGTGCTCACCACGTCTACCTGCGGTGCGGCCACTCTGTAAATATTTCCGTCAGAGGATGCTAAAAGCGCACCACGCCCGCCAAGAGATACAAGCACGTTGTCGACACCTTCTCCGCGAAGCTCGGCCGCCGCCGCGGCAACCTCATTATCGCTCATTTCGGATTTATCAAAAAGTGCGCAAAGCTCCTCATAATTGGGCTTTATAAGATACGGATGCCTTTCTATTGCGTATTTTAATGCCGCGCCGTCCATATCGACAACAAGCCGTGCAGTCCCCACAGCATCAAACACATTTTGGAGTAATGCTCCGCTTTCGCTCTCCGGTGCCGAGCCTGAAACAACAACAGTATCCTCTTCTGTAAGTGATGAAAGCTTCTCAAGAAGCGCGCGCTCTTCCTCAAGGCGTATAAAAGGGCCTTTGCCGTTCACGGCGCTTTCCGTATTGGATATAATTTTCACATTTATGCGCGACGGCTCACTGATTTCACAAAAATCACATTCCACTCCTGCGCGGGTGGCAAGGCGCTCTATCTCACGACCGGAAAAACCGCCGACAAAGCCGAGTGCACGGCTCTCCTTGCCGAGGTTTGCAAGCATTGCGGAAACGTTTATTCCCTTTCCGCCGAAAGAATGCATCTCCCGCTCACTCCGGTTTATTTCTCCTGTATGAAACTCCGACGGAAAAACCGAATAGTCAACCGACGGATTAAGCGTTACTGTATATATCATAAATTTTGTCCTTTCAGTCACATCTTACATACTAAATTTACCATACAACCGTTCTTGTGTCAAGAAGATATGCAGACCGCAACGTATGTCACAGCCTGCATATCACAGCATTTTTCATTTTATGTTGTCTCACATTCCGAATCCGCCGGTGACGGCGAGATTTTCGCCTGTGACAAACGCGGCATCTGCAAAGAACAGCACAGCCTGCGCAACGTCCTCAGGCTTTCCGATTTTACCGAGCGGAGTTTCCTCGCACAGCGCATTCAAATCCTCCTCGGAGAGACGCGCATTCATATCTGTATCAATAACGCCGGGAGAAACACAGTTTACCGTTATCCCCGACGGACCAAGCTCCTTTGCAAGCGCGCGCGTAAAGCCAATTAGCCCCGCCTTTGACGCGGAGTAATGCGTCTCGCACGATGCGCCGACTATCCCCCATACCGAGGAAATGTTTATAATCCTGCCAAAGCCACGTCTTATCATGCCCCGTGAAGCTTCACGCGAGCAGATAAATGCGGACTTCAAGTTCGTGTCCAGCATCCTATCCCAATCGTCGCCCGTTATGTCAGAGAGAATCGAAAACTGCGCAATTCCCGCATTGTTTACTAAGATATCAACATCCCCTACCTCTGAAAAAAGAGTCTTCACGCTTTTCTCATCGGATACATCGCAGTATACGGGAATAACCTCTCCCGCAAGATTTTCCTTTGCTAAAGCCGGCAGGGTATCAGCAGTTGATTTATACGTTGCAAAAACGGTGTCGCCGCGCTCTGCAAACGCACGCGCCGTGGCATAACCTATCCCGCGCGATGCACCGGTTACAAGAATCTTCATTCCGTTGCCTCCGCGGCTGCGGATGCCGCCGCATCTGCCGCAGTTTCGGACACCGATGTATCGCTCTCGGGCGCGGGAGCATGGGTTGCGGTCTCCGGTGTCGTTTCTGGTGCGGACTCCGGTGTTGCCGTCTCCGGTGCTGACGTTTCGGGAGCAGGAGCAGGGGTCTCTGGTGTTGCAGTTTCCGGCGGTTTTACCTCCGAAGCTGCCGGTGCGCTTGCCGTCTGCGATTTTCCGGTGCCGACGAGAACTATCTCAGGCATCGGCTTGTATTTTGACTTGTTTTCAACATATGATTCTACAAGCTTTCCGTTTTTGTCATAGACATTGCGCCAGACGGTCATAGAAAGACCTTCCTGCCCCTTTTGTTCCACCTTGCGCTCACCCGCCGGAAGCTCGCTTGTCTGCTTCTCGCGTGTGGTATACGGAGTTGTTGAATGTGTCTTTTTCGTGAGCTTTACGGTACGCGCCTCATCCGGCTCCGTTCCCATAATCTTTACTCTTATATAATTGTTCTTCGATGTTGCGACAATCTTTATCGGATATGGGCTTGTGTTCTTGAATCTGAAGTCAAGCGAGCCGTAAACAACCGTTGCATCCTCGCCCTTGGGTGCATAGTCAACGTAGAACGAGTGGTTGGTACGCTCGGTAATCTTCATATTAGCCTTGACCGCCGCCATATAAAGCGTCGAGGACGTCTGGCAGATTCCGCCGCCGATTCCGTCAACGACCTCACCCTGCGAGAATATGCTGGCCTCCTTAAAGCCACGCGCCGCAGTTCTCGGGCCTACGGTCTTGTTGTAAGAAAACTCCTCGCCGGGATTGAGCACCGTTCCGTTGATAAAGCTTGCCGAAAGACGGACATTCGCCGTTCTTGCTACCTTCTTCGGGCTGAAATGAGTTTCAACCTCGGCAAGACAGTATTTGAACAGATTTACCTCAAGATGCTTTGTAAGCACCTTCGGTTGAGTGAGAGTAAGCGGGATTCTTATAACCTCTCCCGGTGTTTTTTCATACGCGATCTTCGCCGCTTCAAGGTCAAAATCAACACCGACGACATGCGGAACAATCTTGTTTCCCTCTCCGCTCTTTTCAAGGTGTGCATCCGTCACTTCCTTGTGCACCTCGGCATAAACCTTATCTATGTCAAGCGCAACGGATTCCGTAACTGTACGCTCAGCGTGAAGGAGAGAATAATCCTCATTCAGGAATCTGTCTGTAATACTCTGCATGAGAGCTTCCGTATCAAGCTTTTTGCCGTCCGTGCGCGGATGAAGAACAAGCGTGTTTTCTTCTTCAATGGTATAAGACGCATCCACCGGCGCAACGTCATACTTTGCAAGCTCTGCCATAAGTGCGCCTGCCGCTGTCTCGTCCGTTGTTACGGCAATATCTATCTCACGCCCGCCAAAAATAATCGAGAGAACATCACCGATACGGCGGAAAAATCCGCCCTCGTGCCCCGCAGCAATTGCAGCTTTTGCCGTCTGCTCGGAAGATAACTTAACTCCAAGCTCCTTCGCCGTTACATCGCGCTTTACTATATCCTCAAGCTCTACTGTAAGCGTGGCATCGGAATAACGCACATCGCACGAGCTGTCAAGCGCCTGGGTGGCTTCTTGCTCGCTCATTCCCCCGAGCTTTACTCCCCCGGCGCTAACACCCGGAAATATATCTCCATGGGCATATGTATACACGGTGAGCACTGTAAAAAGCAAAAGCAGCATTGCAAGCACACCTGCCGCAATAAGTGCCCATTTCGGAAATTTTCCTCCGCTGAATATTTTTGTCATAATTCATCCCTCAGCTTATATATATTTATCTAATATAAAGTATATCCGTTCCGGGCGAGAATTTCAACTGTTATTTTCACTTTTCTTTGATTTTACAATAATTTTTTGTTATAGCGCAGTTTTCGACGGAATGATGCCTTGAAACAGGTCAGAAATTAGTGTATAATACTTACATATAAAATACTAACGAGGAGGTCATAAAGGTGAAAAACCTCTTTTTTAATCCGGTAAAAGTATTTGAAGGACGCGGCTGTGTGCGCGAATATCCGTGGAATCAACACGGGAAGCGTTGCCTTATCATCTGCGGCGGACGCTCTGCGCGTCTCTGCGGCGCGCTTGACGATGTCCGCACGGCGCTTGCTGATGCATCCATTGCTTTTTCCGTATTTGACAAGGTAGAACAGAACCCGACGGTTGAAACGTGCTTTGCTGCCGGTTGCGAAGCGCGCGAGCTCGGCGCTGATTTCATAATCGGTATCGGCGGCGGAAGTCCGCTTGATGCGGCAAAAGCAGCGGCATATTTTGCGTCAAACCCGCATCTTACCGTAGAAACACTTTACGATGGCGAATGCAAAAAGGCTCCGCTTCCGGTTGTTGCCATACCCACCACCGCCGGCACTGGCAGCGAGGTCACGCAGTATTCCGTCCTCACCTGCCGTCAGATAGAAAACAAAAAAACACTCAAAGCTGCATCCCTTTTCCCCGTCGCGGCTTTGCTTGACGCGGAATATACCGTAACGCTTCCGCAAAGCGTTACAAACGCAACAGCTGTTGATGCGCTCTGCCACGCGGTTGAGGGATACCTTTCAAAGGGCGCAACCCCTGTTTCAGACGCACTTGCTGAAAAGGCGATTTATCTTATGGGACGCGGGCTTTCTGCACTCTGCGAAGGACGTCTTGACGGACTTCTCCGCGAAAAACTGCTTTGCGGCTCGATGCTTGCAGGTCAGGTGATTTCCGTTACCGGCACATGCTTTGTCCATTCCTTCGGCTATCCGTTCACTTACTTTGAAGGCCTTTCCCACGGTCAGGCAAACGCCTGCTTCCTGCCGGATTTTGTTCGCCTTTCCGCGACTGTTGCCGAAAACCGTGTGAACAGGATTTACCGCCTGTGCGGTGTCCGCAACAATGAGGAGTTCCGCGCACTCATCGAGCGCGCAGTCCCGTGCAATCACCGATTCGATCGTGACTCAGTTATGAAATATTCACGCATCGGCGCAAGTGGCGGAAGCGTAAACAAAGGTTTATATGAACCCACACCTGACGATGTGTACAATATGTACAAAAAATATATAATATAACGAAGCGATGCTTCCCACGTGAAAGAAGCATGGGAATCAAGTGACGCGGAGATATAGTAAAAAAGAGAATAACACGAAGAATCGCCTCCTGCAACTTGCAGGAGGCGATAAGTTTCATTATTTACGGGGTGGTTCTTACTTAAGGTTGAACCATGCCTTCTTGCCGAGGTAGATTGCGCTGTCGCCAAGCTCTTCCTCAATGCGGAGAAGCTGGTTGTACTTTGCAACACGGTCAGTACGGCTCGGTGCGCCGGTCTTGATCTGGCCTGCGTTAAGAGCAACAGCAATGTCAGCAATTGTTGTATCCTCAGTCTCACCGGAGCGGTGGGAAACAACAGCAGTGTAACCTGCGCGGTTAGCCATCTGAATAGCATCAAGAGTTTCTGTGAGAGAACCGATCTGGTTAACCTTGATGAGGATGGAGTTACCTACGCCGAGGTCAATACCCTTGGAAAGACGCTCAACGTTTGTAACAAAGAGGTCGTCGCCAACGAGCTGTACGCGATCGCCGATAGCCTTTGTGAGCATGCCCCATGCTTCCCAGTCTTCCTCTGCAACGCCGTCTTCGAGAGAGATGATCGGATACTTTGCAGTGAGGTTCTTCCAGTAGTTTACGAGCTGCTGCTTTGTCATCTTCTTCTTTGCCTTCGGGAGGAGGTATGTGCCGTCTTCCTGATACCACTCAGAAGATGCAGCGTCGATAGCGATCATGAAGTCGTCGCCCGGCTTGAATCCTGCGCGCTCAACAGCCTCGAGGATAACCTTGATAGCGTCCTCGTCCTTCTTAAGGTTCGGAGCAAAACCGCCCTCGTCGCCGACAGCAGTTGTCATGCCCATGCCGTTAAGAACAGCCTTGAGGTTGTGGAAAACTTCTGTACACCAGCGGAGTGCTTCAAAGAAGCTCGGTGCGCCAACCGGCATGATCATGAATTCCTGAATGTCAACGTTGTTGGATGCGTGTGCACCACCGTTGAGGATGTTCATCATCGGAACCGGAAGAGTCTTAGCATTTACGCCGCCAATGTATGTGTAAAGCGGCATCTGGAGTGCTTCAGCAGCTGCCTTTGCAACAGCCATGGAAGTACCGAGGATAGCGTTTGCGCCAAACTTTGTCTTGTTGGGTGTGCCGTCAAGCTCGATCATTGTGCGGTCGATTTCAACCTGATCGAGAGCGTTCATGCCGATGATTGCTTCTGCAATGTCGTTGTTTACAGCGTCAACAGCCTTGTAAACGCTCTTGCCCATGAACTTGGACTTGTCGCCGTCGCGAAGCTCACAAGCTTCAAAGATACCTGTGGATGCACCGGACGGAACAGCCGCACGGCCCATGTATGTGTTGACACCGTCGTCAACATAAACATCAACCTCAACCGTCGGATTGCCGCGGGAGTCGATGACCTGACGTCCTACGACGTCAACGATTTCTGCAAATTTCTTCATTTTTGTTTTCTCCTTTTCGTGAATTTTTTATGTGAAAATTTATTCGACAATAAGTGATTCGCCCGTCATTTCATCGGGCTTTGCAAGACCTAAGAGATCAAGCATCGTAGGTGCGATATCGCAGAGCTTTCCGTCACGGAGCGTAACGTCCGCGCCGACAATGCAGAACGGAACCTCGTTTGTTGTGTGAGCGGTAAACGGAGATGCGCCATCATCGTCAATCATCTTATCCGCATTTCCGTGGTCAGCGGTAAGAATACTTACACCACCGATATCGCGCATAGCCTCAACCACGCGTCCGACGCAGGAGTCAACGGTCTGGACAGCCGTCTTTGCTGCATCAAATACGCCTGTGTGGCCAACCATATCGCAGTTTGCGTAATTGAGTATGATAACATCGTATTTGCCCGATGCAATTGCCTCAAGAACTCTTTCGGTAACCTCCGGTGCGCTCATTTCCGGCTGAAGGTCATACGTCGCAACCTTCGGGGAATTGACGAGAATTCTGTCCTCGCCCTCATACATCTTCTCAACACCGCCGTTGAAGAAGAATGTGACGTGAGCGTACTTTTCTGTCTCCGCAATGCGGAGCTGAGAAAGCCCAAGTGAGCTTATATATTCACCGAAGGTGTTATCAAGGCTCTCAGGAGCAAATGCAACACGGACATTCGGCATATTGGCGTCATACTGCGTCATGCAGACGTAGAAAACCTTCTGGAAGCCCTCTCCACGGTCAAAACCGTCAAAGCTTTCGTCAACAAAGGTGCGGGTTATCTCACGCGCACGGTCAGGGCGGAAGTTGAAGAATATTATAGAGTCGTTCTCAGCAAGACCCGGATATCCTGCACATACCGCAGGCTCGACAAACTCATCCGTCTTGCCGTCCTCGTATGACTTTTTAACTGCCTCTGCCGCATTATCGGTGTTCTCGCCCTCGGCGAAAACAATTGCGCGGTAAGCTTTTTCAACTCTGTCCCAACGGTTGTCGCGGTCCATTGCAAAGTATCTTCCCATAAGGGTTGCTACCGAGCCTACACCGATTTCAGCACACTTTTCCATTGCCTCGCGGACAAACCCCTCGCCCGACGTGGGAGAAACGTCGCGCCCATCAAGGAAACAGTGGAGATATACCTTTTGGACACCAAGCTTTTTTGCAAGGCGCAAAAGACCCCAGACGTGAGTGTTATGGCTGTGAACGCCGCCGTCGGACATAAGCCCCATAAGATGGAGCGCAGTGCCGTTTACTTTGCAGTTTTCACACGCGGCAACAAGCTCGCGGTTTTCAAAGAAGCTTCCATCATCAATAGCACAGGAGATGCGCGGAAGGTCCTGAAACACAACGCGACCTGCGCCAATGTTTGTGTGTCCTACCTCGGAATTTCCCATCTGACCGTCGGGAAGACCGACTGCAAGGCCGGATGCGCGGAGCGCACTTTTAGGATTCTCGGCAAAGATTTTGTCGAGGTTGGGAGTGGATGCACGGCTTATTGCATTGCTTTCCCCTTCGGGAGCGTTGCCGAAGCCGTCCATTATAATAAGAGTAATGGGTGTTTTACTTCTGTTCATATCATTTATTGATTTGCCGCGTTGATTACAGCGACAAAGTCCTCCGTCTTAAGAGATGCGCCGCCGATGAGACCGCCGTCAACGTCAGGCATGGAGAGAAGCTCTGCCGCGTTCTTCGGGTTCATCGAGCCGCCGTACTGAATGGTAACCGAACGTGCAACTCTTGCGCCGTACTTTGCACGGATGACCGAGCGGATGAGGCTGCAGACCTCATTTGCCTGCTCACTCGTTGCAGTCTTGCCGGTACCAATAGCCCAGATGGGCTCATATGCAAAAATAATCTTTCTTACCTTCTCAGCAGGGATATCTGCAAGAGCAATCTTTACCTGCATTGCAATATGCTCTTCTGTAACGTCATACTCACGCTGCTCGAGCGTTTCGCCGACGCATACAATCGGGCGGATTCCTGTTTCAAGAGCCTTCTTGACCTTGAGGTTAACGGCCTTGTCTGTCTCTCCGTAATATTCGCGGCGCTCGCTGTGACCGATAACAACATACTTAACACCCAGCTCGCGGAGCATTTCTGCAGATACCTCACCGGTGAATGCTCCCTTTTCTTCATAGTGCATATTCTGCGCTGCAACACCGATTTTTGCATCTCTTGAGCATCGGCATGCCACAGGAAGATCAACAAACGGGACGCAGAGAACAACGTCACACCATTTCTGCTTTCCGCAGGTAACCTTAAGCTCATCAAACATCTTCTTTGTCTCTGCAGGGGTTTTGTTCATTTTCCAGTTACCTGCTATAATTGTCTTGCGATATTTTCTGTTCATTGTGTCTCTCCTTAATCTATGTCAAACGGAATGTCTACCCTTTTACTGTTTACTTATCTTCGAGGCATGCAATACCCGGAAGTGCGATACCCTCGAGGAACTCAAGGCTTGCACCGCCGCCTGTTGAGATGTGTGTCATCTTCTTGGCAAATCCGAGCTTCTTTACAGCTGCAGCGCTGTCGCCGCCGCCAACGATGGAGATAGAGCCGCTTTCTGCAACAGCAGAACATACTGCCTCTGTTCCCTTTGCAAATTTCTCAAACTCAAAAACGCCCATCGGACCGTTCCAGATAACGGTACCTGCGCTCTTTATTGCATCAGAGAATGCCTTGACGGTATTGGGACCGATATCAAGTCCCATCCAGCCATCCGGAATTTCCTTGGTCGGAACAACCTTGCTCTCTGCATCTGCAGCGAACTTTTCTGCAACAACAGTATCTGTCGGGAGAAGGAATTTTACGCCCTTTTCTTCTGCCTTCTTAATCATTTCGCGTGCATAATCAAGGCGGTCATCCTCACAGAGGGATGTGCCGATGCTGCCGCCTGCTGCCTTTGCAAATGTATATGCCATACCGCCGCCGATGATGAGTGTGTCAACCTTCTCAAGGAGGTTGTTGATAACGCCGAGCTTGTCGGAAACCTTTGCGCCGCCAAGGATTGCAACAAACGGACGCTTCGGGTCTGAAAGAGCCTGACCCATGATTCCGATTTCCTTGCCGATGAGATATCCGCAAACAGCCGGGAGGAAATCTGCAACGCCTGCAGTTGATGCGTGAGCGCGGTGAGCCGTACCGAATGCGTCATTTACATAAAGCTCTGCAAGGGAAGCAAGCTCCTTTGCAAAAGCGGGATCGTTCTTTTCTTCTTCCTTGTGGTAACGGACATTCTCAAGAAGCATAACTTCGCCGTCAGAAAGAGAAGCAGCAAGAGCCTTTGCACTTTCACCGATAACATCAGAAGCCATCTTTACTTCGATACCGAGATGCTCTGAAAGGCGTGCAGCAACCGGAGCAAGAGAGAATTTCGGGTTGACCTCGCCCTTCGGACGACCGAGGTGAGAGCAAAGAATAACACGTGCTCCATTCTCGATAAGATACTTAATTGTGGGAAGCGCTGCAACAATGCGCTTGTCATCTGTGATAGCGCCTGTGTCATCCTGCTTGACGTTGAAGTCACAACGGACGAGGACACGCTTGCCGCGGGGGTTTATGTCTTCGATCGTCTTTTTGTTGTAGTTCATAATATATACCTCCGTAATTAATTTTATTGTTATTTAATTGACATACTATATATTATAACACATAATACACGAGTATTACACTGTTATTTTAACTATATTTCATTATTTTCATAACATTTTTTTGTGATTTTGCAAAAATCCTTATTATTCGACGATGTTGTGAAGATTCCCCGTCATCTGCATATTTTCAAAACCGACGCACCGCAAAGCTTCATATATAATAACAGCAACAGAATTCGACAGGTTAAGAGACCTGAGCGTCGGAAGCATCGGAATGCGAATACAAGTATCCGCGTTTTTTGCAAGAAGCGGCTCAGGCAGTCCCTTTGTTTCCTTACCGAATATGAAGTAATCCCCTTCACGGTACTTAAAGTCCGTATAAGTATGCGAAGCTTTGGTTGTACAGAAAAAGAAACGACCGCCGGCGTTTTTTTTGAAAAAATCGTCTATGCCGTCATAGAGCGTAATGTCAAGGTGTTGCCAGTAATCAAGCCCGGCGCGCCTAAGCTGACGGTCGGAAATGTCAAACCCGAGAGGTCGGACAAGATGAAGCGCCGCTCCAGTAACGGCACAGGTGCGCGAGATGTTGCCCGTATTTGCGGGGATTTCCGGCTCTACAAGAACGATATTGAACACATGCGCACCTCCGTAATATTTCACGCGCCGTCCCCTGCAGATTTCCCACAAGTCCGACACCGTACTATTTTATGACATTTTTACAGATTTTGCAAGACTTTTTTGCAGATTTAAGAAAAATACGGCGAATTTTTTTCAAAATTCATTTAAACGGTGAATTATTGATAAAACAACCGTTTTTTTCACAAAAAATCATTGACAAACAAACTTTACGGTGGTATAATTTTAAAAAACCATGAAAAAAGGAAGTAATTAATATGGCAATCTCGGCATCCGCTTCTGCAATATTTTACTACTTTTACTTTTACTTTTTTAGCTTTAAAAAGTAAAAGTGATTTCTGGTGCTCAAAAAGTTTTTGAATTTTAAAAGGCTTTGCAGTAGATATCACTACTGTAAGGCTTTTTTTGTTGGAGGTAATAAAAATGATAGCAGTTCTCAGACGTGATGTACCCCAGGCACAGGTAGATAATCTTATAGCATGGCTCAATGAGCAGAACATACGGGTTCACGTATCGAAGGGCGAATATCAGACTGTCCTCGGTTTTATCGGCGACACAACAAATATTGATATAGAGCTTATCGAAGGGCTTGACATCATTCAGAACGTAACGCGCATAACGGAGCCGTTTAAAAGCGCAAACCGCAAATTCCATCCCGAAAACACGGTTGTCGATATCGGCGGTGTGAAAATCGGCGGAGGAAATTTCGCTCTTATCGCAGGACCCTGTTCCGTTGAGAGCGAAGATCAGATACTCGGCATTGCCCATGCAGTAAAAGCATCGGGGGCAACGCTTCTCCGCGGCGGCGCATTCAAACCGAGAACAAGCCCGTATGACTTCCAGGGGCTTAAAGCCGAGGGAATTGACTTTCTTTTAGAGGCAAAGGAAGCAACTGGTATGCCGATTGTAACGGAGATTATGAACGCAAACCACCTTTCGCTTTTTGAAAACGTTGATGTTATTCAGGTCGGTGCGCGTAATATGCAGAACTTTGAGCTTTTGAAGGAGCTTGGAAAAACAAACAAAACCATTTTATTAAAGCGCGGGCTTGCAAACACGTTAAAAGAGCTTCTTATGAGCGCGGAATATATAATGGCAGGCGGAAACGAAAATATCGTCCTCTGCGAACGCGGAATACGCACATTTGAAACATACACCCGCAACACACTTGACCTTTCCGCCGTTCCGATGCTCAAAGAGCTTTCGCATCTTCCGGTTGTCGTTGACCCGAGCCACGCAAGCGGAATCTCACGCCTTGTGAAGCCGATGGCGCTTGCCGCGGCGGCATGCGGTGCGGACGGTCTTATGATAGAGGTTCACAACGACCCGAAGCATGCACTGTGCGACGGTGCACAATCACTCACACCCGAGCAGTTTGACGATGTTGCAAAGTCAGTCTTTGCCGTTCGCAAGGCGGTGGAATTATGACGATAGGTGTCGTAGGGCTCGGCCTTATCGGCGGCTCGCTTGCAAAGGCGTTCAAATTCAACACCGACTACACCGTTTACGCACACGACACCGACGAGGTTTCATATAAGCGCGCGGTTCTGGTAAACGCAGTTGACGGGAAGCTTACCGACGAAACGCTCACCGAGTGTGACTTTATTTTCATCGCGCTTTATCCGCAGGCAACCCTTGATTATATGAACAAATACGCACATCTTATAAAAAAAGAAGCGATTGTGATCGACTGCTGCGGCGTAAAGGAATTTGTCTGCCCGACGCTTTTCGCGCTTGCGGAAAAGTACGGTTTCCATTACATCGGCGGACATCCGATGGCGGGGCGCCAGTTTTCAGGTTTCCGTCATGCCGACGTAAATCTATTCCGCGGGGCGTGTATGATCCTCGTTCCTAAATCCGGCGAGGATATTGCGTTTCTGGAAAAGGCGAAAAAATGCCTTGTCCGTGCAGGGTTTGCCCACGTCACGGTAACAAGTGCCGAGCGCCATGATGAGATTATCGCATACACCTCACAGCTTGCTCACGTTGTTTCAAACGCATACGTAAAGTCCCCGCGTGCCGAAGCTCACAAGGGTTTTTCTGCAGGGAGCTATAAGGACTTGACACGCGTTGCAAAGCTTTCGGAAAAGATGTGGACGGAGCTTTTTCTTGAAAACCGCGGAAATCTTATTTCCGAGCTTGATTTTATTATAGATTCTCTTACAGAATACCGCGACGCGCTCGCAGAAAATGACGAGGAGCGCCTTATGTCCCTTCTCCGCGAGGGACGTATGCGGAAAGAAAGGATAGATGAAGAGTGGAGAGAATTAGAATAGATGCCTCAAGGTGTTATGATGTCATTATCGGCAAAGGTGTTCTCTCTCGCATCGGCGAGTTCTCCGCCTCTCTCATAAAGGGAAGACGTTGCGCCATTGTATCGGATGATGTAACTCACACGCTGTTTTTTGAAGATGTTCGCGAGTCTCTTGAAGCCTCCGGCTTTTCCGTTGCCAGTTTTGTCATTCCGCACGGGGAAGAATCCAAAAGCGCAGAAAACTACATAAAACTGCTTGAATTTCTGGCAGATGAGGGACTTACGCGCGCCGACTGCATTGTTGCTCTCGGCGGCGGAGTTGTTGGCGACCTTACAGGGTTTGCCGCCGCAAGCTTTTTGCGCGGAGTTTCGTTTATACAAATACCGACAACTCTGCTTTCTGCAGTTGATTCCTCCGTCGGCGGAAAAACAGCAATAAATCTCCGCGCGGGGAAAAATCTCGCGGGTGCATTCTATCAGCCGAGCCTTGTTCTCTGCGATACAGAGATAATAAGAAATCTCCCGGCAGATATCTTCTCTGACGGAATGGCTGAAGTTATAAAATACGGTGTGCTCGGAAGCCGGCAGATCCTTGACCTTTGCCATATGGGTGCATATGAGCATCTGGATGAGCTTATTGCCGAGTGTGTCCGTATAAAGCGTGATATCGTGGCTCAGGACGAATTTGACCTCGGAATCCGTCAGCTTCTCAACCTCGGTCACACACCCGCGCACTCAATTGAAAAGCTGTCAGGCTTTGAAATTTCTCACGGCCGTGCTGTCGCAATGGGTATGTGCCTCATGGCGCGTGCTGCAGAACACCTTCTCCTTTGTGCCGCAGGTGTTGCCGCAGAAACAGAGGAGCTTTGCAGAAAGTATTCTCTTCCAACAGAATGCATGTACGATGCCGAATCTCTTGCACACTATGCAATGTCCGACAAAAAGCGAAGCTCGGGAAAGATAACGCTCGTTTTCCCGTTTGTGCGCGGAAAAAGCGAGCTTCATACGTTTAATATAAATGAAATCCGCGGCATTTTCGAAAAAGGTTTTCTGCCGGCAATTTCAGATATGTTTTAATAACACGTATTCCCAAAGAAAGAAGAATTAATTTATGATTGCAGAAATAACTTGCCCGTCTCCCTCAGGGGAAATAGAAATCATCCCGTCAAAATCCGTGGCACACAGACTTCTCATCTGTGCCGCACTTTCTGATAAACCAACGGAAATAGTCTGCCCCGCCGAAAGCCTTGATATCGCCGCCACCGCGCGATGCCTTGCCGCACTCGGCGCGGAAATCAGGATTCAGGACGGTGTGTATTCCGTCTCTCCAATAAAGAAAAAGGCTGAGGCTTTTCTTTCCTGCGGCGAAAGCGGCTCTACGCTCCGTTTTCTCATTCCCGTTGCCGCGGCGCTCGGTGGAGATGCTACTTTTACCGGAGAGGGACGCCTACCCGAAAGACCTGTTTCTCCACTGGTTGACTGCCTTTCTTTGCGCGGAGCTGCCATAGATTATAACGGCACTTTGCCGCTTATCTCCCACGGCGGACTTCGCGGCGGCAGATTTACCGTGCCGGGTAATATAAGCTCGCAGTTTATTTCCGGACTTATCTTTGCCCTTCCGCTTCTTGCGGAGAACAGCGAGATTGACATAACAGGAAAAATCGAATCGCTTTCATATATAAAAATGACGCTTGACGCTGTTTCGACTTTCGGTATAAAAGCCGAAATGCAGTCAAACAAAATCATAATCCCCGGCAATCAGAAGTACCGCTCTCCGGGAAAACTTACAGTTGAGGGCGACTGGTCAAACGCCGCATTCTGGCTCTGCCTCGGCGCACTTTCCGAAGAAGGCATCACCGTACACGGTCTCAAACCTGACAGCATGCAGGGCGACCGTGCAGTCCTCGACATTCTCTCGTGCTTTGGTGCTGGGGTAACACGTGCAGAAAACAGCATCACAGTCAGAAAAAAAGCGCTCTCCGCAGTAAGGATTGATGCATCTGAAATTCCAGACCTTGTTCCCGTTCTTTCCGTTGTTGCCGCCGTTGCAAACGGCGAAACCCGGATAACGGGTGCGGAGAGACTTCGCATAAAAGAAAGCGACAGAATAGAATCCACCGTAAATATGCTTTTATCTCTCGGAGCCGATGCAGAAGCAGAACGCGACGGAATACGCATTTTCGGCAAAAAGCGGCTTTCCGGCGGACGTATCAATTCCGAAAACGACCACAGAATAGCAATGAGCGCCGCAATATCCGCTGCTGTAAGCGACGGTACGGTTACGATACAAGGCGCGGAGGCAGTGAGAAAATCCTACGGCGATTTTTATGAAAAATACTCAGCACTGGGTGCTGTTGTAAATAAAAAGGAGGAATAGAAATGTCCTCGGTTATCGGTGAAAAATTAAAAATTTCAATCTTCGGTCAATCACATTCCGAGGCAATCGGCGTTGTTATTGACGGTCTGCCTGCAGGAATCCCAATTGACGAGAAAGAGCTTTCCTCGTTTATGGCACGGCGCGCACCGGGGCGTGGCGCGCACACCACATCAAGAATTGAGGCCGACACCCCTCGCTTTATTTCCGGTGTTGTAAATGGTTTTACCTGTGGAAGTCCCGTCTGTGCAATTATCGAAAACACCAACACACGCTCAAAAGATTATTCAAATCTGCGCGAGACCCCGCGCCCCGGGCATGCCGATTTTACGGCATTTGTAAAATACGGAAATTTCCACGACATCCGTGGCGGCGGGCATTTCTCGGGACGTCTAACCGCGTGCCTTTGCATCGCCGGCGGTATATGTCTTCAGTACCTTAAAAATCGCGGCATTGACATCGCGGCGCACGCTCTGGAGATTGCCGGCGTTTCCGACCGTCCATTCTCCCCTGTCGCACCCCAGATTGACGCAGTTCTTCACAACGAGCCAATTTCTGTACTTGATAAATGTGCAGGCGAGCGGATGATGGAGGAAATCATAAAAGCAAAAAATGACCTTGACAGCGTTGGCGGTATCGTTGAATGTGCAATAACCGGCGTTCCCGCAGGTGTCGGAGAACCAATGTTCGGCGGTGTTGAAAACGTTATATCCCGTATCGTATTCGGTATTCCCGCAGTAAAGGGCATCGAGTTCGGCGCGGGCTTCAGTGTAGCGAAAATGCGCGGAAGCGAGTGCAACGATGGATTTTACACTGACGGTGATACCGTGAAAACAAAAACAAATAATCACGGCGGAGCCTTAGGCGGAATAACCTCATCTCTCCCTATAATCTTCCGCACGGCAATAAAGCCTACTCCGTCAATTGCGAAACCGCAGCAAAGCGTTTCGCTTACAGCAAAAGAAAACAAAACACTCGAAATAGTCGGACGGCATGACCCATGTATCGTTCCGCGCGCAATCCCTGTGGTAGAAGCAGCAGCCGCTGTCGCAATCTGCGATATGATACTTTAAAAGAGAGGACATAACAATGAATATAGGCGACCTTCGTAATGACATAGATAAAATAGACAAAGAGCTTGTTGCTCTCATCGGAAAACGTATGGAAACTGCGGCAAAAATCGGGCAGTACAAACGAGAAAACAATATTCCGGTTTATGACCCCGCTCGCGAACGTGAGCTTTTTTCAAAGGTGGGAGAAATGGCGGGCGAAGAATTTTCATCCTACACGCGCGTGCTTTACTCCACAATGACCGACATTTCGCGCTCGTACCAGCGCAAGCTTATGGGAAGAAAAAGCGGACTTACCGAGCGTATGCAAGCAGCAATAGACGGTACGGACAAGCTTTTCCCTCAGGGCGGCGTTGTTGCCTGCCAGGGCGTTGAGGGCGCGTATTCTCAGCTTGCATGCGAAAAGCTTTTCAAAAACCCGAGCATAATGTACTTCGGGAGCTTTGAAGACGTTTTCCGCGCGGTTGACAAGAAACTCTGCCGCTATGGTGTACTCCCGATTGAAAACAGCACCGCCGGCTCGGTTAACAAAATTTATGACCTTATGGCGAAATTTAAATTCCACATCGTCCGCAGTGCGCGTATTCAGGTAGGTCACGCGCTTTTAGCACGTCGCGGTGCCGAAATAAGCAACATAAAAGAAATCTTTTCCCATGAACAGGCTATAAGCCAGTGCAGTGAATTTCTTTCCGCGCATAAGGATATAAAGGTTACGGTATGTGAGAACACTGCCGTTGCGGCGCGTATGGTCGCAGAGAGCGGCAGGGATGATATCGCGGCACTCTCCTCCCCCGGATGCGCAGAACTGTACGACCTTGCGACTCTTTACGACAACGTTTGTGACCACATAGGAAACTACACGCGCTTTATCTGCATTTCAAAAAATCTGGAAATTTACCCCGGTGCGGACAAGACAAGCATTATGATGAAAATTCCGCATAAGCCCGGCTCTCTTTACCGCGTTATGGCGCGTTTCAATGCTCTTGGAATAAACCTTGAGAAGCTTGAAAGCCGTCCGAAACCCGGCTCGGATTTTGAATTTATGTTCTACTTTGACATCGGTGCTTCCATTTACTCTTCCGAGCTTTTCGAGCTTATATGTGAGCTTGAGGACGACCTTGACGGATTCAAGTACTTTGGAAGCTATACGGAAATTATGTAATAATGGGTATCGGGCGCACCTGCGTTTGCGCCCGATACAATTTTTCCGAATCATACAAAATAATTTTTTGTTTTTTTATAAATTTTTTGCAAAAAAAGAGGAAAAATAAAATATTCGGCGTATAATACTAATACAGAGGTATTGATATTTTCTCTTATGAGGTGATGACATTATGAACATCCGCCGCCTTGAGGAAGAGCGCGAAAGACGCGACTTTTCCGAATTTGCGTGTCTGTCTGAAAACAGCCGCGGGAGGAAGCGTCCGGAGCAGCCGTGCGACATACGCACCTGTTTTATGCGCGACCGTGACCGGATTATCCATTCCAAATCCTTCCGTCGCTTAAAGCATAAAACGCAGGTATTTATTGCACCCGAGGGTGACCACTACCGCACACGCCTTACTCATACACTCGAGGTTTCCGGCATTGCGCGGACAATTGCACGCGCACTGCATCTTAACGAAAACCTGTGTGAAGCAATTGCAATGGGGCATGACCTCGGTCACACCCCCTTCGGTCACGGCGGAGAGCGCGAGCTGTCAGCCATCACCGGTGGAAAATTTTCACACAACCTGCAAAGTGTGCGCGTCGCAGAACGCATTGAGCGCTCAGGCCGCGGGCTTAATCTTACACACGAGGTGCTTGACGGCATCGCCTGCCACAGCGGAGAAAATGTTGCCGAAACACTCGAAGGAAAAGTCGTTGCGCTGTCTGACAGGATAGCATATATAAACCATGACATTGACGACGCCTGCCGCGGGGGAATGCTCCGTGAAAGCGATATTCCCGGCGAGTTTAAAGATATTCTCGGGCACCGCCACAGCAAGCGTATAAATACACTTGTTCTCGACACTATCTCGGCCAGCGAGGGCAAGGGCGACATCATGATGTCCGACGAAGTTCACAAAGCCATGATGGGGCTACGCACATTTATGTTCGAGCGCGTTTACCGCGCAGATTATGCGCTCCGCCAGGAGGAAAAGGTGCGCGGTATGATTTTTAAGCTTTATGAATATTACAGCCGTGACATTGACCGTCTGCCCGAAGAATATCGCTTCATTGCGGAAGAAGACGGAACAGAAGCGGCGGTGTGCGATTTTATCGCGTGCATGACCGACAGATACGCACTGAACAAATACAGTGAGCTGTTCCTTCCGATATCGTGGAGCCACATATAACCTTCAAAAAAGCGTAAACACTTTTTGAGATTAAACTATCTTACATAAGGAAAGGAAGTGAAAAACTGTGGCGTATCCGCGCGAATTTATGGACGAGCTTCTCGCCCGGAGTGACATTGTTTCCGTTGTGTCGCGTTATGTTTCTCTCTCGCGCCGCGGATCGGGAAACCTCGGGCTGTGTCCGTTCCACAACGAAAAAACACCGTCGTTCCACGTATCGTCAGACAAGCAGTTTTTCCACTGCTTCGGCTGCGGTGCAGGCGGAGATGTTATTTCCTTTATTATGAAAATTGAAAATCTGGATTTCCCGGATGCCGTGGCAAAGCTTGCCGAGTGGGCAGGAATGGAAATCCCGCAATCCGATTACGGCTCGGGGGAGCGAAACCGTCGCCGCCGTGCCGAAGAGGCATGCCGTGATGCCGCGCGCTTTTTCCACGAAAAGCTCCGCGAGGACGGGGGCGCAGATGCGCGGGGATATCTTCTCGGTCGCGGACTCTCCCCAGCAACAATAACGCGCTTCGGACTTGGATATTCTCCCGATGCGTGGGGCGAGCTTCTTGATGCGCTCTTAATGCTCGGCTACACAAAAGCAGAGCTTTTGGAAGCAGGTCTTGTCACCACCGGAAAAACAGGAAAGATTTACGACAGATTCCGCGGCCGCGCGATGTTTCCGATAATAAACGTCCGCGGAACTGTTATCGGCTTTGGCGGACGCATTATGGGAGACGGCGAGCCGAAATACTTAAACTCTCCTGAATCCGCTGTTTTTAACAAAAGAAAAAATCTTTATGCCTTAAATCTTGCAAAATCAAGCCGTTCAGATTTTATGATTCTTGCCGAAGGATATATGGACGTTATTGCGTTGCACCAGGCAGGCTTTGACAGCGCGGTTGCATCTCTCGGCACTGCACTTACGGACGAGCAAGCGCATCTTATTTCAAAATACAAAAGCCGCGTTGTTATCGCATATGACTCGGACAAGGCCGGACGCGCCGCAACAGAGCGCGCCATTGACATTCTGAAAAAAGCAGGGCTTGACGTGCGGGTAATCGTTATGACCGGTGCAAAAGACCCTGACGAATTCATAAAGAAATTCGGGCGTGAAAAGTACGCAAAACTTATAGAAAGCGCCCTTCCCGCCGCAGAATACCGCCTTGCTTCAGCGCGTCAGGAGCTGGACCTTTCCGACGATAAGCAAAGGGTGGCATACATCAAGTCGGCTGTCGGCCAGCTTGCGCGGATGCAAAGCGCGATTGAGCGCGAGATTTACGCAGGACGCGTTGCACAGGAAACTAACGTCACGCGCGATGCCATACTTCAGGAAGCAGAACGGGAGAGGAAACGGCTTATACGTGAAAAACGGCGTGAGGAGGAAAGAAAAATTCTTGATCCTGTAAACTCTATTATGCCGAAAGAGCGCTCGGAGAGATATACAAATCCTCACTCGGCAATCGCCGAGGAGGCACTGCTCACTGTGTGTATGTCAGACACAAAACTCTGCTCGGAAGTTTCAGAACGCATTTCAGGAAGTATGTTTTCTTCACCTTTGCTCGGACGCGCATTTGATATCGTCTGTTCGCGCACCCGCGAAGGGCATGAGACTGATATGAGTGTTTTCTCCGAATCCTTTTCGGAAAGTGAAAATACGCATCTTGCCGCCGTGCTTGCCCGCAATGCGGAAAAAAGCGCTGATGCCGCAGATGACTATATTGATATAATTCAGGGCGAAAATATTAAAGGCGAGGGGAAATTAAGTGATGAGGCTATCCTCGCAGCCGCAGAATACTACAGAAAAAAGAAGGGGTTAACCAATGGATAAGGAAAACAACGAAAAAGTAACAACCGCACAGGAAAAAAAGCAAATTCTCCGAGAACTTATAGAAACAGGAAAAAAGCGCGGCAAGCTATCACAGAAAGAGCTTATGGACGTTGCCGCAGAGCTTGAAATGAACTCCGACCAGATTGAAAAGCTTTACGACACGCTTGAACACCTCGGAATTGAGCTTCCGCTTGAGGAATTTATTCAAGACCTTCCTCCGGAAGATGATTTTCTTGAGGATATCCCGGAAGACCTCGACGATATTGAAGAAATTCCGGAAGAAGAGCTTGTCGACAGCGCAGCGCTCATGGAAGGTCTGTCGATTGATGACCACGTCCGTATTTACTTAAAAGAAATAGGTAAGGTTGACCTTCTCTCTCCGGATGAAGAGGTAGAGCTTGCCGACCGTATGGCACAGGGCGACGAAACGGCAAAGGTGCGCCTTGCGGAAGCAAACCTCCGTCTTGTCGTTTCCATTGCAAAACGCTATGTAGGGCGCGGAATGCTCTTCCTTGACCTTATTCAGGAAGGCAACCTCGGTCTTATAAAGGCTGTTGAAAAGTTTGACCACACAAAGGGATATAAGTTCTCAACATACGCTACATGGTGGATTCGTCAGGACATCACCCGTGCTATTGCCGACCAGGCGCGTACAATCCGTATCCCGGTTCATATGGTAGAAACAATAAACAAGGTTATCCGTGTATCACGTCAGCTTCTTCAGGAACTCGGTCACGATCCGTCTCCCGAGGAAATTGCAAGAGAGATGCAGATTCCTGTACACAGAGTCCGCGATATCCTCAAAATCGCACAGGAGCCAGTATCACTGGAGACACCTATCGGCGAAGAGGAGGATTCACATCTTGGCGATTTCATTCCTGCAGAGGATGCACAGGAGCCGGCAGAGGCGGCATCCTTTACCCTTTTGCGCGAGCAGCTTGTCGATGTTTTGGGCACGCTCACTCCGCGTGAAGAAAAGGTGCTTAAGCTCCGCTTCGGCATTGAGGACGGCAGAACGCGCACACTTGAGGAAGTGGGCAAGGAGTTTAATGTTACGCGTGAGCGTATACGTCAGATTGAAGCAAAGGCACTGCGCAAGCTCCGCCATCCCAGCCGTTCCAAAATGCTTAAGGATTTCCTCAGCTAAACCGTTTTTTCTTTACGAAAGGTCGAATTCAAAGTGAAAATAACAGATTCCCACGCACATATCTTTCCGCAGAAAATCGCGCTTAAAGCAAGCGGCGCAACCGGAGACTTCTACGGTGTCGAGATGCATCACGACGGCATGGCTCACACCCTCTCGGAAAAGCTTCGTGAAGCCGGCATCTCCCGTGCACTCGTCTGCTCCCCTGCAACAACTCCGCATCAAGTCCCGTCCATAAACGATTTCATCGCGGAAAAATGCAAAAAATATCCAGAGTTTTTCGGAGTTGCAACTCTCCATCCCGGACTTTCCGACCCGGAAGCTGAAATCTCGCGTCTTATGACACTCGGACTTCATGGTGTTAAGCTCCATCCCGATTTCCAACAATTTGCGATAGATGACGAGCGGATGTTTCCTACATACAAAGCTCTCGAGCGTGAAGGGCTTCCCGTGCTTTTTCATACTGGTGATAAGCGGTATGACTTTTCCGGTCCGCGCAGGCTTATCCGCGTGCTTGAAAAGTTCCCTGACCTTAAGTGCATTGCCGCGCACTTCGGCGGCTATTCCGAATGGGAGCACGCATGGGAGTATCCAAAGCACAAAAACCTGTACTTTGACACATCAAGCTCGCTTTGGGTGATGAAGCCGGATGAGGCGCTCGCCTTTATAGACAAGTTCGGTGCAGAGCAATTTATGTTCGGCTCAGACTTTCCGATGTGGACACCCGCCGAGGAGCTTTCAAAGTTTTTGAATCTCGGGCTTACGGAAGAAATGAACGAGCAGATACTCTGCGGAACATTTGAGTCCTTGTTCGGAATTGCGTAACGTATAAATCAAAAGGAATATCATAATATGTTTTTTGACACACATGCACATCTTGATGATGAGCAGTTCTCCCCTGACCGCGACGAGCTTATTTCCTCGTTTGCGAAAGCGGGGGTGACGCGCGTTCTCAACGCATCGAGCGATATGGAGTCGTGCCTTGAGACTGTGCGACTCTGCAAAAAGTATGATTTTATTTATGGTGCTGTGGGTGTTCACCCCGAAGCAGCAGACCGTTTTTGCGAGGATGACCTTGAAAAAATCGCTGAGCTTTCACGCGAGAAGAATATCGTTGCAATAGGCGAAGTAGGTCTGGACTATTACTGGGACGACGTCCCGCGCGAGGTTCAGAAAGAGGTTTTCCGCAAGCAGGCAACTCTTGCCGAGCGTCTGTCCCTACCTCTTGTCGTTCACGACAGAGAAGCCCACCGCGACACTTTAGAAATTCTTAAGGAATTTCCCACCCTTCGCGTTGTTTACCACTGCTTTTCCGGCAGTGCGGAATACGCGCGCGAGCTTTTAAAACTCGGCTATTACTTTTCATTCGGCGGCGCGGTAACTTTTAAAAACGCGCGCCACTCGCACGAGGTTTTGCTTTCCGTTCCTCACGATAAGATAATGCTTGAAACGGATTGCCCTTATATGGCACCCGTGCCGTACCGCGGAAAGCGTAACCATCCGGGATATATTCCACATATCGCCGCTAAAATTGCGGAGCTTTGGAATGTAACGCCGGAAGAGGTCGGCGCAATAACGACCGCAAATGCACTTAGATTTTTTAACATCAAAGAATAAGCCGAGGGGAGACGAACACCTCGGCTCAAGGAGACAAATCATGAGTAAAAAACCTTTCAAATTCCGCATAGGTATGCGTAACATCAAAACAGCAATCGCCGCAACGCTTTGCGCTTTTATGTATTTGTTTATTGACCGTAATCCGACCTTTGCCTGCATTGGCGCAATATTCGGCACGGGGTACGATATGGGAGATTCGTGGCTCAACGGCGGAAACCGCCTTTTCGGCACGATTATCGGCGGCTTTATCGGTATGCTTCTCTTCCGTCTGTATCTTGTTTTCTTCCCCGACGGCGAAGTCGGGCTTCTTATGATGCCGTTTCTTTTTGTCGGCGTTGTCGCTCTTATTATCGCCTGCCAGTTTTTCCGTTGGCCGGGCGGAATCCAGCCGGGCGGAGTTATCTTAAGCATCATTCTCTTTACGCAGAACGATGCCGCAGCATACATCCCGTACTCGCTCAACCGTATGCTTGACACGGCAATCGGCGTTATCGTGGCTCTTCTCATAAATCACTTCTTCCCGAGAGAGCGCCTTGTGAAAATCCTTTGCGCTCTTCATCTCCGCAAACCAGAGAGTGTTGCGGAAAGCGCGGAGAAGTAAGATATAACGTACATGAACACAGCGGACAGATGACGTGTCATCTGTCCGCTGTCTGTTATTCAAAGTGGTGCGAGCAAGCCTGTAAGCCGAGTTCTGTCGTGGACAGCCATCTATCTACGCGACGTGTTGCCACGGCGCTTTAGCCACCTTCCCGAGGACAGCCGGGCCGGCCTTAAGTCCTCCTATGCGGTGTTGCTCCGGATAGAGTTTGCAGGATGAGACAGTTCCCTGCTCACCCGTGAGCTCTTACCTCACGTTTCCACCCTTACTTAACTTCAGCTCTCGCTGAAGTTAAGCGGTATATCTCTGTTGCACTTTTCCTGAAGTCGCCTTCGGCGGGCGTTACCCGTTATCCTTGCCCTGTGGAGCTCGGACTTTCCTCATGCGCCGCCTTTCGGCATATGACGCACGCGGCTGTCTGTCTTACTCGCACGATATATTGTATCACAAGTAAGCCGCAATTGCAAGGGTGAGAAAACACCAAAGGGGACCGCAAGAGGTCCCCTTTAGTAAAAAACTATGTTATTTTGCATCAAAAACATATTCCGTTTCGTAATCGAATATTTCTCCCTTTTTGAGGTATCCCTGCATAAACTGCGGGAACTTAAGGCAGTTGGGATAGAATCCCGTCTCTAAGCAAAGTGCACCGCGGCGTTCATATGTTGCGCCGTCCTTTGCCGGATAATCAACACCCGGAAGCGAGTTTCCGGTGTAGAGAAGCACTGTCGGGCTGTTCGTCTTTACCGTCATGTTGATTCCGGATTCGGGGCAATAAACCTCGGTGCAGGTAACAAGCTCACGACCGTTATTTCTTACCGTCCATGCATGGTCATAACCGCCGGCAAGTGTGAGCTGCTCGTGGTCATTATCAATATCGCGTCCTATCTCCTTCGGTGCGCGGAAGTCAAATTCCTCGGGTAGCGGATGGAGTACGCCGTAAACCATACCGTGCGGTGCCTGAGGCGCGTAAGTATCGGCATACATCGTCATAATGTGGTCGTGAATACTTCCGGCTGCGTGACCGCGAAGGTTGAAGTATGCGTGGTTTGTGAGGTTGATAACCGTGTCCTCATCGCAGGAGGCAATGTATGAAAGCTTAAGTCCGTTATCATCGGAAAGCGTGTACTTAACATCAACTATCATGTTTCCGGGGAAGCCGTTTTCTCCATCCGGAAGAAGCGCTGTAAGTGTAACGGAATTTTCCGTATGCTCTTTTTCAGTAAAGATGCGGCGTGCAAGCGGCTCGTCCGCACCACCGTGGAGCATATGTATTCCCTTCATATTTGCGGGCACCTTGATTGTCTTGCCGTTTAATTCAAACTCTGCGTTTTCGATGCGGTTTGCAACTCTGCCGCATACCGCGCCATGGTTTGGACCGGGCTTTAAGTAGTCCTCGCCGTTTGCGTAACCAAGAACAACATCGCGCACCTTTCCGTTTTTATCCGGAACAAAAAGGTTTAAGATTGATGCGCCCGCCGAAACAAGCGTCACCTTCATTCCGTTTTTATTGCTCAGTGTGAACGATTCGAGATTGCCGTACATTCCTTTTTCAAAGCTCATGATTTACCTCTCCTTTATATTGATTATATATTGTTTTTACCATATTATCGGCATATCGCCGTTTATTATAAGCTCACGGTTGGCTGCATTGAAGTGGTCACAGCCGAAAAAGCCGCTGAACGCCGAAAGCGGACTCGGATGCGGTGCACAAAACACCTTGTGGGCACGATTTGTTATAAGCTCCTGCTTTGTCCGTGCATTTCGTCCCCAGAGGAGAAATACAATTGGTTTTTCCCTCTCGTTTAGCCTCTTTATAACTGAATCGGTAAAGATTTCCCAGACCTTACCACTGTGGGAATTAGCCTCTCCTGCACGGACTGTCAGCGCAGTGTTAAGAAGCAGAACCCCCTGCTCTGCCCAACGCGTAAGGTCTCCCGACTCCGGCTGGACATTTCCCGTTTCATCAAACACCTCTTTGTAAATGTTTTTAAGAGACGGCGGAAGCGGAATCCCCTCACGGACGGAAAACGCAAGACCATGCGCCTGCCCTTCGCCGTGATACGGATCCTGACCGAGAATTACTACCTTTACATCACTGTATGCTGTAAGGCGGAGTGCGTTGAAAATGTCGTACATATTCGGATAAATTGTATACTTTTTGTATTCTTCTTTCAAGAAATTACGAAGTGTGATGTAATATTCCTGCCGGAACTCCTGCGCAAGAAGCTCTGTCCAATCATTTCCTAAATCTATCATAATATCACCGCCATAGATTGTAGTCCTTTTTAGTTCATCAAAACATTTAACTGTCAGTTCTGCTTTTACACCTTGCTTTTTGTAAAAACACCAAAAGAGTATATAATCAAAGCACCTGCAATAAAAAGAAAAACATCTGTAATGTGCTCTATTCCGGGAAATACTCCCACTACCGATGAAAGCAGAAAACCAAAAGCCGCAAAATGTGCATATCCGTGCAGCCTTTCAAATGCAAGATTTATGAGCTTTATGCTTGTCAAAAGAAATGTTACTGCCCCCAGTGATATCCAGAACATATCCAACCATTGAAAACAGACAAATGATGATATAAGCTTATCATACATTCCAATCTGCATAAGCACGAAAGACGAACTCATTCCGGGAACAACGGCGCCAATTGCGAGTATTGCACCTGATGCAAACAACATAACAGGCGAGGAAACAGCAGCAAAAAGCCTGTGTTCAGTTAGCGTTGCGAAAAACATACCAATAACAAAAGCGGCAAGCATCGGTATTATATATGCAATTTTGAATCCCTTTTGAGTTGCTTCTTTCATAAATGAAGGAATACTGCCGGTAATAAGCCCTATAAACAGCCATATTATGCTGCGCTGGAAATTCTCAAGCAGCGGTTTCATCACCACACCAAAAAGAAACATTCCAAGCAGTGCCCCTACCGCGAATATGCCAAGGAAACACACGGACGCTTTAAAATCCTTACGCAAATTCATAACAGAGCTGAGAAGCTTTGGATATATTCCCAACGAGATAGCAAGCACCGAACCGCTGAGCCCTGGGGTTATCCCCGCAACTCCGATTATAAAGCCACAAACAACTGTATTCAAAAAGTTATACAAATTAAAAACGCTAATCATATGCATTGGCCTCTTACGAAATCTTTATTAAAATAATTCTACCACAAATTCACTTAATATACAACAAAAACCGAAGCCGGAAATCAGCTTCGGTTATATTTGGATTCCTTGATAATTACTTATCTGTCAAACCAAACTTTTTGTTGAACCTATCAACACGGCCGCCTGTATCAACAAGCTTCTGCTTACCGGTATAGAACGGATGGCACTTTGAGCAAATCTCAACCTTGATGTTCTCCTTTGTGGAGCCCGTCTCTATAACCTCGCCGCATGCACAGGTAATCGTTGTCTGCTTATAATCCGGATGGATTCCTGCCTTCATGAAATTCACCTCTTTCGGTAGTGCTTCTTTATTACTCAATTAAATAGCAAAGTAAATAATATCACATTTCCACGCAAAAATCAATAGTTTTTTTCATTTTTTCAAATAAAAACACTAAAACACTAAATCTGCGGTCATCATTTGCTTTCTGTCGGCATATGTTGATTAAAAGGAGTGATGTTTTTTGGAAATTTATGTTGTACGCGCAGGAGATACGCTGACAACGATCGGCGAAATGTTTGATATCAGCGCCCGCACGCTGTCTGCAGTGAACGAAATTCCGCTGAGTTCGGGGCTCGTTGTCGGACAGACGGTTGTTATACCATCCGAAGAAAGATCTCCACTGCGTGGTATTACCGTTTCCGGATATGCGTATCCCTTTATAGAAACGTCGCTTTTGCGAAGCGTTCTTCCTTTTCTCACATACCTTATTCCCTTTACATACGGAATAACGCCGTCTGGGGGACTCGTGGACTTAAACGACGAAACATTGCTTGCGCTCTCCCGTGAATACGACACCGCATCACTTATGCACCTTTCAACGCTCACGGAAGAGGGTGGCTTTGATTCTGCACTTGCCGATATTGTGCTTAACAACGCGGAAGCACGGCAAAATCTGATACAAAACGTCATTTCCGTCATCGACGAAAAAGGATATTTCGGCATTGACGTGGATTTTGAATTTATCCCCGCGCGCAACGCCGCAGCATATGCCGATTTTATAGCAGAGCTTCGCGCACTTTTAAACCCGAGCGGAAAAACCGTGACCGTTGCTCTCGCACCGAAAACGAGTGCAAACCAGCGCGGGCTTTTGTATGAGGGGCATGATTATGCGCTTCTCGGCGCGGCGGCGGATAATGTTCTTCTTATGACATACGAATGGGGATATACCTACGGTCCTCCGCTTGCCGTTGCGCCGATTGAAAACGTGCGTGCCGTCATAGAATACGCACTGACGGAAATTCCGCCCGAAAAGATTTACCTCGGCATACCAAACTACGGCTATGACTGGACACTGCCCTTTGTTCAGGGAGAAAGCCGCGCGCAGTCAATCTCAAATGTGGAGGCTGTGGATATTGCACGGGAAAACGGCGTTGAAATTTCCTTTGACGAAAGCTCTCAAAGCCCATATTTTAACTACACCGCGCCCGACGGAACACGCCACGAGGTGCATTTTGAGGATGCACGCAGCATCGCAGCAAAGCTTTCCCTTATTGATGAATATTCGCTCTTCGGTGCCGGCTACTGGAATCTTATGCGCCCGTTCCCTCAGAACTGGGCAGTGCTCTCTGAAACCTTTGGTATTGACCGAATATCACAATAATATTTGCATTATCCCGCAATATGTGGTAGAATATAGCAAAAGAAAATTAAAGGGCAGGTTTTTTGTATGTTTTCTCCCGAAGGGATAAAGAGAGTTGTTATAAAGGTAGGAACATCTACGCTCACACACAGCACGGGAAGGCTTGATCTGCGCCATCTTGAAACGCTTGCGCGCGTTCTTTCCGATATAAAGAATATGGGACTTGACGTTGTTCTCGTCACCTCCGGTGCAATCGGAGTAGGCATGTCAAAGCTCGGTATGACCGTGCGCCCGCAGGAGCTTCGCTATAAGCAGGCTGCGGCATCAGTCGGTCAGTGTGAGCTTATGCATATTTACGATAAGTTTTTCCTCGACTATTCTCAGGTTGTGGGGCAGATTCTTATTACCAAAAGCGATATTGTAGAAGAAGTGCGCCGTGAGAAGGTCGAAAGCACATTTGAGGCTCTGTTTGAGCTTGGTGCAATCCCGGTTGTCAACGAAAACGACACCACGGGCGTTGATGAAATCCTCTTCGGCGACAACGATACGCTTTCAGCAGAGGTTGCCGCACTTGTAAAGGCAGATTTGCTTATTATCTTTTCGGATATTGACGGGTTGTATGACTGCGACCCCCATACCAACGAAAACGCACGGATTATACCGCGTGTGACGGAAATAAATGCCGATATACGCTCTCTTGCGGGCGGCGCGGGTACAAAGCTCGGCACGGGCGGAATGGTCACTAAAATCCACGCGGCTGAGGTGTGCTTTGAAAGCGGCATCCCTATGGTTATCACAAACGGCAGCCGCATTGAAAATGCATACGATATCCTTGCAGGGCACATCACCGGCACGCTGTTTATGAAAAACTGATGCAAGCAAAACAACACAAAACATAAAACTTATGGAAATAAACGACAAAACAAGGGCGCACAAATGTGCGCCCTTGAAAAATGTTCTTTTTTATTCTGTTATATTCTTGCAACGCCGGTCTTTCTTGCAGCTTCTGCAACAGCAGCAGCAACAGCCGGAGCAACCTTCGGATCTGTCGGCTCAATGATGATGCGGTCAGCACGGAGCTCTTCCTCCGGAATGAGATTTGCAATAGCATAAGCTGCAGCAACCTTCATCTCATCATTGATATCGCTTGCGCGGACATCAAGAGCACCGCGGAAGATACCCGGGAATGCGAGGAGGTTGTTGATCTGGTTCGGGAAGTCTGAACGACCCGTACCGACAACAGCAGCACCTGCAGCAATAGCCTCGTCCGGGAAGATTTCCGGAGTCGGGTTGGACATAACGAATACCATCGGGTCCTTGTTCATGGAGCGGACCATATCCTGAGAGATAATGCCCGGGCCGGAGAGACCGAATACAACGTCTGCACCAACCATAACATCTGCAAGGCTACCTGCAACCTTATTCTTGTTTGTGATCTTTGCCATAGCTTCCTTCTCCGGATTTAAACCGTCACGGCCCTCATAGATTGCACCCTTACGGTCGCAGAGGATAACTTCCTTCAGACCGAGAGCCATGAGAAGACGGGTTACCGCGATAGCTGCAGCACCTGCACCGGAAACAACAGCCTTAAGGTCGCCGATGTTCTTCTTTGTGAGACGGCAAGCACCGATCATAGCTGCAGCGGAAACAACAGCTGTACCGTGCTGGTCATCGTGGAATATCGGAATATCGCAGACTTCTTTAAGCTTACGCTCAATCTCGAAGCAACGCGGAGCGGAGATATCCTCGAGGTTGATGCCGCCGAAGGAACCGGCAAGAAGCTGGATTGTCTTTACAATTTCGTCTACATCCTTGGAACGGACGCAAAGCGGGAAGGCGTCAACGCCACCGAATGCCTTGAAGAGAACACACTTACCTTCCATAACCGGCATACCTGCCTCAGGACCGTTGTCACCGAGACCGAGAACAGCCGTACCATCAGTTACGACAGCAACGAGATTGCCGCGGCGTGTGTACTTATAGGAAAGATCAACATCCTCGCTGATCTTGAGGCACGGTTCTGCAACACCCGGGGTGTAAGCAACGGAAAGGTCATCCTTTGTTGCAACCGGGCAACGGCAAGTAACCTCAATCTTGCCCTGCCACTTTTCGTGGTCAATAAGAGCCTGCTGTTTGTAATCCATAATTTTAAACTCCCTTTCAAAAAATTAAGCCGAGGTAAGACTAACTCCTTGAAGGGTTCGTATCCCTTCGGCTTATGCATGCGATAAAAACGCAAATTTTTCTATATAACATTGTATCACTTTTCATGCACATTTGCAATGCTTCTTTTTGTATATTCAGGCAGTTCTTTGATAAAAAAATAACAAATTAACAGGTTTATTTTTATGCCTGCACCTAAAACCGTGCGCGAAGCTCACACACCTTTCCGAGAACCTCTATCTTTACATCTTTCAGCGCCGCCTCGGAATAAAACATAGGTTCATACGAAGGATTTATTGAAACAAGGCTTATTCCGTCACTGTGACGGTAAAACTTTTTACACGTTGCCTCTTCTTCGCCGACAAGAACAATGGCTATTTCACCATTTTCAACGCTGCTCTGCCGACGGACAATTACGGTGTCCCCCTCAAGTATCCTCGGCTCCATGCTGCTGCCGCGAATGCGAAGGGCGAAAAACTCTCCGCCTCGCGCTTGCTCTGCCGACATTTCCTCATATCCGATGATGTTTTCAGCGGCATAAATCGGCTGTCCGGCAGCAACGCTTCCGAGCACTTTTACACGAACGACATCTTCCTCTGACCCGCAAAGGCACGAAACACTTACACCAAACAGCTCGGCAAGTTTCAGAAGCGTAGCATGCTCCGGGCTGTTATTTCCGCCTTCCCACATTGCGACGGTTGACTGCCCCACACCAAGACGCTCTCCCAGAGCTTTTTGCGAGATTCCCCTCTCCTTACGGAATTTTTTTATGTTCTGCGATATCATGGAAATCACCCCAAAATACTTTTTTCCTTCTATATTATATCATTTATAATGTTACATTGCAATATGTCGAGAAAAATTTCTTTACATAATTACCGATTTCTGATTGACATAAATTCACAAGAGTGCTAATATATCATTATAAATGATATTGCACTTTACGCGACATTCATTTATGCGGCGTGCGTGTTTCTGCCCCTTTTCCACCGGGAACACCGCACCGGAAACAAAATTACAGGAGGATAAGAAAATTGAACGTGTATCCGGGATACTTACCCGAAAGGGCTCCGGATAAGAAAATTCTGCCCGCGTATTTCTGCCCCGTCTGCGGTGCGCAGCTTGACGGAGGAGACACGCTTGCGGAGGACAAGGACGGGGATACGGTAGGATGTGTTTACTGTATCCGGTATTACGAAATATGGGAGAAAAACAACTGATGAATGACACTTATGAACTTGACACAATAATTGATGATATTTTGGTGCTTGATCAAGGGGATGCACCTGTACCGCCGAAAAAAACACCGGGGAGACCTAAAAAGGCACCCCCTCCAACCTGGGCACTTGACTTTTATAATCCTTCCGGCAACCGCACCTTTGCACTTATATCAATGTGCATCAAGGACGACTTTAGCCAAAGCATTGAGGAACTTTCTCTTCGCATTGCGACGTATAAGTCGGTATCTCCGGCAAGTGCCCTGAAAGTTCTTTTGCGTCTTAAAGAACGCGGTCAACTCGGTTATTACGATAACAAAACGCGTCATTTTATTAAATGGAGGGAAACGGAGGTGTGTGATGGACTGGAAAATATACGCAATTAAGGACCTGCGCCGCTATAAATTTATAAAGCTTGGTATAATCAATTCAAAAGAGCGCCTTGCGATTATAGATGCCGAAATAAAAACATCACTTCATATAAACACAAAACGATGCGCACGAAAAAAAACCGAGCTTATGGCTGCCACCATAGAGGCCAATAACCTCCGCCAAAGCATCTCATCAGCAGAACGCAAAACTAAGCTTCTGGAGCGCGCTCTTGATTCGCTCACCGAGCTTGAACGCAACATCCTCGCCAAATTCTATATGGACAATAATCCGAAACCGGCAAGCGTCCTTTCTGATGAACTTGGCTTTTCTGTGCGGTCTCTTTACCGCGCGCGGGATGAAGCTCTTGAAAAATTCACTCTTGCAATGTACGGGATTGATGTTTCATGAAACAATGCCGTGGCAGCCATCTTACAAGTCTCTCCTTTCTATTATAATATAGCGAAAGCCTCTGCAACGAAAATTACTTCTGTTGCGGAGGCTTTTGAATTTTAATTATTCAATTGTGCCCATAGAAAGAGATTTCTTCGGGCATGCACTAATGCAAATACCGCACTGTGTGCACTTTTCGCGGTCAATCTCCCATATCTTGTTTGCGCGGTCAACTGTGATTGCCTCGCTGGGGCATTTCTTTGCGCAGAGCGTGCAGTATACGCAAGTATCACTGCACACAACGCCCTCTTTGCCACCTTCAGCAAACGCAAGGCATTTCTTCGGGCATTTGTCGATACAGATGCCACACTTTACGCACTTTTCTTCATCGACTTCCCACGTCTTATTTGCGCGGTCTACCGTGATTGCACCCTCAGGGCACTGCTTTGCACAGAGCGTACAGTAAACGCACGCATCGCCGCAGGTAAGCTTTCCGGAAACCTTCTTCTTTATGCGTGAACCGCGCGAAATAAGGTCTGCCGGGTCGGTTGCTACCATATGGTAATCACCCGTAAGCTCGATTGCATCGGTTGTGCAGAAGTCCTGACACATTCCGCAGAAGGTACAGGAGGTAAGGTCAAACTCATAGGTGATTTTCTCACCCTCAGGAACATCTTCACTTGTTCTTGTGATTGCGCCCGGTGAGCAAACCTTGATGCACATTCCGCAGTTTACGCACTTTTCTGCATCATAAGCAATTCTTCCGCGGTATTTCGGAGCAGCCTCAACAGCTACTTTCGGGAAGTTTACTGTGCTCGGCTTTGAAAAGAGGTTGCAAACAGCTTCCTTTAAGAACGGAAATGAAAATTTCATTTGTACATTGCCTCCCTCTTCTCAGCGAGAATTTCTGCAGCCTTTGCAAGACCTTCGATAATGGCCTCAGGCTTCGGCGTGCAACCTGCGATTGAAACATCAACGTGCGTGTAATTTTCAAGCGGTCCCTCTACGGAGTAGCTTCCTTTGAAAACGTTGCACGAGCGCGGGCAAGAACCGATGGACACAACGCACTTCGGCTCCGGAACCTGCTCGAGCGTACGGATAAGACGCTCTTTTGACTGGCTTGTGATAGGGCCGGAAACAACTACGATATCGGCGTGGCGCGGCGTTCCCGCAAGCTTGAATCCGAAACGCTCGGCATCATAACGCGGGGTAAGAACCGCTACAAGCTCAATATCACAGCCGTTGCACGAACCTGTGTTGATATGGTAAATCCACGGGGATTTTGCCATACTTTTTGTTATAATTTTCTTAAACATATCGCTTTACCTCCCTTACAGACCGAGCCATACAAGGATAAGGCTTATTGCCGCAAGAGCGGTAACAACCGTCCAGTAGAACTTAAAGAGATGCTCAATCTTAAGACGCGCGCATATCGCATGAGCAAGCGTCATGCAGATAACCGTGAGAACAGCGCAGATTGCAACAAGAATAACCGCATTAAGCGCAATATATCCGGTATCAATTCCGCCGAAGAACAGCACGGTAAAGAGAGATGTCATAACGAACATCTTTATTGCCGTGTTGAGCTTGAATACCGCAAGCGGTGCGCCGCTGTACTCAACAAGCGGGCCTTCGCAGATTTCTGTTTCTGCCTCAGCAACGTCAAACGGCTGTGTGCCAACCTCAGCAGGAATGACAAGAAGCATTGCAATTGCCGCTGGGATAAGCGCCCAGTGAGAAATGAGAAGACCGTTTGCTGCCTGCCAGTCACCGATTTCTCCGAGCGAAAATACAAGGCTTTCGCCACCGACCTTCTTTGCAACAGTGAGAAGGACAACAACGAGCGGAAGCTCATAAGCCATCATCGTTACCATTTCACGCGAGATGCCGATACCCGCATAGGGCGATCCGGATGCCGAGCCGCCGACGATAAGTGCAACAGCCGGAATTGTGAGAAGATAAAGAACGATGATAAGATCGCCGTTTGTGGAGAACGGGCTGTAACCGAACACTGGAATGAACAGCATAAGCACAACAAGGCTTACAAAACCAAGTACCGGTGCGATAAGGAATGCCTTGCGGTTTGCCGCGTGGGGGATTATCGTTTCCTTACCCATAAGCTTAAAGAAATCGTAGGTCGGCTGAAGAATCGGCGGGCCCTTGCGCTTCTGCATACGCGCAAGAATTTTTCTGTCAATTCCGGCGAGCAAAAGACCAACGACTACTGCAAAGAGCAGTCCCGGAAACACGAGAACAGACCATGCGTTAGTAAGAATAGTAACTATAGTTTCCACTTTCACTCACCTCCCTTAGTGTACAAACACGAACATAAGCACCGTAATAAGCGCCGCACCGACAACCGCATAAAGCGCATAGTCGTTTACAACACCGGAGTGCATGCCCTGAATGAATTTGAAATAGCCCTTGAAGTCATGCTTAAATCCCCAGAAGAGGTCAGAGCCTGCAACGTGGGAATGAGCGCTCTGCTCGCCACCGAAGAACGTTGCATACTTGCCGTCCTCAGAATCAGCTTCTGTCTTTGCAAGCACACGGCCGCGTGTCTTGTCACCCGTGAGGATAACAATGCATACAGCGATAAGAACGATTGCAAAGAGAACAAGCCACAGAACGGGGTTCCAGAGAGTAAGCACAACATCATTTGCCGCGTAATCTGCCATACCTGCAGCAGCTGCAGTTCCCTCACCCATCATCTTGTCGATGTAGTTTGTAACGTTGAGTACTGCCTTTGCCGCCGGAGCGAGGAGGAAGCGCTCAACAAAGTTATAGAACACACCGGAAAGAATACAGAGAGCGGACATAATCCACATCGGAACGCGCATTGAAAGCGGAACTTCCTTTGTGTCCTCAAGGTGCTTTGGAAGCTGACCGAAGAACACAGCCTGAGTTACCTTAATAAACGATGCAAGCGTCATAACAGAAACAACGAGCGCAACAATTGTTACAAATGCGTAAGCAAAGTTTCCGGTAACAGCCGCTTTCTGATATGTAGCCTGATAAATCATCCACTTGGATGCAAAGCCGTTGAACGGCGGAAGTCCCGAAATAGAGAATGCACCGACGAGGAAGCAGATTGCCGTCTTCGGCATTTTCTTTGCAAGACCGCCGAGCTTGTCAAGATCAGTTGTTCCCGTAGCATAGAGAACAGCACCTGCAGTAAGGAACAGAAGTCCCTTAAAGAGCGTGTGGTTCATTGCGTGGAAAAGACCTGCCTCAAGACCGAGAACAGTTGCAAGACCGATTGCCGTAATAACATAGCCTATCTGTGAAATACTGTGGAATGCAAGCAGACGCTTGAAGTCGTGCTGTGCAAGAGCCATTGTAACGCCGACAAACATCGTTACTGTACCGAACGTTGCAAGCATGAGCTGAACGGATGTAAGATCCATCGCACGGAAGATGATATAGACAAGTCTTATCATTCCGTAAACGCCTGCCTTGTTTACCATTCCGGAGAACACCATTGAAATGGAGGTCGGAGCCGTCATGTAAGCATCAGCAGCCGGAGCGTGGAACGGAACGAGATAGGATTTTACGCCAAATCCCGAGAACATAAGCGCAAATGCCGTAATGCTTGTCGGGGTGAGTCCGTTTGCAAGAGCTGCGGAAATCTGTGCCATATTGAGTGTGTGGCACTGTGCATATAAAAGTGCAATACCCGCAAGAGTCATTGACGAACCAATTGAACCGATGATGAGATACTTAAATCCCGCCTCAAGAGCGCCGGTCTTGTTGTTGCGGAATGCTGTCAATGCAACTGATGCAAAGGTCATAATCTCAATCATAACGAACATATTGAATATGTCGCCCGTGAGAACGAGACCGAGAACAGAACCCGAAAGCATAAGGAACAGTGTGTAGTAATGACCGAGGTGATGGTCACGTGCCATATACTTTATGGAGTATATCGCCGCAAGGAGTATCGTTGTTACAACCAGAAGCGCGAAGAACATATTAAGCGCATCTATCTCATAACCGATACCGATTGCATATCCATTTACCGGTTCCCAGTTACCCATCCAGTAAGCAAGAATGTTACCGTCGATGAGAACCGGCTTGATAAGTGCCGCAATAAGTGCAAATGCACCGAATGCCGCAATAAGAGTTATCGTATTTCTGATAATCTTATTCTTTGCGCCGAAGATTTCCACGAGGAAAGCGCAGAGGAAAAGGCCCATAACTGCGATTACCGGGAAATGCTTTACAAAATCAAGTGTAAGGAAGCTAAACATTATCCGCGAATCCTCCTTACTTCATCAGAATTTATCGTCTTGTACTTACGGTAAATCATAATTACAAGAGCAAGAGCCATTGCATCAACGCAAGCGCCGATAACGATTGATGTAAGCGTAAGTGCCTGAGGAACGGGGTCAACAAAGAAATTTGAAGAAACGCCGTTTAAAAGATCCGAGATTGTGAAAATCGGAGCTGTGCCGCCGGCATTAAAGCCAACGCTTACGATAAGAAGGTTTATTCCGTAGTCGATAATACCAAGGCCGAGAACAACCTTGATAAGATTTTTCTGTGTGCAGACTGCATACAGACCGAGGACGAGAAGCAGGACTGCAACAACATAGTTTACAATAATCATTATTCTGCATCCTCCTCTTCATCATCTGCATCCGGAGCAAGAAGGCTCATCATAAGGAGAAGGAGAAATCCGACACCCGTAAGAACCTTAAAGCCGACCGAATATCCCATAAATGTAATGGTACCTGCGCTGATGAGGTCACCAACTGCGCCGTTGTCAAAAAAGATGTTACGGCAGAAGTTTGCGCCTACAAACAGACCGCAGAGGCCGAGGATGACATACAGCGTTGCACCGCATGCCTCGCCCACGCGAAGAACTTCCGTATTGATTGCCTGACGCGCAGTGTTATATCCGTATGCGAGATACAGAAGCACAGCAGCAGCCGCAACCATAACGCCGCCCTGGAATCCGCCGCCGGGAGAGACGGTTCCGAAAAGGATGATGTAGATACCGAACACAACCGCAAACGGGAGCATCATATCAGCGCCGCATTTCATGATTACGTTCTTTTCGCTAATTCCGCTTTTAAACTTCATTATTTCTCATCCTCCTTCTTTTTGTGTGACTTTGCGAGGATGACGAAAGCACCTGCAATTGATGTGAGAAGGATAAACGACTCACCAAGAGTATCAAAACCGCGGAAGTCGAAAACAACTGCTGCGACGTTGTTTGCTGCCATTGTCTTTTCAAGATTCTGCTTTACAATGATGTCTGCAACGCCATCCGGGTTTTCCGTGCTGTAATCCGTAGGATTGTTGTAGAGGTCAACAACGTCAACGTCACTTCCGTCATATGTCTTTGGAATTGAAGTGTAAGCATAGATGACGGAATAAAGACCTGCTGCAAGGATTACTGCAAGAGAGATTATTGCAACAATTTTCTTTGCTTTCATTTCTCTTCATCCCCCTTGCCCGTTGTTTTCTTAACCGCGATAACGAAAATCGTGGTTGCAAGCACCGCGCCGACAGCGGCTTCCGCTATCGCAACGTCAGGTGCGTGGAGAAGGATAAATTCAAGAGCCATAAATGCACCGGTAACGCCGAGCGCGATTACGGAGGAAAGAACCTTCTTTGAGAATACGGCATAAGCCGCAGAGATTACAACGCCAAGTAAAACCAGAGCGTTCAGAATAAATACAAGATCAATCTGCATTTTCCAAATCCTCCCCATACTTGTCACAAGCCATTTCCTTTTCCGGACGGAGTCCCCGGCGGTATGCCGCCTTTGCAATTGCGTGGCCTGCTATTGGGTTTGTGATTATGTAGAACACACCCATGACCGCAAGCTTTACAGCCATTGCAATGTCCGGAGTTTCAAAAACGAACAATACGTAGAGAATACCGCCGAGGATAACACCGAGCACACCGAAGGTGGAGATGTTTGTGCTCGACTGCATTCTGCAGAACGAATCAGGCATACGGAGCATTCCGACAACGCCCGCAAGAGCGAAAAGAACGCTGATACCGATTAAAGCATAAATTGCATAAATCATAATCTGCCCTCCAGGTAACGCGAAACCATAACGGAGCCGATAAAACCGAGAACCGCTGTAACCATCGCGATGTCAAGATAGATGCTTCTGCCGCTGTGCAGGGCAAAGAGGATAAGCGCCATATCCGAGAGGATGTCGATGCTGTCAGCGGAAATTGCGCGGTCAACAACGCTCGGTCCCTTTATCAGGCGATAGCAGAGCGTAATCGCAAGAACGATAAAGCAAATTGCAAAAAATACTAAAACGTCCATTATTCCCAGATCCTCCTTATCCATTTTTCCATAGTACCCTTGATTCCGTCGCTTGCTTCCTTGATATCGGAGGTTGCAACGTCAATCCAGTGGATGTAGTAATACGTTTTATCTCCTGCTTCCGCGATATCCATTGTGATGGTACCGGGGGTAAGAGTGATTGAGTTTGCAAGCATAGACTGTGCATACTCGCTCTTAAGGTCGGTTTCGATTTTAACGATACCGGGGTTTACGTTCTTAAATCCGAATGCGCGGAGCGCAACGTCAATGTTTGCCTTTGTAAGCTCCCACATGAAGATTATAAGGCAATAGAACACCCAGATAACAAATCGAATGGGGTTAAAGAGGAAGAATGCCTTTTCATGGATGAAGAAGCGTGCAGAGAACAGTGCACAAATTACGCTTACAAGTGCGCCTGCAATAAGAATCTGCACGGATGCTCCGCCTGTGAAGATTGAAACAATCTGTCCCGTTATCAACAGCCAGAATATGTAACACACAATCGCCGTTGACAAAAATGCTGAAAACTTTGTCTTTTTCAAAGGAACATCACCAACTTACTTTTTGATTTTTTCGGCTATCTTTTCTGACAGCCATGTGCAAAACTCCGAAGCTCCTTCTCCCGTCTTTGTGGAAACGGGAAAAACGCCGGCTTTTGCGTTTAAATCCGAAACGTTACGGCGGACTCTTTCTTCGTCAAACTCAAAATACGGCATCATGTCGTATTTGTTAATGACGAGAGCATCGGTCGTCGCAAACATAAGCGGATATTTTTCTACCTTGTCGTCTCCCTCCGGAACGCTGAGGATTGCAACACGCATATCCTCACCGATATTAAACTCCGCGGGGCAGACGAGATTTCCTATATTCTCGACGATAAGCACATCAAGCTCATCGAGATTAAAGAACGAAAGCATATGACGTATTGACATAGCCTCAATATGGCACGCGCCGTCTGTCTGAAGCTGAACAACGGGAATGCCCATCTTGTCAATCTTGTCTGCATCTATCGCACCGGCGATATCACCCTCGATAACGCCGATTTTATACGTTTCGCGCAGGCGGTTTATGATATCGGTTATAAGGCTGGTCTTTCCGGCCCCCGGTGAACCCATAACATTTATAAGGCATATGTTGTGTTCACGCAGAGTTGCCTTAACCTCTTCGCTTACGTCCTCATTCCATTCGAGAATCTGCTTTACAATTTTTATTTCCATTGTTATTCGACCTCCAGGCTGTCCACGTAATACTCACGGCCTGTCATAAGCTTTATCTCGGCACTGTCACATTCCGGACAGCGAATTTTGCGCTTCGGAATTTCGCCGTTATAGCCACAGGAATTACATTTTATCGTAATCGGGATTTTTTCAACGGAAAGACGCGCGCCCTCGGCAATTGTGCCGCGACTTGCAATGTTGAAATACTCCTGAATACACTCCGGAAGTACACCCGACATCTCGCCGATTTTCAGGCGGATTTCAAGTATCTTCTTCGCACCGTGGCGTCGAGCCTCCGGAACAGCTGCTTCGATAATTCCTTCTGTTATTGCAAGCTCGTGCATGGCTTATCTGTCCATACAGCTAAAGCACGGGTCGATACTTGCAACGATGAGCCCTGCGTCTGCAACAGAGTTGCCGCGGAGCATCGTCGGGATCGTCGGAGCCGTCTTGAAGGTCGGAACGTGGATGCTGACACGTTTGTTAAATTCGCTGCCGTCGGTAACTACCTTATAACAGAGCTGACCGCGCGGCGCCTCGTGGCGTACCATATACTCACCTGCCGGAATCTTCGGAATCTTAACTCCGAGATTAATCGGACCTGTCGGGAGCATTTCAAGAGCCTGACGGATAATCTTGATGCTCTCAAAGTTTTCAAGGACGCGGATAACTACGCGTGAGAAAACGTCACAGGTGTGGTAAACTGCCTTGTCAAACTCAAAATCCTCATAGCAGCAGTACGGTGCATCCTTACGGACATCGACTGCAACGTTTGACGCTCTTGCGTGCGGGCCTACTGCACCGATGCGGATGGAATCCTCTGTCGTGAGAACGCCAACCCCCTGTGTACGGAGAGCAACGGTCTTGTCTGAGAGAAGAATGTCGCGAAGGCGGATCATGGATTTTTCTACTTTATCGAGCATTTCAAGAATCTTTCTTCTCTTGTCATCGTCGATATCTCGGCGGGAACCGCCGATTGTTACCATACCGTAGTTTACGCGGTTGCCCGAGATTTCCTCAAGCATATCCATAATAACCTCGCGTTCATTCCATGTGTGCATAAAGAGGCTGTCGTGGCCGATAAGGTGAAGCGCGATACCAAGCCATAGAAAATGCGAATGGAGACGTTCCAGCTCATTCATGATAACGCGAATATACTGACCGCGCTTGGGGACGTTCATCCCCGCAATGTTTTCAAGCGCCATAGCATAGCCAAGCGCATGAGAGTGCGAGCAGATACCGCAGACGCGCTCAACAAGCACTATCGTCTGGATGAAATTTTTCTGCTGCGCAAGCTTTTCAATACCTCTGTGGTTGTAACCGATAAACACCTCAGCATCGGTAATCTGCTCACCGTCCGTATAAAGACGCGCGTGAACAGGCTCCTCAAGCGCCGGATGGTACGGTCCGATAGGAACAATATAGCTCATGTGTTACTCCCCTTTCTTTCCGTGTGCCTTATCAATCAGCTCATCCATAGGTGTAACTATGATCTGTCCCTGACCGTCAAGCATATTGTCGGGCATGAAGAGACGCTTTGATGTGTCAAGTCCCTCAAACGTGACGTCCATAAGCTCAACAATCTCACGTTCTGCCCATTCCGCGCCAAGATCGTAGATAGGTGCAATCGAGGGCAAAACGCTCTCGCCGTCCACCGTGTAGGATTCAATGCCGCTTCCGACCTCATACTCGTATGAAATATTCGGTTTTCCTTCATCGTTGATGAAGCCGTGAATCATTGCAAGAGCAACGCCGGCTGCGCGCATTCTTTCCGCAGTGGGCACTACTTCGTCCTTGGTGATTGAAATTTTCTTATATTCCTGCATTTTTCCACCTCACCCGTGAAATATTATTTTTGCACCCTTTAGTATAGCATATTTTTGCAGAAAAATAAAGTCCCGAAGTGCAAAATTTCCGCAAAATGCGTGTTTTTGTTTGTTTATTTTTTCACATTCCCGCTAAGTGTCGAAATTTCTTTCCCAGGAATAAAAAATAACTGAAATATTATATTCAAAGTTATTGAAAATCAAATGCTTATTTAGTATAATATATAATATAAGGTAAATTATCTAATTCCTGGACCTATCGTTTTTTTCCATTTTGTCCTGCGGAAAGGAAGTTTTATTTATGAGCATTGCAGATAGGCTTTTTATCGAAAATTGCAAAGATATCCTTGAAAACGGAGTGTGGGACACGGATTATGACGTTCGCCCCCGCTGGGAGGACGGAACGCCGGCACATACCGTAAAAAAATTCGGCGTTGTAAACCGTTATGACCTCTCACAGGAGTTTCCCATTCTTACAATACGCCGCACCGCGCTTAAATCCGCGGTTGACGAGCTTTTGTGGATATGGCAGAAAAAGTCAAACAAAATTTCGGAGCTTAAAAGCCGCATATGGGATTCGTGGGCGGATGAGAACGGTACTATCGGCAAGGCTTACGGATATCAGCTCGGAAAGCCGCACCGTTACCGCGAAGGGTTATTTGATCAGGTTGACCGCGTTCTTTTCGATTTGAAGAACAATCCGACAAGCCGCCGGATAATGACCAACATCTATAACCACGACGAGCTTTGCGACATGCAGCTTTATCCCTGCGCGTACAGCATGACGTTCAACGTAAGCGGCAATAAGCTCAACGCAATTCTCAACCAGCGCTCACAGGATATGCTTACGGCAAACGGATGGAACACTTGTCAGTATGCCGTTCTTGTTCATATGATGGCACACGTCAGCGGACTGGAGGTCGGCGAGCTTGTTCACGTTATCGCCGATGCGCATATATATGACCGCCACATCCCGCTTGTGGAAAAGCTTTTAGAGTGTGAAACATACGACGCGCCCACCTTTGTTATGAACAAAGAAAAAACCGATTTCTACGACTTTACCGTCGAAGATTTCCGACTTGAAAATTACAGATACAGCGATTTTAACCTACAAATCCCGGTTGCAATATAAAATACTGATAAATTTTACGTATCCCGAATATATATTTAGAAAAAAGGAAAAATAACAGGGAGGAATTTTCGTGAACATCATTGCATCGGCAGACATCGGATGGGGCATAGGCCGCGGTGGAGAGCTTCTTTATCACATTCCGGAGGATATGCGCTACTTCAAAGAAATGACAACGGGCAAAACCGTAATTATGGGACGTGCAACGCTTTTCTCACTTCCCGGCGGCAAACCGCTTCCAAAGCGCAGAAACATTATTTTATCAACAACTCTCGCAGAGGTCGAGGGTGCAGAGGTCTGCAAAACTCCGGCGGGAATTGCAGAGCTTTTAAAGGATGAGAAGAGCGAGGATATATTTGTAATCGGCGGCGAGAGCGTTTACCGCGATATGCTTCCGTTCTGCGACACGGCGTACATAACGCGCGTTGAGGCAATGTCAGAGGCTGACCGTCATCTTGTCAACCTCGATGATGCGCCGGATTGGGAAATTGTCCGCCGCTCACCGATGTATGCTCACAACGGTGTGTGCTTTAAATTTGTAACATATAAAAGAAAGTAAGAAAACAAAACATTATCAGATAAAATTCGGAGGACATCAGATGCTTATTACCAATGATATTAAGTACGTCGGCGTGAACGACCACGAAATTGATTTGTTTGAGGGACAGTATACCGTTCCCAACGGTATGTCGTATAACTCATACGTAATCCTTGACGAAAAAATTGCCGTGCTTGACACGGTTGACGCGCGCTTTACTCACGCCTGGCTTGACAACATACAGAACACACTTGACGGCAGAGTTCCGGATTATCTTATCATCCAGCATATGGAGCCGGACCATTCAGCAAACATAGCAAACTTCATAAAGGCATACCCCGATGCAAAAATTGTTTCCTCGGAAAAATCCTTTACTATGATGAAGCAGTTTTTCGGCACTGATTTTTCCGAGCGTCAGGTAGTTGTCGGCGAGGGTGATACATTAACCTTGGGGACGCACACTCTTACCTTTGTCTCAGCACCTATGGTACACTGGCCTGAGGTCATCGTGACCTATGACAGCCGTGACAAGGTCCTCTTTTCAGCAGACGGCTTCGGCAAATTCGGCGCGCTTGACGCCGATGAGGACTGGGCATGCGAAGCGCGCCGCTATTACATCGGCATTGTCGGAAAATATGGCGTGCAGGTTCAGAATCTTCTCAAAAAAGCGGCATCTCTTGACATTGAAAAAATCTGCCCGCTCCACGGTCCCGTGCTTTCAGAAAACCTCGGCTACTATATAAACCTCTACAACACCTGGTCAAGCTACCAGCCGGAGGAGGAGGGCATTGTAATTGCCTATACCTCGGTTTACGGCAACACGAAAAAGGCAGTTGTGAAGCTTGCGGACAAGCTCCGCGCGAAGGGTTGCCCAAAGGTTGTTATAAACGACCTTGCACGCTGTGATATGGCAGAGGCTGTTGAAGATGCCTTCCGTTACAGCAAAATCGTCTTTGCGACAACAACCTACAACGCGGAGATCTTCCCGTTTATGCGTGAATTTATAAACCACCTTACCGAGCGTGGATTCAAAAACAGAACGGTTGCGTTTATTGAAAACGGAAGCTGGGCTCCTCTTGCGGCAAAGGTTATGCGCGAGATGCTTTCAAAGTGCAAGAATCTCACCGAGGCAGAAACCACGGTCAGAATCATGTCTGCGCTGAACGATGAGAGCATGGCACAGCTTGATGCTCTCTCCGATGAGCTTTGCCGCGAATACCTTGCACAGCAGGATTCCACGGCGAACAAGAATGACCTTACGGCACTGTTCAATATCGGATATGGTCTCTATGTCGTCACCTCTAACGACGGCAAGCGTGACAACGGTCTTATTGTAAACACCGTTACACAGGTTACAAACGTTCCGAACAGAATCGCCGTTACAATAAACAAAGACAACTACTCACACCACATTATAAAAAACTCAGGAAAGATGAACATAAACTGTCTTTCCGTTGACGCGCCTTTTGAGGTTTTCGAGCGTTTCGGATTCCAGAGCGGAAGAAATACCGATAAGTTTGCCGGTTGCGATGTTCTACGTTCGGACAACGATCTCGTTTTCCTTTCGCGCTTTATAAATTCATTTATGTCGCTTGACGTTGAGCAGTATGTTGACCTTGATACCCACGGAATGTTTATATGCAGTGTTTCCGAGGCGCGCGTCATCTCTGACCGTGAAACGCTGACATATTCGTATTATCACGAAAACGTCAAGCCGAAGCCTCAGGTAGAAGGCAAAAAAGGGTATGTCTGCAAAATCTGCGGATTTGTGTATGAGGGTGACAAGCTTCCCGATGACTTTGTCTGCCCGCTCTGCAAGCACCCCGCATCTGATTTTGAAGAGATAAAGTAAAATTTCAGGAGGATTTTTAAGTATGAAATATGTATGTGACGTATGCGGATGGGTATATGATGAAGAAGTGGGCGATGAATAGCTCGGATTTGCCCCCGGAACAAAGTTTGAGGAACTTCCGGACGATTTTGAATGTCCCCTCTGCTTTGTAGGAAAGGACAGCTTCAGCCCCGAAGAATAAAAGTGACAGATGATGTGAAAAACTTTGTTTTTTACATCATCTGATATACATAAGAGGAGTTTTTGTTATGACTATGGTATTGCTTACAGCGCTCGGTGTCGGCGGCGCGACCGTGTTCGGCTCACTTGTCGGCTTTGCTTTCAAAAAGATATCAACAAAATTTTCTGATATCGTCCTTTCCTTTGCAGCAGGGGTCATGCTTGCGGCGGCAGTGCTGGGTCTTGTCCTTCCGTCACTTGAGTACGGCGGGAAATACAGCCTTTTCATAACTGTTGCAGGAATATTTGCCGGTGCGCTGTGCTTAAATCTCATTGACAAGCTTGTTCCCCACCTTCACAGACTTGCAGGTGCCGACCGCGAAGAACACAACAATGCAAATTTAAATCGTGTTCTTCTCTTCGTCGCGGCAATAGCGATTCACAACTTTCCCGAAGGAATTGCTGCAGGTGTCGGTTTTGGCTCGGGTGACACATCTCAGGCTCTTATTATCGCCGGCGGCATTGCCCTGCAGAACATTCCCGAAGGAATGGTAATAATCGGCCCGATGCTTGCGGCAGGAATTCCCGCGGGCAGAACATTCTTCTGCGCGCTTGCGACCGGTCTTGTCGAGGTTCTCGGCACGTTTATGGGGTATTTCGCTGTAAGCCTGTCAAGCGCAGTTCTTCCTTTCGCGCTTGCATTTGCCGGCGGCACCATGCTTTATGTAATCAGCGATGAAATGATTCCCGAAACCCACGCGCACGGCAATGAGCGGGGCGCAACTTACGCCTTACTTGTGGGTTTTTGCGTAATGCTTATAACAGATGTGCTTTTAGGTTAAGGAGTGTTTTTCATGATTAACGAGAAAAAATCAAAAGTCGTGTGCACTGTCCCCGCAGAGGAGGTCGCACGGGTCAAGGGTCTCGGGTTTCTGCGCGACAAGACAACGCCGGACTGTTTTAACGGACGCGTCATAACTCGCAACGGAAAAATCACAACAGCCGAGATGCAGACAATAGCATCCGCCGCAGAAAAATTCGGCAGCGGTGAGGTTTCCATGACATCCCGCCTCACTGTTGAAATCCAGCGCGTTCCATTTGAGAACATTGCTCCGTTATGTACATATCTTGAAGAAAACGGACTTGAAACCGGCGGCACAGGACCGAAGGTTCGCCCCGTTGTTTCATGCAAGGGTACAACGTGCCAGTTCGGGCTTATTGACACCTTTGCCATCTCCGAAGAAATACACAAACGCTTTTATAAAGGTTATCACGATGTTAAGCTTCCGCACAAGTTTAAAATTGCCGTTGGCGGATGCCCGAACAATTGCGTAAAGCCGGATATAAACGACCTTGGTATCATTGGCGCACGCGTACCGGTTATAAATTACGACAAATGCCGCGGATGCAAAAAATGCGCTGTTGTATCCTCTTGTCCTATGAAAGCGGCTGCGCTTTCGGGTGAGAAGATAGAAAAGGATGCTCTTCTCTGCAACAGCTGCGGGCGTTGCATAGGAAAATGTCCTTTCGGTGCATTTGAAGAATACACAAACGGCGCAAGAATTTACATCGGCGGACGTTGGGGCAAGAAAACGGCGCGCGGACGCGCCCTTTCAAAGCTCTTTACTGACACATCAGAGCTTCTTGATACGGTAGAGCGCACAATCTGCTTCTTCCGTGACGAAGGCCTTCCCGGCGAGCGTTTTGCCGATACAATAGAGCGCCTTGGCTTTGAATATGCCGAGAAAAAGATTTTAAACTTCCATAAATAAAAAATCCGACCCCGCGGAGTGATATCACTCTGCGGGGCATTTAATATATTATCCGTTTTTATGCTTTAAATACGACGTTGCCGTTTACCATTGTGAGAGAAACGTCGATGTTGTCATCGAAGATGATGATATCTGCATATGCGCCCTCGCGGATTGTTCCTCGGTCGCGAAGATTTGCCATGCGTGCGGGATTTGCCGTAGCCATACGCACAGCATCAAGAAGCGTGCAGTCTGCCATATTTATCATATTGCGTACAAGGCGGTTTGTTGTGGAAATACTTCCTGCAAACGCCGTGCCGTCCATAAGCTTCGCTACGCCGTTTTCAATAATTACCTCGTAACCGTTCTTAAGGCTTCCTGCGATAAATGTTCCGCCGTCTGCCGCACCTGCACCGCGGAGAGCATCGGTAATGAGCGAAATGCGGTCAACGCCCTTGAATTTTACGATAAACTTTAAAAGAGATGCCGGCAGATGGCAACCGTCTGCGATAATCTCAACGTCCATTCCGTCAATCATATACGCCGCCTCAACAACGCCCGCATAGCGATATGCATTCTTGCGGTGAACAGTGCTGCAGCCGGAGTAAAGATGTGTTATAAGCTGATATCCCCAGTCGTATGCTTCCATAACCGTATCGTAATCTGCATCGGAATGGCCGACAGCAACAACAACATCGTGATCCATGCAGTGACGTGCAAATTCAGCAGAGCCGGGAAGCTCCGGTGCGGAGCTCCAACGCGCTAGCTTGTCACCGTATTTTTCAAGAAGCGGGAGATAATCTTCTTTCTTAGGAGGAGTTATGTACTCGGGGTTCTGCGCACCTGCCTGTGCAAGCGCAAAGTACGGTCCTTCGAGGTGAATACCCGGCATATATGCGCCCTTTGTGTTCTTTGCATTCGCCTCGTCAAGAACCTCAAACATCTGAACGTATTCCTCAACAACACCGGAGGAAGCAGTCGGGAGAAGAACTGTCGTACCAAATTTTGCGTGAAGCTCTGCCGCTGCAAGGAACGCATCAACAGTTCCGTCCATAAAGTCACCGCCACCGCCACCGTGGACGTGGATGTCGATAAATCCGGGAGAGATATACTTCCCACCCGCATCGTGACCAACATCAAACGGACGTTCTTCTGCCGTTACCGCGACAACGCGTTCACCGTCGGTGTATACCGCTGTGCCCTCAGAGGCAATGGTGTTACCGAGAATTACTTTGCCGTTATAAAACTTATGTACCATAATCATTCACCTTTTTATAAATAGTTTACATATGTAATAATAAAACAATTAAGAAAAAAAATCAACAGTTATTTTCGGCTATGCATACGCAAAAAATTTTTGGTTGACATAACGGTTACAATATGTTACAATATATGTAATTGTTTTGTAATTAGGAGTAATTTTTGCATGAGGAAAATCTTTATGGGCGCCGTTCTGGCGCTGTGCCTTTTCTGCGGAATTTCAACTGCCGTTGCGGCGAATGTCCCGACAGAAGCTGAGGCATATCAGAAAATTGTGGCTATGAAAAGCCAGTATCCCGAAGGGAAAACATGGACGAACGCTACCCGCTATAACTGGAAGGGCGGTTCTTACGGTGCCGGCGGTTGCATGGGCTTTGCGTTTCGTATGTCAGATGCGGCGTTTGGAAATCTTCCTGCACGTGACATTTATCCGTCATCCGGAAAGCCGATAACCATTTCCATGCTTCGCGTGGGCGATATTCTCCGCCTGCCGGGTCACAGCGTTGTTGTTCTTGAAAAGCACGCAGACCACATCATCATCACCGAAGGCAACTATCAGCGCAGTGTTCACTGGGGACGTAAGATAACTGCCGCTCAGGTTAAAAAAGCGAGCTATTACACAACTCGTTATCCCGTCGGTTATACCGAGCCGACTCCTGCAACAAAGACCGCGTCTGCAGTAAAGGAACCTGAAAAAATTTCCGTCACGGTGAACGGCGTTACATATCAGATTGTTGATATTGCATCACACTGGGCGCGTGAGCATATAAAGGCATGCCTTACAAGCTCACTTCTCTCAACGAGCGGTGAGGCATCATACGCATACTTTATGCCTAACGCAAGCGCAACCCGCGCACAGGTTGTTACAGCGCTTTACCGCGCAAAGGGCTCACCTAAGCCGGCATATTCAAGCTCGTTTGCGGATGTTCCGCAGGATTGCTACTACGCAGATGCAGTTTCGTGGGCATCACAGAACGGTATTGTAACAGGCGTTACAGACACATCCTTTGCTCCTGATGCCGAGGTTACGCGTGAACAGCTTGCAGTTATAATGTACCGCTTTGCAAATGGCACGGAAACCGAGGGCGACCTCTCCGTATATGCAGACTGCGGCAACATTTCTTCATTCGCTGAAAATGCAGTACTCTGGGCAGTAAAGAACAACATAATTTCCGGCAAGAACGGACTTCTTCTGCCGCAGGGGAAAACATCACGTGCAGAGTTTGCTACGATGATTGTGCGATTCTCGATGTCTTTGGCTAAAGCATAAGCAACTCAGATATTACAGAAGCTGTAGAAAAAAACGTTGACTTTTTCTACAGCTTCTCTTTTGTATTCTTTTTTTATATCAGCACGTTCTTAAGATAGTGACCGGTGTATGACTCTTTCGCCTTTGCCACCTCTTCCGGTGTTCCTGTTGCCACGATTTCACCGCCGCCATCGCCGCCCTCGGGACCGAGGTCGATAACGTGGTCGGCACATTTTATAACATCAAGGTTATGCTCGATAACAACAACGGTGTTCCCTGCGTCCGTAAGGCGAGCGAGCATATCAACAAGCTTATGAACATCGGCTACGTGAAGCCCTGTTGTCGGCTCGTCGAGAATGTAAATAGTTTTGCCCGTGCTTCTTCTTGACAGCTCTGTTGCAAGCTTTACGCGCTGCGCCTCACCGCCGGAGAGCGTTGTTGAGCTTTGCCCGAGCTTTATATAGCCTAGGCCTACATCGCAAAGCGTCTGCATCTTACGCGCGATTTTCGGCACATTTTTGAAAAACTCGCACGCTTCCTCACACGTCATATCAAGCACTTCAAAGATGTTTTTGCCCTTGTATTTAACCTCAAGCGTTTCGCGGTTATATCTCTTCCCGTGGCACACATCACAGGTGACGTAAATGTCCGGGAGAAAGTGCATCTCAATCTTATTTACACCGTCTCCGGCACATGCCTCACATCTGCCGCCCTTTACGTTAAAGGAGAAACGGCTGCTTGTATACCCGCGCATCTTCGCATCGGGGCTCATCGCAAAAAGCGTGCGTATATCATTGAAAACGCCGGTATACGTCGCCGGATTTGAGCGCGGAGTTCGCCCGATAGGTGACTGGTCGATGTCTATTATCTTGTCAAGATGCTCTATCCCTTCTATTTTTTTGAACTTACCGGGATGCGTTTTTGCGCCGTTGAGTTCTTGGGCAAGGTGTTTATATAGAATTTCATTGGTGAGCGAAGATTTCCCCGATCCGGAAACACCCGTTATGCAGGTGAATTTCCCAAGTGGAATCGAAACGTCGATATTTTTGAGGTTGTTCTCACTTGCCCCCATTATTTTCAGAGACTTTCCTGTTCCCTTTCTTCTCTTTTCCGGAACCGGAATTTTTTTCTTACCGGAGAGATACTGACCGGTAATTGAACGCTTTTCCGCAATAATATCATCTATTGAGCCTGCGGCAACAATCTCGCCGCCGTGAACGCCCGCACCGGGTCCTACGTCTACGATAAAGTCCGCCGCGCGCATAGTATCCTCATCGTGTTCTACAACAATAAGCGTGTTGCCGAGGTCACGAAGCTGACAAAGCGTTGCGAGAAGCTTGTCATTATCGCGCTGGTGAAGCCCTATCGACGGCTCGTCAAGAATGTAGAGTACGCCCATAAGCGATGCGCCAATCTGCGTGGCGAGGCGTATACGCTGGCTCTCACCGCCGGAAAGCGTTCCCGCACTTCTTGAGAGTGTGAGATACGAAAGACCTACGCTCTTCAAAAAACCAAGTCGCGCCTTTATCTCCCGGAGTATCAGCTCGGCTATCTTCTTTTCCCTCTCGCCGAGCTTGTCATCAAGGCTGTTTACAAAATCAAGTGCATCGTTTACCGACATATCACACATCTGGGCAATGTTTATATCGCCTATGGTTACTGCAAGCGCCTCGCGGCGAAGTCTTTTTCCTCCGCAGGTTGCACACGGCGTGCTTATCATACATTCCTCAATCTCTGCCTTTGAATACTCGCTCGCCGTTTCATGATAACGTCGCTCAAGGTTTGCGACAAGACCTTCCCATGCCTGAGTGTAGTTCCCCTGACCGTAAGACTTGTCGTAGTGAAGCGGAATTTTTTCACCGTTCGTTCCGTAAAGCAATGCGTTATAAGCCTTTTCGGGAATTTCCCCAACCGGCGTTGCAAGGTCAAAGCCGTAGTGCGAGGCTAACCCGTCATAATACATTCTGCAGATTGTTCCGGGGGCGGCGTTTGTCCATCCGGAGGCGTGGATTGCGCCCTCGAGAATGGATTTTGTCTTGTCCGGAATTATCATATCAGGGTCAACCTTTAAGTGCGTGCCGAGTCCCGTACAGTCCGGACACGCGCCGTGAGGGTTATTAAAAGAAAACATCCTCGGCGTAAGCTCTTCAATGCTGATTCCGCAGTCCTCGCACGCATAGTTCTGCGAAAACATAAGCTCTTCCCCTCCGATTACATCAACTAAAATTATGCCTCCGGAGAGATTTGACGCAGTTTCTATCGAATCGGCAAGTCTTGTTTCAATGCCTTCCTTTATAACAAGACGGTCAATTATTATTTCAATATTGTGCTTTTTGTTCTTCTCAAGCTTTATATCCTCGGAAAGGTCGTAGATGTTGCCGTCAACTCTTGCGCGGACATAACCTGATTTTTTTGCACTCTCAAAAACCTTCTCATGCTCACCCTTTCTTCCTCGGACAACCGGGGCAAGAATTTGAAACTTTGTTCCCTCCGGAAGAGAGAGAATGCGATCGCATATCTGGTCAATCGTCTGCTGCTCAATTACCTTTCCACACACAGGACAATGCGGAGTTCCGGCACGCGCCCACAAAAGACGCAGATAGTCATAAATCTCCGTTACTGTACCGACGGTCGAACGCGGATTTTTTGATGTTGTTTTCTGGTCGATTGAAATTGCGGGTGAAAGCCCCTCTATATAGTCAACATCCGGCTTTTCCATACGCCCGAGAAACATTCTCGCATATGATGAAAGCGACTCGACATATCTTCTCTGCCCTTCGGCATAAATCGTGTCAAAGGCAAGGCTCGATTTTCCCGAGCCGGAAAGCCCCGTGACAACAATAAGGCTGTCGCGCGGGATTTCTATATCGACATTTTTAAGATTATGTTCTCTTGCACCTTTTACATAAATCGTTTTATTCATCTGTTACTCACCTCTGAGTTCTATTATCCTGTCGCGGAGCATTGCTGCATACTCAAACTCAAGCATCTTTGATGCCTCACGCATATCGCGCTCGAGCTTGCGTATCATCTCATCACGCTCAGATTTTGTTAGCTTTTCTTTCTTAACTGCGCTTGCATCCTTTGAAATTTCGAGAAGCTCTGCAACGTCCTTCTTTATGGTTTTGGGAACTATTCCGTGCTTTTCGTTATACGCAGACTGAATCCTTCTTCTGCGCTCAGTTTCATCAATTGCGCGCTGCATTGAGCCGGTCATATTATCGGCGTACATAATAACCTTACCGTGGTCGTTTCGTGCCGCACGTCCCATCGTCTGAATAAGCGAGGTTTCACTTCTGAGGAAGCCTTCCTTGTCTGCATCAAGTATCGCGACAAGCGACACCTCGGGAATATCAAGACCTTCGCGGAGAAGATTTATTCCGACAAGTACATCAAATGTGCCGAGGCGCAAATCACGGATTATTTCTATTCTCTCAATAGTTTCTACGTTGTGGTGTAGATACTTCACCTTTATTCCCACGTTTTCAAGATACGCAGTTAAATCCTCTGCCATCTTCTTTGTAAGCGTTGTGACAAGCACGCGCTCGCGTTTTTCCACACGCGCATTTATCTCGCCGATGAGGTCATCAATCTGCCCCTCTGTCGGGCGGACGGAAATCTCCGGGTCAAGCAATCCCGTCGGGCGGATAAGCTGTTCTGCTATATTTGCTGAGCGCTCTCTCTCATACTCTCCCGGCGTTGCGGAAACATAAACAACCTGATTTATATGCTCTTCAAACTCGCCAAAGTTAAGCGGTCTGTTGTCAAACGCGCTCGGCAAACGGAAGCCGTATTTAACAAGAACTTCCTTTCTCGCACGGTCGCCTGCATACATTCCTCGCACCTGCGGGAGTGTCACGTGAGACTCGTCAACGATAAGAAGAAAATCATTGGGAAAATAATCCATAAGCGTAAAGGGTGCCGAGCCCGGCTCTCTTCCGCTTATTATGCGTGAGTAGTTTTCAATCCCGGTGCAGTAGCCAAGCTCCTGCATCATCTCAACGTCATACTGCGTGCGTTGGCGAAGCCTTTGCGCCTCTAAAAGCTTTCCGTCCTCTTCAAACTGCCGCACGCAAAGCTCCATTTCATCTATTATGTCGTTGCACGCCTTTGCCATTTTCTCCGGCGTGGAAACATAGTGTGATGCGGGATATATAGCGACGTGGGAAAGCTCGCGCTTTGCCGCACCCGTAACGATATTTATTTCCGAAATGCGGTCAACCTCATCACCGAAAAACTCAACGCGTATGCCCGTGTCATTTGAATAAACGGGGAATATCTCAACGGTATCACCGCGCACGCGGAATTTATTTCGCTCAAACGCAATGTCATTGCGCTCATAGCGGATTTCAACAAGCTTGCGTATAAGCGCATCGCGCTCATAAGTTTTACCGGGGCGCAGGGAGATAACCATACTTGAATAATCTATCGGGTCACCGAGACCGTAAATGCACGAAACACTGGCAACAATGATAACATCCCGCCGCTCGCCAAGCGACGCGGTTGCGCTGTGGCGCAGGCGGTCAATCTCCTCGTTTGTGGACGAGTCCTTTTCGATATATGTGTCGGTGTGCGGGATATATGCCTCCGGCTGGTAATAATCAAAGTAAGATACAAAATACTCTACGGCGTTTTCAGGAAAGAATGCACGAAGCTCCGAGCATAGCTGGGCGGCAAGCGTTTTGTTGTGTGCAAGCACAAGCGTAGGCTTTTGCACGCGCTCTATGATATTTGCCATTGTAAAGGTCTTTCCCGAGCCGGTAACACCGAGAAGCGTCTGCTCGGAAAGCCCCATTTCAATTCCCGATACGAGTGCAGAGATAGCCTCCGGCTGGTCACCAGACGGAGTATACTCTGAAACAAGCTTGAATTTTCTATTTTCTTCCACGGCGCAACACCCAGCTTTCGGAAATTCTTATATAATACACATAAATGCAGTTAGAATACCTAAAAATGCAAAGTTAAAAACAGAGAACATAATAATATAATGACGCACTTTTCCCGGATTATGCTTTAAGTACTCGCGAAACGTTATAAGGCTTGCTAGAGATGCAATAAGCGTACCTGTACCGCCAATATTCACGCCGATAAGAAGATTTGCGTAATCCTCCGTAAACTGTGAAAGAAGAATAGAAGACGGAACGTTGCTTATCACCTGACAGGAAAGGATAGAAGAAAGAAGTGTGCTTTTTTCAAGAAGAGAGGAAAAAAGAGTGTTCACAGCAGGGATTCGCGCCATATTTCCTGCAAAGATGAAGAAAAACACAAAGGTTAAAAGCAAAGGATAGTCAACTGCACGTAAAGCCTTTCTGTCGGCAAAGAAAAGAACCGCCGGAATGATTACAAGCCCTGACTGATAAGGGATAACACGGAAAACAATAACAATTGAAAGAACAAATAGAATACTGTAAAGAATCGTGCGCCGCAGGTTGAGGGGTGTCTTTGCATAGCACAAGAAAAGCGGCTCCGGCTTCACAAAAATTATGCAGCAAGCCGTTATAAGAAGCACCGAAAGGATAAACGGAGGAAACATTATCTGCATAAACTCGTATGTCGGAATGCTGAATTTTGTGTAGAGATAAAGGTTCTGCGGATTTCCGAACGGAGTGAGCATACCGCCGAGGTTTGCCGCTATGTTCTGCATAACGAAGGTGAAAGACATATAATTTGTTTTGTTGGTCGCGGTCAGAACGAAATATCCAAGCGGAAGAAAGGTTAAAAGCGCCATATCGTTTGCAATAAACATAGAGCCGATAAACGTGATATATACAAGCGCAAGTACACTCAGTCTCGCATTTTTGAAAACAGAAACAACTTTTCTGGCAAGAACATAGAAAAAGTTTATATTCCGAAGTGCGCAGACAACTGCAAGAACACAGAAAAGGCATGTAAGTGTTTTAAAATCAAAATACCCGATATACGCGCGGTCAACAGGAACGATAAGGCTTGTTGTGAGCGCAGCCGCAAACGCGATGCTCATAACTGCATTTTCTTTGAAAAATCTGAAAATGCGCAAATAGTTTTTCTCAGGTGCTGCGGTTTGCATTATATTAAACTCCCTTTTTGTTGTTTTTAAACCTTAAGGTGTTCTTCTCCCCTCGGCTTAACGCTTCAGAACTGCTTCCGCAACGCGGATTCCGTCAACCGCAGAGGACAGTATCCCTCCGGCATATCCCGCGCCCTCTCCGCACGGATAAATCCCGCGCAGAGATGCCTGAAGCGTATCGTCACGCAATATGCGCACAGGTGAGGATGAGCGCGTTTCCGGTGCGGTAAGCACCGCTTCTCCGTCTGCAAACGCGCGGACAAGGCGGGAAAAGCCCAAAAGCCCCGCACGCAGTGTTTCATTTACATAGTCGGGGAAAAGTGCGGAGATGTCACATTCGCGCACTCCCGGACGGAACGACGGTACGATTTTACCGAATCCCGTTTTCCTTCCCGTAAGAAATCCCTCAACCGTCTGTGCAGGAGCATAGAAGTTCTCGCCACCGAGAGAAAATGCCGCACGCTCAATACTCCGCTGAAGCTCGACACCTGCAAGCGGAGAAGTCCCTCCGAAATCCTCAGGCATAACGTTTACAAGCAGTGCGCTGTTTGAGTTTTCAAGATTTCTGGCATAAAGGCTCATTCCGTTCGTAACAACGCCGCCCGCTTCGCTCGATGCATTTATAACCTCGCCGCCCGGACACATACAGAAGGTATATACCGCGCGACCGTTCGGATAGCGGTTTGAAAGCTTGTAATCTGCCGCGCCTAGCGCCGGATGTCCGGCAAATTCACCGTAACGGCATACGTCTATATCAAAGCGCAGGTGCTCTATTCTCACACCCATCGAAAACGGCTTCTGCTCCATCGTTACGCCCATATCAAGAAGAAGCGAAAAAACATCGCGCGCAGAGTGCCCGACGGCAAGCACGATATCGTCCGTTTCAAACGATATTTCTCCCGACTTAAGTTTGCACACCGCTTCACAGACATGACCGTCCTTTGACCTTATTTCACTTAGTGTGCAGTTAAAATAAACCTCGCCGCCAAGCTCCTTTATCTTCTCGCGGATTCCCGAAACAACTCCCGGAAGCTTGTCCGAGCCAATGTGCGGGTTTCTTATATACATAATCTCAGGCGGTGCGCCATGTTCAACAAACGTGCGGAAAACCTCAAACCGACGTGCGTCGTGCGTTCCGGAATTGAGCTTTCCGTCAGAAAACGTTCCCGCGCCGCCCTCGCCAAACTGCACGTTTGACGATGTGTTAAGCCTGCCACACTCAAAAAAGCGCGATACGGATACTGCACGCTCTTCCACGCTTTCTCCGCGCTCTATAAGTATTGGACGCGCACCATGGCGCGCAAGCGTAAGCGCACAGAAAAGTCCCGCCGGTCCCGCACCGACAACAACAGGACGGTGCTGCGGAAGGACGGGTGTTGGTGCCTTGATTTTTTCTACGCACGGGAGAAGCGTTATATCTCCACGCTTTATTCGTGAGACGATTTTCTTCTCATCACCGCGCACGGAAACATCCACGGAATACACAAAGCAGACACGCGTCTTGTCTCTGGCATCCACGGCCTTTTTAACAATATCAAGCTTTTGTATCTCTCCCGGTGCAATGCCCAGCGCACGGGCTGCGCGCTTTGCGAGAAGCGTCTCCTTCTCATCAAGAGAAAGCTTTAAATTACCTATTCTTATCATAACAAAAACTTCCGTTATTCAAATTAATCTCAACATATTATTATAACAAAATTCATTTTAAAAGTAAATACCGCCATATCATTTTTGTATTTTATGCAGGTTTTCTTATGTTTTTCTTATAATCGGTCACTTTTTTACATTAATACTGTGGACTTTTCTTCCTTTATGTGGTATATTTATAATGTAGAATTTTGTGCAGAGAAAATCTCTCTGCTTTTAATCAAGGAGGAATATCAAAAATGAAGCTCAATTATGCAGGTCTTCAGGATAAGGCCGGCTGGGAAGCCGCCGGTGTCACACTTCCGAAGTATGACTGGAAGGCAATGGCAGAAGAGACCGAAAAAAATCCCACATGGGTTCACTTCGGTGCAGGTAACATCTTCCGCGGCTTTGTTGCAAAGCTCCAGCACGACCTTCTCAACGCAGGTCACGTAAAAGGCGGTATCGTTGCTGCCGACACATTCGACTTTGACAACATCGACATGATTTACCGTCCGTATGACGCAATGACGATGCTCGTTCTCCTCATGCCCGACGGCACAATGAAGAAAGAGGTTGTCGCATCCATCTCCGAGGGTCTCTGCGCAGGTGCTGCATATCCCGAGGATGTTGAAAAGCTTAAGAAAATCTTCCGCAACCCGAGCCTCCAGATGGTTTCCTACACCATCACGGAAAAGGGTTATGCTCTCCGCAACATTCAGGGCGAGTTCTTCCCGTTTGTTGAAGCAGACTTCAAGAACGGTCCGGAAAACTGCTCTCACGCAATGAGCCGCACAGCAGCATTCCTTCTTGAGCGCTTTAACGCTTGCAAGGCTCCGATTGCTGTTGTTTCTATGGACAACTGCTCTCACAACGGTGAGAAGCTCCGCGCTTCTGTTATGACTGTTGTTGAGAAGTGGCATGAAAACGGATTTGTTTCCGACGAGTTCGTTGCATGGGTAACAGACGAGAAGAACGTCTCCTTCCCGTGGTCAATGATTGATAAAATCACCCCGCGTCCGGCAAAGGTTGTTGAGGATGCTCTTGCAGATGCAGGAATTGAGGATATGGCTCCGAAGATTACTCCGAAGAACACCTTCGTTGCTCCGTTCGTAAACGCAGAAGAGCCGCAGTATCTTGTTGTTGAGGATCGCTTCCCGAACGGCCGCCCGCCGCTTGAGAAGGCTGGTGTTTTCCTCACAGACCGCGACACGGTTAACAACACAGAAACAATGAAGGTAACAACCTGCCTTAACCCGCTCCACACCTGCCTTGCAGTTTATGGCTGCGTTCTCGGCTTTGACACAATCGCATCCGAGATGAAAGACGCGCAGCTTTCCGCTCTCGTTCGTAAGGTCGGCTACGAGGAAGGTCTCCCGGTCGTTGTTGACCCGAAGATTCTCTCCCCGAAGGCATTTATCGATGAAGTTATCGAAAAGCGTCTCCCGAACCCGTTCGTTCCTGACACACCGCAGCGTATCGCCTGCGATACATCGCAGAAGGTTGCTATCCGCTTCGGCGAAACAATAAAGAGCTACATCGCTCGCGAGGATCTTGACCCGACAACTCTTACATACATCCCTCTCGCACTTGCAGGCTGGCTCCGCTATGTCCTTGCAATTGACGATAACGGCAATGCGTTTGAGTGCTCACCGGATCCGATGCTTGAGACAATGCAGAAGCAGCTCTCTTCTGTCAAGTTCGGCGAGCCGGCAAGCGTCAAGGGTAACATCGATGCTATCCTTACAAACGACACCCTCTTCGGTGTTGACCTTAAAAAGGTCGGTTTAGCTGACAAGGTTGAAGGAATGCTTGCAGAAATGATTGCAGGTGTCGGCGCTGTCCGCGCAACACTTAAGAAATACCTCGGTTAATAATGTACAGCTTATCCCCCGCCATACGGCGGGGGAGATTACTTTGTCAATATACTATTATTCCCCTCCATCCGGTGTGGAAAGTATTTTTTAATATACAGTATCCGCATACTGACAGCTGGGGATTTGCTTTGTCCCTTGCAGTATGTTAACTTGTGTTTGCACTTTGTTACATAACCCGAAAAAATGCGCAAAAGTCCATAAAAAAGCCAAAAAACACACTTGACAAAAAACCCCTCTGTGTTATAATTGCGGTGTTAGGCGAATTCTCTGTATATCGGTATAATATCGCTATGCATGATCCCTTATCTCAAGTAATGGAAATATTTTTTGAAAGGAGCCTGAACACTATGAAAAAACTAAATGTTGCCGTAATCGGATACGGCAGAAGCGGATGTGACATCCATTCAAATTTCTTCAAGTCCGAGAACAACGACATCATCAACGTTGTCGCAGTTGTCGAGCTTGACCCTGCACGTGAAGCTGCTGCAAAGGCAGACTTTTGTTGCGATACATACAACGACTACAAAGCTCTTTTTAACCGCAATGACATTGACCTCGTTGTCAACGCATCTTATTCCCACATGCACTACCCCATCACTCTTGACCTTATAAACCACGGTTTTAACGTACTTACAGAGAAGCCCATCTGCAAGACGGCAGATCAGCTTCGTGAACTTATCGCTGCTGCAAAGAAGAACAATGTTCTTTTCACCATCTTCCAGCAGTCTCGTCTTTCCCAGTACTTTATGGAAATGGAAAGAATCATTAAATCGGGCATTCTTGGTGACGTAAAGCTCGTGCGTTGCCGTTTCAGCGGATTCAGCCGCCGCTATGACTGGCAGACAGCAATCTGCCGCGATGCTGGCAACATGAGAAACACCGGTCCGCACCCGTTTGAGCAGTGCATTTGGCTTTCCGGCACAGACGAAATGCCGAAGAACATTTACTCCAAGCTTGAAATCTGGAACTCTGTCGGCGATGCAGAGGACTATGTCTATGCAATTCTCGAATACGAGAACGGCCCGCGCTTTGAAATTGAAACAAACCCGTCCGACCCGTACAACGATGGCTGGCTCTATCGCGTTTACGGCAACCGCGGTGCAATGCGCGTTTCTTCCACAAAGATTGAATATCAGTATTACCTCGAGGAAGAGAGCCCGCAGCCGAAGTTTGATATCAACTCTCTCCACAACGAAGACGGCTCACCTGCCTACTGCTCGGATAAGATTGAATGGCACAAGGAAGAGCTTGAACTCCACGGCGATGCATTTGAGTTCGGTACTGCTGCATACTACCACAGGCTGTACGACCACATGGTAAACGGCGGTGAGCTCTTTATCAAGCCGGAGCACATCATTCCGGAAATCGCTATCTTTGAAGAAATCGAGCGCCAGAACCCGCTTACACAGACAATTTTTGAGTAACGGAGGAAGACACGATGTTTAAAATAGCTCTTCTTGGCACGGAAAATTCCCACGCCCGTGCGTTTTGCAACCTCATTTACAAAGGCTGCGCACTTAACGGAAATGTTCCGTATGCTGATTTTGAAGTAATTGGTCTCTGCGGCGACAGCGAAGAGGAAAACAAGCTCCTTCAGGAAATCACCGGTGGCAAAGCTGAGATTTCCGACAACGGGGACAAGTGGGTTGACGAGGTTGATGCCGTTATGGTAACAGCCCGCCACGGCGGCAAGCACCTTTCATATGCAAAAAAGTACATAGAAGCAGGCAAACCTGCATTTATAGATAAGCCGATTACCATTGACCCGGAAGAAGCTCTTGAGCTTGCACGCATTGCAAAGAAGAACAACGTTCCTCTCTGCGGCGGTTCTTCCCTCGGTGTTATTGAAGATACACAGAAGATGAAAGCACTCCGTCTGGCTCAGGAAGAGCCCATCTTCGGCGGCAGTGTTTCTGCTCCCATCAATATGAAAAACGACTGGGGCGATTTCTTCTTCTATTCCCAGCATCTCGTTCAGATTATGACAGAAGTTTTCGGTCATAATGTTGAATCCGTACTTGCAGTTGGCAGAGAAAATGCAGCAACGCTTATTGCCCGTTATCCGGATTATGACGTATCCGGTCACTATGGCACATACGGATACAGCGCAACAATCTATGCAAATAGTGAAACTCACCACCAGAGTCTTTCTCTTGCAAACGCATACGCCAATGAGTTCCACCGCTTCGAGCATATGGTGCGCACCGGCGGTATGCCTGAGACATATGAGGAGCTTATCACCCCCGTTTTCATCCTCAACGCTATCAAGGAATCCCTCGATACCGGCAAGGAAGTTAAGGTCGCAAAATTCGAGATATAAAGATTGAAATCTCCCGCCTCCGCGGCGGGTTTTTTATCCTCTTTTTTGCGCACCAAAGCTTTTTTCCTATCCCTGCATTTTACTACTAAAACAACAAGCGATGCCGGGAAAGCCCTGCACCGCTTGTTGTTTTGAGGTATAATATAGATAGGGGGGGATCAAAATCTGAAGAGGGTGAAGTTGCGGATAAGCGTTACAAGCGTGTTTGCAACGGTTGACATCATCTTTATGAAGATATCAAGCGCAACGCCTACAACGTCCTTTCTCGTATCACCCACGGTGTCACCGGTAACAGCCGCCTTGTGAGCTGCGCTGCCCTTGCCGTGACCCTGTATAGCACCGCTTTCAATGTACTTCTTCGCATTGTCAAACGCGCCGCCGGAGTTGCCCATAAAGAGTGCACGCGGAATCGCACAAACCGTCGCACCGACGAGGAGACCGCCGACGAACTCAACGCCGAAGAGGAAGCCTCCCGCAATCGGGATGAGAAGAGCAAGGCATGACGGGATAAGCATTTTACGAAGTGCCTGACGTGCCGCCATCTCAACACAGCGGTTATATTCCGGCTGTACGGTGCCTTCAAGCACACCGGGGATTGAAAGCTGACGGTCGCCCTCTTCTGCCATAAGGCGGGCAGACTCGATTGTGTTATCTGTAAGAAGAGCGGAGAAATATTCAACAAGCGCGCCGCCGATAATCGCACCGGCAACAACGATAAAGCTTGCCATATTGAGAATCGGTGCTCCCGATGAATAATTTCCGACATATGCTGTGATAAGAGAAACCGTTGCAAATGCAGCAGAGCCGATAGCAAAGCCCTTACCGATAGCCGCAGTTGTGTTACCGACAGAGTCAAGCTTGTCGGTAATTACGCGAACCTCAGGTGCAAGGTGACAGGATTCTGCAAGGCCGCCAGCGTTATCTGCGATGGGACCGAATGCGTCAATTGAAACTGTTGCGCCGACGAATGCAAGCATACCGAGCGCGGAAATCGCGATACCGTATGTGCCGCAGAAGATACCTGCAAGAACAAGCGCAACACCGATAAGAAGAATCGGCGCAAGGCATGAGCGTGAGCCGACAGCGTCGCCCTTTGTGATGACGAAACTCTCGCCGTCCTTTGCCATCTCTGCAAGCTGCTGTGTGGGCTTGAAATCAGCAGATGTATAATACTCTGTGATTGTTCCGATTGCAATACCGCAGACGATACCCAGAACGCTTGATATCCACGGACTGAGCCAACCAAAGCGGAAATCTGCAATTTCAATATCCTTGAAGATAACATAAGATGCAACAAGACCGATGATTATTGTGAGACCTGCAGAAATCCATGTTGCGAGGTTAAGCTCACGCGAGGGGTTATCTCCCATCTTTCGGATTGCCGCAAAGCCGAGACCAAAAAGACATCCGAGAAGCCCGCCGCCAGCGAGGATTATCGGGAAAATTGCGGTAGCAGAGAAAATTGCATCACCGAGCGGTGCAAAGTTTGAAACAGCAATCATAATGGCCGCCGCCATTGTTGCAACAAAGCTCTCAAGAAGGTCAGAGCAGTTACCTGCAATGTCGTTTACATTATCGCCGATAAAGTCAGCCACAACGTTCGGAACGCGGCTGTCATCCTCCGGCATATCGTGGCGGATTTTTGCAAGGATATCTGCCGAGATATCAGCTGCCTTTGTGTAGTTACCACCCGCAACGCGGTTGAACATGGCAACAACAGAGCAACCGAGCGAGTAAGTGGAAATTCTCATAATCGACGGGTTGCAGGAAATGTTTGCAAGAAAACCGGTGCCGGTGGCATCAGCGTCAACGCCGCCCCACATAAGAAGAACAGAGACAAGGCCGAACATACCGAAAGCCTGAACAGCAAGACCGGAGATGCTTCCTCCACAGAGCGCAACCTTTACCGTCTCCCCGATGGAAAGGGATTCGCGCGCACGGTTCGCCGTGCGAACGTTTGCATATGTAGCACTTCTCATGCCGAGCACGCACACAATACTGCTCATTGCAGCACCCATAATGAAGGTGATACCGCTTGTCTTTTCAATAAAGAGAGAAAAGACAAGTGCGACGAGAACAACCACGATGGAGATGGTTTTATACTCCGTCTTCATAAACGTGGACGAACCGCTGCGGATGATAGCCGCCATCTCAGCCATCTCGGCTGTGCCTTCATTCATCTTGCGTATACGAACATAGTTAAACGCAACGTAGCAGAAGGTTAAAACGATTACTGCGAGGACTATTACATAGGGTGACATAGCCTTTGCCTCCTGATTAAATTTAATATATGTATATTCCGCAAAAATGGAAATATTACATTTTCTGATATATTATACAATAAAGTTACCAAAAACGCAATAATTGTTAAAAAATAAACATCTTTCGTTAAAAAATAGACAATTTATTGATAAATACTTAACAAAAAACGAACCTCCTCTTATGAGGAAAGCCGTATCCCCAAAAGAAAAAGTAAATCCGCAGAGGCAGCGCCTTCTCTTTTGCCGGAGAGAGCGCTGTTTTACTTGTTACGTTGATAGAAACTTTTTCAAAAAACCTCAAAAAAACACTTGACAAACCCCGCTAAATAGCGTATAATGGTTTAGCATTTAGACGAATGGACGATTAGCTCAGCTGGTAGAGCATCTGCTTGACGTGCAGAGGGTCAGCGGTTCGAGTCCGTTATCGTCCACCAGAAAAAGCACCGATTTTGATATAAAATCGGTGCTTTTTCAATGAAATACGCCTTACTGCGTGTGAAATAATACTGCCGCATTGTGAAATAGCTTTGCTGTGAAATATCTGCTTCGCAAATGTTTAAGGCATATTTTATTTCACAAAAGGCATCAGGTTTCTATTTCACATCGAGCAAAGCGAAATATTTCACCAAAGACACTCGTTTCAAATCAACTGCCCCTTGACAAATTACATATTATATATTATAATTTTTGACAGAATACGACGCGAGAGGACACCTTTAAAATCGGTACGGAGATACCGACAAGGTTTACGCTGTATCACGTGGGTCTTTACAACGCCTTGCCGGTTTCCGGTGAGGCGTTTTTTGCGTCAAAAAACGGAGGAGAAAAGAAAATGAAAATGATTTTCGACGTAGAATCAAAACCCAAGTTCGGCCAGCTTATCATCTTTGCGATTCAGCAGATGCTCGCAATTATGGCAGCCACGATCGCCGTGCCGATGATCATCGGCAATGGAATGTCCACAGCTGCTGCTATGTTCGGCGCAGGTGTCGGAACAATTGTTTACCTGCTGTTCACCAAGTTCAAAAGCCCGGTATTCCTCGGCTCGTCCTTTGCGTTTATCGGCCCGATGCTTGCAGCGTTTGCCGGCGGCGTTTCAATGGCGCTCGGCTATCTCGGCCTTATCATCGGCGCAGCAATGGCAGGTCTTGTTTATGTTATCATCGCAGCTGTTATAAAGCTTGCAGGCGTTAACTGGATCAACAAGCTTATGCCGCCGGTCGTTATCGGCCCGACGGTTGCTCTCATCGGTCTTTCCCTTGCAGGTGCGGCTATCAACGACGTATTCTCTTACGGCGCACAGGACGGTAACGGTGCGTTCATTATGACAGGTGGCATCTGGGCATCTCTCATTTGCGCACTCATCACATTCGCAGTAGTTTGCATCTGCTCGGTTTACGGCAAGAAGATGGCTCGCCTCATCCCGTTCATCATCGGTATTCTTGCAGGTTATGCAGTTGCGGCTGTATTTACCGTTATCGGCAATTACGCAGGCATTGACGCTCTCAAGGTTATTGACTTTAGCGTATTCTCAAGCTATATGCTTGCAGACGGCGGGGTTTCTCTCAACACCTTCTTAAGCCTTCCGGATTTCACTTTCCTCACGGCAATCGACGGTGTTGCAGAGCTTAATGCACAGTATCTTGCCACACTCTTTGTTGCATATGTTCCGGTTGCTTTCGTTGTTTTCGCTGAGCATATTGCAGACCACAAGAACCTCTCAAGCATCATCGAGCGCGACCTTCTCACCCAGCCGGGTCTTCACAGAACGCTTCTCGGTGACGGCGTTGGCTCTATGGTTGGCGCAATCTTCGGAGGTTGCCCGAACACAACATACGGTGAGAGCGTTGGCTGCGTTGCTATCACAAAGAACGCATCTGTACGAACAATCCTCGTTGCAGCTATTGGTTGTATCCTTCTTTCGTTCATCACCCCGCTTGTTGCATTCGTTGACTCTATCCCGGGTTGCGTAATGGGCGGCGTCTGCATCACGCTTTACGGCTTTATCGCAGTTTCCGGTCTTAAGATGATTCAGAAGGTTGACCTTGAAGACAACTCAAATCTCTTCACCGTTGCAGCTATCCTCATCCCCGGTATCGGCGGTATGGCAATGACTATCGGCAAGGTAACGATTACAACAATCGCTTGCGCACTTATCCTCGGTATCCTTACAAACATAATGCTTTCAAAGAAAAAGGATTAAATCCCTACGATTTACAAACCTCCCGCCTGACGGCGGGAGGTTGTTGTTTTTTAAGGAAGAGAATAATATCCCAAATCAGAATTCCCCCGCAGAAGCGGGGGAATTGTCGTTTCTGAGCAGATTCCCGTCATTCTGCCGGGGTAGCAGGAGGATTTATTACGCAAAAATACCCCGCCGATGGCGGGGTGTTTGCATTCCAATTAATATACGCCTTCTGCGAGCATTGCCTCTGCAACCTTCTTAAAGCCGGCGATGTTAGCACCTGCGATAAGGTCATAGCCGAGACCGACTTCCTCTGCAGCCTTTGCGGAGTTGTCGTGGATGTTCTTCATAATGAGGTGAAGCTTTGCATCAACCTCTTCCGGCTCCCAGTTGTAACGCATGGAGTTCTGAGCCATTTCAAGAGCGGATGTTGCGACACCGCCTGCATTAACAGCCTTTGACGGAGCAACAATCTTAACGTTCTTCTTAAGATACTCAATAGCCTCGTTTGTTGTCGGCATATTTGCAACCTCGATGTAATACTCAACACCGTTTGCTGCAATCTGCTCTGCTTCCTTCATGCCAATTTCGTTCTGGTATGCGCACGGCATGCAGATGTCAACCTTCTCGCCCCATACCTTTTCACCCGGAACAAACTTGCAGCCGAACTTGTCTGCATAGTCCTGAGCGCGATCGCGGCCTGAAGAACGCATCTCGAGGAGGAAATTAATCTTCTCTTCTGTTACGATGCCGTCCGGATCATAGCAGTAGCCGTCCGGGCCGGAGATTGTAACAACCTTACCGCCGAGCTGTGCGACCTTCTCGCAAACGCCCCATGCAACGTTACCGAATCCGGAGACTGCAACGGTCTTACCCTTTATTGTATCACCGAAATGCTTGAGAACTTCTTCAAGGTAGTAAACAGCACCGTAGCCTGTTGCTTCCGGACGGAAGTAGGATCCGCCGTATGTAAGACCCTTACCTGTGAGAACGCCGTTCTCCCAGCAAGCCTTGATTCTCTTGTACTGACCGAAGAGGTAACCCACCTCACGTGCGCCAACGCCGATATCGCCTGCCGGAACGTCAACGTCCGGACCAATGTGACGGTAAAGCTCTGTCATAAATGCCTGGCAGAAGCGAAGGATTTCGGAATCAGACTTGCCGCGCGGGTCAAAGTCCGAGCCGCCCTTACCACCGCCGATCGGAAGACCGGTGAGGCTGTTCTTAAATGTCTGCTCAAAAGCAAGAAACTTCATTGTGTCGATAGTTACGGACGGGTGGAAGCGAAGTCCTCCCTTGTACGGGCCGATTGCGCCGTTGAACTGGACGCGGTAACCGCGGTTTGTGTGATAATTGCCGTTGTCATCTTCCCATGTAACGCGGAAAGAAATCTGACGATCCGGCTCACAAAGTCTTTCAAGAAGACCTGCCTTTTCGTATTCCGGATGCTGTGCAACGATAGGCTCGATGCTTGCAAAAACCTCTTCTACCGTCTGGATAAAGAGGGTTTCGCCCTTGTTGCGTGCCTTGACCTCGTCAAGGACTCTTTGCATATAAGGTGTCATGCTTGTTTCCTCCATTTTCTGTTATTTTTCTACTGTTTAATTATACTCTCTTGAGCAATAATGTCAAGTAAATTCGGCAAAAAAACAAAAAAATACACAAGCCATGCAAAAAAATCCTCCTGCAAACTTTTAACAAGCAATATCGTATGAATCCCGCGCAATTTTGTACTTTTCTGTGTTTATTCCGTAACAAAATCACATTTTTCTTTCTATGCAAAGCTCTCAATAATATATCTTGCAAAAATTACCTGTTTTATGGTATACTAAAATAGTATAATAATTGAAAAGAGGCATGAAGCTATGGAGCAGAAAAAATTTTATATCACCACTGCCATTGCTTACACATCACGCAAGCCACATATAGGCAACACATATGAGGTTGTCCTCACCGATGCCATCGCGCGCTTCAGGCGCCGTATGGGTTATGATGTGTTTTTCCTTACCGGAACTGATGAGCATGGGCAGAAGATTGAGGATATCGCAAAGGAAACCGGTGTAACACCTAAGGAGTATGTTGACGGTGTTGCCGGTGAAATCAGAAATATCTGGGATATGATGAACTCAAGCTATGACAAGTTCATCCGCACAACGGACAAAGAGCACGTCGAAACCGTTCAGAAAATTTTCAAAAAGCTCTATGACCAGGGCGATATATACAAGGGCGAATACGAGGGCTGGTACTGTGTACCGTGCGAGTCCTTTTTCACCGACACGCAGGTTGAAGGCGGCGTTTGCCCTGACTGCGGACGACCGGTAAAGAAAACCAATGAGGAAGCATACTTTTTCAGAATGAGTAAATACCAGGATGCTTTGATGAAGCATATCAAGGAAAACCCGGACTTCATCCAGCCTGAAAGCCGAAAGCGCGAAATGGTGAACAACTTCTTAAAGCCGGGGCTTCAGGACCTGTGCGTCTCCCGCTCATCATTCAAGTGGGGTGTTCCCGTAACGTTTGATGACAAGCACGTTATCTACGTCTGGATTGACGCGCTTTCAAACTACATCACCGCCCTCGGATATTCTCCTGACGGCTCCGGTGAGCTTTACAACAAATACTGGCCGGCAGATGTCCACATCATCGGAAAGGACATTCTCCGCTTCCACACAATCTACTGGCCGATTATGCTTATGGCACTGGGTGAGCCACTTCCGAAAAAGGTTTTCGGTCACCCGTGGCTTCTTTTCGGAACGGATAAGATGAGCAAATCACGTGGCAATGTTATCTATGCAGATGACCTTGTACGCCACTTCGGTGTTGACGCGGTGCGTTACTATGTCCTCCGCGAAATGCCTTTTGCTCAGGACGGAACAATCACTTACGAAACAATTATCGCGCGCTTTAACGCAGACCTTGCAAACACGCTCGGAAACCTCGTCAACCGCACGGTTGCGATGGCTAACAAATATTTCGGCGGCACGGTCTCTCACACCGGCGTCACCGACACGATGGATGCAGACCTTATAGACTGCGCAATAAAATGCCGCGATGCTGTTGCAGAAAGGATGGAGGAATACCGCGTTGCGGACGCCCTTGAGGAAATTATCTCCCTTGCGCGCCGCAGCAACAAATACATCGACGAGACAGCACCGTGGGCGCTTGCAAAGGACGAGGAGAAGAAAGAAAGACTTTCAACCGTTCTCTTTAACCTTCTCGAATCCATCCGCTTTATCGGAACGCTTATTTACCCGTTCATGCCGGAAACCGCAGAAAAAATCATCGCTCAGTGCGGAGCGAAAGCATCCGATGTCGCATCCCTTTCCGAGTTTGCACAGAGCGGAAGCATAACCGCAGGCGAGGCAGAAGTTCTCTTCGCAAGAATTGATGAAGCAAAGAAGCTTGCAGAACTTAATGCCGAGATGGAAGCTTCAATGGCAGCAGCTGCAGCGGCAAATGAGCCGGAAGAAGAAAAAACACCGGAAATTTCTATTGATGATTTCGACAAGGTTGAACTTCGCGTTGTGAAAATCCTTGAATGTGAGCCGGTAAAGAAGTCTGACAAGCTTCTGCGCCTTATCGTTGATGACGGCGAGGGACAGCGCCAGATTGTCTCCGGCATCGCACAGCAGTATACCCCCGATGAGCTTATCGGCAAAAAGGTAATCCTTGTTGCTAACCTCGCGCCCGCAAAGCTTCGCGGCGTTGAAAGCCACGGTATGCTTCTCGCGGCAGACCTTCCCGACGGCGGCTGCAAGGTCATCTTTGCAGATGATGCAATCCCCGCAGGAGCCGCGATTCATTAAGAAATAACGCAATTGCAACATCCCCCGTGAGGCGGAACTCTCCGCTTCACGGGGGATTAATTTTTTTACTTTAATGAGATTATAACGGTTTCTGTTTTCGGGTTGGAGTTGTTTTCATCAATCGTGTCGTTTGTGACTGTCATATACGCGTGCGAAAACTCTGCCCGCAGTCCCGGAGAAATCGCTTCTATCCGATCGATAACCGTCTGACACTCGGCTTCGATTTCCGCTTTATCGTTTACCGGTGCATCGGTTCTTACAAGAAGAAGAGGCATTGCACCGTATTCGCCGTCGTTTACGATGCTTATGCGGTAGAGCGACGAGTTTGCCGTATCGGGAAGAGCATACGGAAGTGCGATTTTTTCTGCAATCTCCGTATAGAGCTTGTAGCACATATCTTCCATTTCAACATCGTTTTCGTATCTCATATACCCGCCAGGGCGATACGCGCTCCCGAGCATACAGGAATAGATATACGCGGGTACGGTGTTTCCAGCGGCGCTTATTTCCTTTGTCTTTTCGTATACTGCGGGTGCATCCATGCCGTTGTACTTATACACTGTCGGAGTGAAGTATCCGATTTTAAAGCCGTCTGCCGTTGCGGTCATCATAACGGACATCATATACGAAATCTTCTCCCCCTCGGAAACGTAAAGCGCGCAAAGAAGATCTTCGCTTGCGGGAACAAGTTCGAGATATGTCTTATCCTCTGCCGCGTGCTTTGCCTTTATAAGCGTATCACTGACCTTAAGCCCGCTTAAATAGTACTTGTCAAAAGGCACAAACGGATTTTTTGCCATCCCATGAAGCTCAGAGAAAAGAGCAGCAATGTCTTCGGCATTAGTCTGGAGGCTCTCGTCAAGAAGCGGAAGCACGCCTGCAGCATCGTCCTCTTCATAGCAACGGAAAAACTCGGAAAGCACCTGCTCCGCGTCGGTACGCAGCTCATCAGAAAGCTCAGATGTAAGCGTATATTCACCTGCTGTTTCCGGCTTATTCCCGCATCCGCAAAGCAGAAGCGCAAGCGCCGCGGCAAACGCAGTTACACATAAAAATGTCTTTTTCATATATTATCTTCTCCTTCTCTTTTTCTTTTTCGCACGGTAAATCCGTTTTCTTATTATAATTGCCGCACACAGAAGAATAAATGCGCTAACAATGCACAATACAATTAGCGCGACTGACTTTATGATTCCGCCGACAATGCCTTTTATCGTATCGCGTCGTATCTCACCGTCAGTTTTGGCGGAAACGTCAATTGAAACAGAGCACGGTGTTCTCAGAATTTCTTCTCCGTCGGTGTATGAGAACACGGCATAGTCAACACCGTCCTCCATTGTGACGGAAAGCGAGACATCCTCGCGCGTTTTTCCTGCGGGAAGAAGAAGCTCTACCGGCTTATCAAACGCATATCCACCTGCCGGAAGATCTGATGTGTCATAGCTTGTTTCGCTGAAATTTTCAAATCCCCAGTCGAGCAATGCCTTTGTATCGGCGTATTTGTCTTTATCTTTTACGCACTTCATAACAACGGCGATAAGGCATCTGCCGTCCCGCTCCGCCGCCGTTACGAGAGTGCATTTTGAAACGCGTGTCCATCCGGCCTTTCCACCAATTATACCGTCATACTTCATATCCGGAACGCTTACCATATAGTGCTGGTTTACGAATGTGCGCGACTCCGGCTGTTCGTTTGTCGGCGCCATAACGTATTTATACGTACCGAAAACCTTGCGGAACGTCTCGTTTTTCAATGCATAGCGGCAAATCATCGCCATATCATATGCGGTAGTATAATGATTATCGTCACTTAGCCCGTGTGCATTGACGAAATTTGAATTTTTCGCACCCGCGCGAACGGCTGTTTCGTTCATCATCTCCGTAAACGCCTCAATTGAACCGGCTGCCTTTTCCGCAATCCCGTTGCATGCATCATTTGCCGACATCAGAAGCGCTGCATACACCGCCTGCTCCATCGTTATCTCCTCGCCCTCGTCAAGCGCAATGTGGCTTGAGCCGACGGGAAGGGAAAACACGGCATAGTGCGACATCGTCATTTTTTCCGTCATCGGAAGCTTTTCAAGTCCCGTTATGACGGTGAGTATTTTTGTTATGCTTGCAGGGTACATCTGCTTATGCATTTCTTTGTCATACAGCACCTGCCCCGTTTCCGCATCAATGAGCACCGCAGATTCCGAAACAAGCTCCGGAGCCGCGGCAAACGCGGTTACCGTAAGTAAAAGAACCACTGAAAGCACGATATAAAATCTTTTCACAATTCCCTCTCCTGTTGCATTTAATTACGACGCATATCGTTTCCTAAAAACTCTAGCTTTATAAAATCACCCTTGATACGGGAGAAGAATGCCGTTCCATAGTCTTTTATAATATCATTTTCCTCATTTGAGGAAATTATTACGGTTTTTTTGTCTGCATTCTGCCTCATATTTACGATATTGAACAGCGCGGCGATGGTGAACGGTGTTTTCATCTCGCGCCCAACGTCATCCAGAATAAGAAGGTCGCACGTTTCATACACGTCTGTGTTTGCGTCGCTTCTTCCGAACTTCACCGCCTCATATTCTCCCAGAACGGAGAAAGCAGTGCCGAAAACGACGGAAAATCCGCGGTCAGCAACTCTTCGCGCAATGCATGACGCAAGAAACGTCTTCCCCAGTCCAGGTTCACCTGTGAGGAAGAGGTTTTCGCTATCCGCACCGAAAGTCTCGGCATAATCGCGTGCAAACTCCAGCACCTCGCACATCTGAGCGCGGGGAGAAAGAGCCGTTCCGTTTTCGGGATAGCGCGATGTATCAAACTCTGCAAAATCACATTTTTTAAGAACAAGCTTCTTATTTATCTCATCGGCAACCGCACGGCGGTATCTGGTGATAACACACGGACAAAGCTCCCCGCCGGTGTATCCGGAATCACTGCACACCTCGCACGAATATCTCGGCTCAAGTGCGCTCTCGGGAATGTTTGCCTCCGAGAGAAGCTTCTTCCGTTCAGCAACAAGAGCAAGGTTTTTCTCTTTTGCGCGTGCAATAAGTGTCGCTGTATCCTCGCCCTTACCAAATGATGCGCGTATGACGTCAAATACCGTTGTGCGAAGTGCGGCGTCAATCTCTGCTACGCGTGGCAATGCACCGTAAACTTTAAGCTTTCGCGCTTCTGCCTCAGCCTCTGCACGGATTTTTTCGTTTTCAAGAGTATGTAAAACATTTTCGAGAATTTCTTTATCGTATTTTATTCCGCTCATACAGCACTTCCCTGCCTTTTCTTCCTGTTAAGCTCGCGAAGTCTCATTGCCGCGCTTTCGTCCGCGCCCTGAGGTGCCGGTGCTTGACTTGGTTTCTTGTCTCCGGACTCAACATCAGCGAGAGTCTTTGCGCCAAGCGCGCTCCACGACACCAGAATTCTGTGCATATAGCTCCACTTGAGCGAGCCGGTGTTTACAACAGTTTTATCATATGCCGCCTCGATAAGCTCGTCCGAAAGCCCGAAGGTCATCCACTCGGAAATATATTTTTCCTCCGTGGGCGAAAGAGCACGTCCCGAAATCCGCAAAAGCTCTGCAAATCTCGTCTTCTCGCGGCCAAGCTTTTCCTGCTCATTTAAGTATTCCTCCGCGCGGCCTAGCGTAAGCACACCTGCGCGCACCCATGCCTTCGCACGTTTTTCAACCGTACGCATCGTCGGCACGCGCCCCGGACCGTAACGCTTTCTCATATCGTCAATACAGCTTTTCACAAGCAGACATATAACGTCCACCGGAAGCCCCAACCACGAGTAAATACCCAAAAGCACCTGCAAATCGACCGTGGAAAGAAGCTTGCCGAGCGATTCTTCACAGAAATTGACAAGGTATTTAAAGTTGCTGTCCGAACCGATATGCTCTGCCACATCTGCCGACGAATATTCCGGTATGGCATCTGAGCGCTCGGGAATATTTATTCCCTCCGTCTTTCCGATAAGTCCGCGCGCCTCAAGAAACGACATCGCACGCGACATTTCCTCTGCGCTCATTTTCAGACGCTTTTCTGCGGCAGAGATATCAAGCTCTCCGGAGTGTGACAATATATATATGTAAAGAAGTGCGGCGTTTCCGTCAGCGCTGTCGAGAAGAAGGTTTGCCGAATGCGACGGGATAACCACATCCAGAGATTTCGGCACCTTCAGTTTTAAAACTCCCATTATTATTTCTCCCACACAAGCCAAATATAATAATACATAATAAAGTATATCACAAAACCTATCCGCTGACAAGAATAATGTTTCGCCGTCAAAATTTTTTAAAATTGCAAAAAAGGAAAAATTTCTAAAAAAACTCTTGACAACTGTAAAAAGTATGATATACTATAATTAGTAATGATTACTACTTATTTTAAGGAGGACTACATAATGAACGTAAACGTAGCAAAGCTTATGAACGAACAGATTAACAAGGAGCTTTATTCAGCTTATCTCTATCTTGATTTTTCAATTTTCTATGAGCAGCAGGGCCTCGACGGCTTCGCAAACTGGTATATGGTTCAGGCGCAGGAGGAGCGCGACCACGCAATGCTTTTCCTTAAATATCTCCAGCTCAACGGTGAAAAGGCAGAGCTTGATGCTGTGGGTAAGCCGGACAAGGAAATGAAAACGCTTATGGATCCGCTGAAGTTCGGACTTGAACATGAACAGTATGTAACAAGCCTTATCAATGACATCTACGCCGCGGCGTATGAGGTAAAGGATTTCCGCGCAATGCAGTTCCTCGACTGGTTTGTTAAAGAACAACTCGAGGAAGAGAAGAACGCGGATGATATGATAAAGAAGATGGAGCTTTTCGGCAACGATTCCAAGGGGCTTTATTCCCTCGATTCTGAATATGCCGCAAGAGTATACACGGCCCCGTCTCTTGTTCTGTAAAAATAAATATGAAGAAGAGGCTCATGTTCAGAGCCTCTTCTTTTATTTCCGAAAATTCCCGTACTTTTCTCAATAATTGTTATTGACCTTCGGCGAAATAAATGTTACTATTATATAGCGTTAAATAAATAACAAAATGTATCAAGGTAGGGATAGTATGTATAAGATAATAAAAAAAGAATACCTTAATCCCACAGTTGTGAGGATGGAGGTTTTGGCACCCGAGGTTGCCCGCCGCGCAGATGCAGGTCAGTTCATTATTCTCCGCGCAACAGAGGACGGCGAAAGAATGCCGCTTACCGTTGCTGACTACGACAGAGAAAAAGGCACGGTTACGATAATCTTCCAGGTTGTCGGCGCAACTACTGAAACGCTCCGTCACCTTGAAGAAGGTGACTATATCGCTGATTTTGCAGGTCCGCTCGGACGCAAGACTGAGACCGAAGGCCTTTCTTCAGTCGCAGTTGTCGGCGGTGGTGTGGGAAGCGCAATTGCATATCCCGTTGCAAAGAAGCTTCATGCGCAGGGTGCGTATGTCGATGCAATCGTCGGCTTCCGTACGCGCGATCTCGTTATACTTGAGGACGAGTTCCGCGCATCAAGCTCTGAGCTTCACATTATGACTGATGACGGCACATACGGCGAGCGCGGACTTGTTACGGAGGTTCTTGAAAATCTAATCAATGCAGGAAGAAAGTATGACGAGGTTATTGCCATCGGCCCGCTTCCGATGATGAAGTTCGTTTCACTTCTTACAAAAAAATACGGTATCAAAACCGTTGTCAGCATGAACCCGATTATGATTGACGGTACAGGTATGTGCGGTTGTTGCCGCCTTACCGTGGGCGGCGAGACGAAGTTTGCATGCGTTGACGGCCCTGAGTTTGATGGACATCTCGTTGACTTTGACGAAGCAATACGCCGCAGCCGTATGTACAGTGATTTTGAATCACATTCACGCGAAGAGACGTGCAATCTCTTCAAAAAGGAGGTAGAGTAACTATGGCTAATATGTCTCCGAAAAAAAATCCTATGCCCCAGCAGGAGCCTTGCGTACGTTGCAAAAACTTTGATGAGGTTGCACTTGGATATACCGAAGAGCAGGCAATTGACGAAGCAAAGCGCTGCCTTAACTGTAAAACACGCCCGTGTGTTGCAGGATGCCCCATTGCGGTGCAGATTCCTGAATTTATCGCACGCGTCGCCGAGGGCGATTTTGACGGCGCATATAAAGTGATAACCGAAACCAATTCTCTCCCCGCAGTTTGCGGAAGAGTCTGCCCGCAGGAAACGCAGTGCGAGTCAAAATGCGTTCGCGGAATAAAGGGCGAGTCCGTCGGAATAGGGCGTCTTGAGCGCTTCGTTGCTGACTGGCATATGAAGAATGTAAAAACAGAGGCAAAAAAGATAGAGAAAAACGGACATCGTGTTGCCGTTATCGGTGCAGGTCCTTCTGGTCTCTCGTGCGCCGGAAGCCTTGCCGCTCGCGGATATGACGTCACTATTTTTGAGGCACTTCACGTTGCCGGCGGTGTTCTGTCCTATGGTATTCCGGAATTCCGTCTCCCCGGTGAGGTTGTAAAGCACGAAATTGACGAGCTGCGCGCTCTTGGTGTTGAAATTAAAACCAATATGATAATCGGAAAAACACTGCTTATTGACGAGCTGTTTGAAGAAGGATATGAAGCCGTATTTATTGGCTCCGGCGCAGGGCTTCCGAAGTTTATGAACATCCCCGGCGAGAACTTAAACGGCGTTTACTCCGCAAACGAGTTCCTCACGCGTATAAACCTTATGGGCGCGTATAAGGAGGACTCAAAAACCCCGATTATGCACGCAAAGCACGTTTGTGTCGTTGGTGGCGGAAACGTTGCAATGGATGCGGCGCGCTCTGCAAAGAGAACGGGCGCGGATGTAACACTTGTGTACCGCCGCACAGCAAACGAGCTTCCTGCACGTAAGGAGGAGGTTGAGCATGCGCTTGAAGAGGGAATCAAATTTGAATTCCTTACCTCTCCGATTTCAATAAACGGTGACGGCGCGGTTTCATCAATCACTTGTGACAGAATGTGTCTTTCTGACCCTGACGAATCCGGAAGAAGACGCCCGATGGTTATTGAAAACAGCGAGTTTGATATAGAGTGCGACTGCGTTATCATGTCAATCGGAACATCCCCGAATCCGCTTATCGCATCTGCAACAGACGGACTTGACACCCAGAAATGGGGCGGAATCGTTGCCGATGAAGTCGGCAAAACAAGCCGCGATATGGTCTGGGCAGGCGGAGACGCCGTGACAGGTGCGGCAACGGTAATCCTTGCTATGGGTGCCGGAAAGACCGCCGCCGAGGAAATTGACAAAGCGATTATGGGTAAATAAGAAATATATAGTTATCACCCCGCCGTACGGCGGGGTGATTTATTGGTTTGCATTTTTATCTGTTTCTTCCGAGGAAGAATACGGCGAGAGTGCCGGGTCCGGAGTGAGAACCGATAACCGGACCTACATACGTTATGATTTCCACACGAGCACCCTTCTCCTCAAGAAGCGCTTTTATTTCAGCAACATCCTCTTCACAGTCTCCATGGGAGATGTAAACCCTGCCGTTTTTGTCGAGCGCAAGCTCATTGTATTTATCAGCGATGGTTCGAAGTGCGGTTTTTCTTCCTCGCACCTTTGCTACATTTATGAGATGTCCCTCATTGTCAACGTGCATAACCGGCTTGATGTTCAGCATGCCTCCGACAAATGCCGCAGTGGGGCTTACGCGCCCGCCGCGCTTTAAGTATTTAAGGTCATCCACCGTAAACCAGTGGCAGAGATTCAAGCGTATATCCATAACGTAGCGCGCAACATCTTCAATGCCTGCACCTTCATCCTTTTTATCTGCGGCAAGCATAACAAGAAGTCCCTGCCCTGCCGATGCACAAAGCGTGTCAATCGCAATAACGCGGCGATCGGGAAACTCATCAAGAAGCTCCTCTGCTGCAAGGCGGCCGGCATTGTAGGTGTTGCTCAGTCCCGAGGAAAATCCGAGATACAGGACATCACGCCCATTAACAAGCTCTTCTCGGAAAATCTCTTTAAAACCCTCTATGTTTATTGCGGAGGTCTTTGCAACTGCACCGTTTCTCATTCTGTCGTAAAAGTCCTTTGCGGAAAGCTCCTCGTTTTTATATTCCTTGTCCTCATCCATAAATCGGAAGGTGAGGCTCTGTGCGCGTATGCCGCGGCGGGCGAGAACCTCTGCCGAGAGATCGCAGCCAGAATCTGTAATAATAACATAATCGTTCATGTGTAAATTCCCCTTCTGTAAATTATGAACATATTCTACCACACATTTGCTGTTTTTTAAACACTTTGGTTCCCTCTATTTCAAAAACGCATAGTAGAGCGTAAAATCCAACATTCTACCAGCAGTAGAATTAACAAAATAAACGTTGTTTTATACTCAAAATTATGATACAATAATTAAAAAGCAGAATCGGAGGGGTGAAACATGGACGATTTAAGGCTTGTAATCGCAAAAAATATATCGGAACTTCGCCGTGCGGCAGAAATGACACAGTTTGAGCTGGCAGAGCGGCTTAACTATTCCGACAAAGCCGTATCAAAGTGGGAGCGGGGCGAGTCCGTGCCGGATATTGCCGTACTCAAGAACATTGCGGATATCTTTTCCGTCACCGTAGATTATCTTTTGGAAGAAGAGCACGCAAAGAAACGCTTTGATAAACCGCAGAACCGAATCCGCCTTGCCAACCGCGGATTCATTACCGGAATGTCTGTAACGCTTGTGTGGCTTGTTGCACTTCTTGCATTTGTAACCGGAGATATGTTCCGCGAGCAAACACTCGGATATCACTGGCTCGTATTTTTGTGGGCAGTGCCCATAACATTTATCGTATGGCTTGTGCTCAATTCCGTTTGGTTTAACAAGCGGCGCAATTTTCTCATTATATCTTTTCTTATGTGGACAAGCCTTGCCGCCATCCACATTTCATTTCTTCTTCTCGCAGATATAAATATCCGTTTTATATATCTTCTCGGCGTTCCCGGACAGATAATCGTTCTGTTCTGGTCTTTTATACGCTCAAAAAAGCTGTAACAAAAAGCCGGTTTTATAAGACATAAAAACGGGTGTGGCAAACTTCATTTGCCTCACCCGTTTTTTGTTATACAATTGTTCCCGCATCCTTCTTCGGATTTACGATGTCACGCCAATCCATATCCCCGCGTGCAAGACCGTGGATAAGAACCTCGGCTGTTGCGATGTTTGTAGCAACAGGTACGTTGTGCATATCACAAAGCCGCAGGATAGACATTATTGCCGGTTCGTGCGGAAGTTCTGTAATCGGGTCGCGGAAAAACAGCATCATATCAATTTCGTTATATGCTATTCTCGCACCGATTTGCTGGTCACCGCCCTGCGCCCCCGAAAGGAAGCGGCGTACCTCAAGCCCGGTAGCATCGGAAACGAGCTTTGCCGTTGTTCCCGTTCCGCAGAGAGAATGCTGTGCAAGCACGCCCTTGTATGCGATGCAGAACTGAACCATCAGTTCTTTCTTCTTGTCATGTGCAATAAGTGCTATGTTCATATCTATACCCTCATACTTAAGCCTTTTTCGGTATTTTCATAAGCGGAACGCTTTCCCCGCAGATGCGCCGTGCAATATTTCGGTAAGCCTTTGCGGCAGGCGCACGAAGATTTGAAAACAGAAGTGTACCTTTGTTTGCCGCCTCTATAACTGCTCTGTCCTCAGGAATAATTCCGATAAGGCGGGTGCTTGTCCGGTCAATTGCCTCATCAATATTCGCGGCGGCAAGCTTTTTTATAAGAGACGGCCGCACACGGTTCACAACAAGGCGGATATCTCCTATTCCCCTCTTTTTAAGAGACTCGCGCGTCAGGCGCGCATCGCGCAGGCTGACGGTATCCGTTGTTGCAACAAGAATGGCGCAGTCTGCCGCGGCGGCGGCAAGGTTGAAACCGAAATCAAGGCCTGCCGGACAGTCTATTATGCAGAAGTCACACATCCGCTTGATTTCACGCACCAGCTCTGCCATCTGGCGTGGAGTTACATCTCTCCCGGCTTTTTCACCGAGCGGAGCGGAAATCAGGCGCAAATTCTCAATAAGAGGATGAGTAAGCAGCGCCTTTTCAAGCGAAACATTTCCCGATATAACATCGGTAAAATCAAAGAGAGCGGAATCTGAAACACCGAGAACTATATCCATATTACGCAATCCTACATCGGCATCAAGCACAATAACACGCTTGTCCATTGCCGCAAGACAACAGGCAATCCCCGATGCAACCGAGGTCTTGCCCGTTCCGCCCTTGCCGGATGCCACGCATATAGCACGTCCCATTGCCCTTTCGCTCCTCATTTTAACATACTTTACTATAGTATACAATAAATATTTCGATTTGTAAATTGTTTTTTCGCAAGTAGCCTTATCATCTTATGAGAACACCGGTATTCAGGCGAACATCGTTTTCAAAGCTTGCTCCGAAATATGCATCAAAAACAGCCTTTGCAACGGATGGAATTCGGCTTCCCTGACCGCCGTTTTCAACAACTACGGCAATTGCAACCTCAGGATCGTCTATGGGCGCAAACGCAACGTAAAGCGCGTGTGAACCGCCGGGCGCCTGCGCACTTCCCGTTTTTCCGCCTACAGCCACGCCGTATGTTCCGAATACGGAATATGATGTTCCTCCTGCCTCCTGCGCACCGGCATGCATTCCCTCTATAACCGCGTGGTATGTTTCTTCGCTCATATCAACACGCCCGACAATCTCCGGCACAGTCTTTTTCGTCTCTTCGTTTGTATCTGGGTTTCGCACGCTTTTTAAAAGATGCGGTTTATACCGTACGCCGCGGTTTACGAGCTGTGCAACGTAGTTTGCAAGCTGAAGCGGCGTTACCATGGTATCAGACTGACCTATCGCCGCAGAGAGCGTCTCACCCGGATACCACGTTTTTCCCTTCTCCTCACGCGCCGTGCGAGATGCTATTTTGCCGGAAACCTCACCGGGGATTTCAATACCCGTTTTCTCTCCAAGCCCGAAACGCGCCGCCCATGCGGCGAGGCTGTCGATGCCGACGCGCCTGCCCACGTCATAGAAAAAGTAATTGCACGATACCTTCAGGGCTTCCGACACATCAATCTTCCCGTGCGTTTTTCCGTACTGGCGGAAAATATCGCACATCGGAGTTGTGCTGGGGGCATAGTACATATACTTGCCCGTAGTAAGCATTTTTTCCTCCGGCGCTATTATGTTTTCCTCAAGTCCCGCAACGGCAGTTATCATTTTGAAAGTAGAGCCAGGCGGGAAAGCACCCTGAATTGTGCGATTGAAAAGAGGAAGGTATTTATCATTGAAAAGTGCATTGTACTGCTTTTTATACTGTGTTATGTCATACGTCGGATACGATGCGGAGACCAGAAGCCCTCCCGTCTTAACATCAACGGCAACCACAGCCGCACCCTTTGCATTGTCTCCGCCCCAGCGGGAATTGGTTTTTCCCTCTGCACGCAGACGCGGAACAAGCTCTGCAAGCGCTGCTTCCGCCGCTTCCTGCATCTTTAAATCAATCGTAAGAATACAGTTCTGACCGAGTTTCGGCGGTTCTTCATATAAAACCGTTGTTGTCTTTCCCGTTGTTGTCGTCTCAGTGGTTTTCGAGCCGTCTATACCGCGGAGATAATGCTCATAAGCCTTCTCTATACCGTCCTTACCGACCATATCGGTCATTTTATATCCTTTTTTGCGAAGCTCGGCGTATTCCTCGCGCCAGATGATATCAACTCTGCCAAGAATGTGCGCGGCGGACTTTGTTTTGTATTCGCGAATCGGCTCTACTTCAATAAGAACACCGGGAAGTGTGCGCGAATGCTCTTTTATTTTGGTTACAAGCGTACGGTCAACGTCACGCGCAAATGTGTACGGTGCGGATTTTGAAAAACCGCGCATCTCCATTTCATAGCAAATACCGCAAAGCTTGCGGCAAAGCACCTTATCGGTTGTTTTTATGTTAAAGCGCTCGGCCAGGAGCATGAGAAACTCATCCGCCGAGAGGTTTTCTTCCCATTTTCTGTCCTTTATATATTCCTTAACCGCGCGCTCATCCGCGCTTCCGTCTCCATTTGCAAACGTGAACGCCACAGGAGAAGAAAGCGTAAGCGGCAAGGTGTCGATATACTCCTGTCCCGCGCCGTCGCAAAGGTTGACAAGATAAGTAAGAACTCCCTCGCGGCCGTCCTTATTCCACGTCGTAGCATCAAACACAACAGAAAAGCTCATTCGGTTTGTAACCATCGGTCTGCCGAAGCGGTCAAGAATCTCCCCGCGCGGCGCGGTTACAGTTACTGTCCTCGACGTTCGCTTTGTTGAGCGTTCAAGATAATCCTCACCCGAAACAATCTGCAGAAAGTAAAGGCGACCAAAAAACACGACCGCCGCCAAAAACGCGGCCGCCACAAGAACCCATATGCGTTTTGAGTTCTGCATAACTCTTCGCCTCCGTAATTTTTACTCTTCCATCTCCTCAAAGCTACGCCCCGTTTTCTTTACAATTGCATACAAAAACGGAGTAAACGGCAGTGTTGCAAGAAGCTCACCCGGAATTACATACAAAAGCGGCAGTGCACTTGCCTCTCCGCGAGCAAGCATATACACGCAGTAGTGAATGAAATGCATTGCTGAAATAAGAACCGCCCAGTCAATAATCGCCATACCGAAGCTTTTCCAGTACATCAACGTATTCATAAGGCAAATCAGAAATGCGAGGGCAGTCATAACGATAATATAAAATCCCTCGTGCGAGGAATAGAACGCATCGCAGATGAAACCTCCGATAAGACCTGCAATCATGCCCTCTCCCACGCCCTCGTGCAAGGCTATTGCCGCAACGATGAAGGGGATAAGCGACGGCGCACACGAGAAGACACGGAACGACGAAAAAAGCGTACTTGAAAGCAACACCGAAGCAAGCATCAGCGCGGCGTAGCACGTCCATTTATACAGCTTTTTGCGTATATTCAGTGTCATAAGCACTCTCCGTCAGTTTGTAATCTCAAAGCTTTTGATGACAAGCACGTGGTTTATACCGTCAAGGTCAACCGCAGGGCGGACAATGGCATATTTTGATATCCCATGGCTTTCGTTTTTAACCTCTACCACGCTTCCGAGAACGATTCCCTTAGGGAAAAGCCCTCCGACCCCCGAGGTTTCAATAACGTCACCGGCAAGAATCTGTGTGTTCTTCGGCAAGTAGCTTAATCGGAAAAGCCCTTCTGCCATAAGCTCGAAATCCCCCTCAGCACTTGCAACGTCACGCGTGCGTGAGGCGATTGCCGAAGCCTCCATCGTAGTGTCCGTAAGTGCGGTAACGGTTGCCCACGTTGTTCCCACCTCGCTGATGAAACCTACCATTCCATCGGCGGTGATAACGCAGTTATCTGCCGCAATACCGGCACTTGAACCTTTGTTTATCGTAAAGCTGCGCGTCCAGTTATCCCCGTTTTTTGCAACAATTTCTGCCGCTTCAAACACAAAGGATGAGTCGCGCTCGCGCATTGCAAGAGCGGCGCGAAGCTGTTCATTTTCCTTTTCTATCGCGCTGTTTTCGCGGATTGCCTGACGCGCAACCGACAGCTCATAGCGCAAGGTTTCGTTTTCAGCCTCAAGCTCGTCGTAGCGCGTTGCGCGTGCCGCCCGCTCTCCGAAAAAGTCCGTCACCGCGCCAACAGCACTCTGCACCGGCTCGGAAATGATGTTCACGAGCGAGCCGATGGGGGAAATTCTCCCACCGGACACGGCGGAAAATATGGCAAGAATAAGCGCAATCAGAACTGCAATGAGCGCTGTTACAACTGTTTTTTTTGAAAAAAAGTCATTCATCGGATTTCCTCCAGCATTTGTGACAGGCGTTTCATCGGAAGCCCTATAACATTGAAGTAGTCCCCTGCGATGTGCGAAACAAACTCTCCCGCACCGCCCTGGATTCCGTAAGCACCTGCTTTGTCCATACACTCGCCGGTGGCAACGTATGCGTCTATCTCGTCAGCGGAAAGGTCACGGAAAATCACTTCCGTGCAGACAGCATCGGTATATTCACGTCCGTTATGTATTATGCACACACCGGTGTATACCTTCTGCACACCGCCTGACATTGCAGTAAGCATTTCTCTGGCATGCGCCTCGCTTCTTGGCTTACCAAGCACCTCTCCGTCAAACGCAACAACGGTGTCCGCTCCTATAACAGTATCCTCCGGATGACGGAGGGCAACCTCACGCGCCTTTATGCGCGCAAGCTCACAGACGTAAGAGGAAACCTCGCCGCCGAAAAACTCCGGCTCGCACGCATTTGATACGTCTATTTCAAATTCAGTTGTCAAAAGAGATAAGAGCTCACGCCGGCGCGGAGATTTTGATGCAAGAATCAGCATTCTGTACTTCCTTCGCTTTCAATCAGAATATTTTCTGCAGCTTATCATTTTGCAATCACTTGCGCCCTGTGCTTCCAAAACCGCCTGCACCACGCTCTGTTTCCGATATTGAATCAACAACACAAAGCTCCGGCGTTTCCACGGGTATAATGAGAAGCTGGGCAATTCTGTCGCCGGGATTTATCTCAAACTCTTCTTTTCCGAGGTTTATAAGCCCGACCTTTATTTCTCCGCGGTAGTCGCTGTCGATAATTCCAACGCCGTTCGCAAGCGAAATTCCGTGCTTTATTGCAAGTCCGCTTCTCGCGCATACAACTGCAACAAGGTTCTTTGACGGAAGCTCAATTGCAACACCCGTAGGAACAGGGAAAATCTCTCCGGGAGAGAGAATGTACTTTTCGGAAATATCCGCACGCAAGTCATATCCCGCCGCACCGTCCGATGCGCGCGTGGGAACCGATGCTGTGGCACTAAGCAATTTTATATTCATGGAAAATGCTCCTTTATCCTCTTGTTTTCGCATTTTTATTCTACATATAATTAGTATACCATACCCCGCGCCCGAATTAAAGATAAATTTGTAAATTTTTCTTTTACGTCCTGCAGAAACTTGGCAAAATCGTGGCAGAAACCTGGCAATATTTTGGCAAAAAGATGGCAAAAAGATGGCACCGCAAAAAATAAAAAATGTGATAATATAAAAACAGCCTGAAAACGCACACTTTTCCGGTGTGCGGATTTTTGTTTGTCAAGGGAAGGGAGAGAGAAGAAAATGACATAGAAAACAGTTGCAAAAGAAAAACAAAATCATTATAATGAAAGGAGGAAAGAAATGAGTTTAAACGAAACACTTTTTTTAGCAGTCTTTAACGGTGAAGATTTCTCTCCGGAGGTTTCCACCAGCAAAAAGTTCAAACATTGGGTAAGCTTGGATGACGAAAAGCGTTGCTTTGATTGCGGTGAAAACCACGGAAAAATATGGGGAATGAACGAGCCTGCCAAGCCAAAACCGCCCATGCATCCATGGGATAGGTGCAAAATACAGCCTATGCAAGCAATTAAAGCCGGGACTGCTACTTCAAACAACACAAACGGCGCAGACTGGTCGTTGAAGCACAAAGGCTTGTTGCCGGAATATTATATTACTCCGGACGAGCTGGAGTCTTATGGTTGGCGAAATGGTAAAAAAGTATCAAAATTCGTATCTGGTAAAATGCTTTTCGGAGGCATTTATGATAATGATAACCTTCATTTGCCTCAGAAGCCCGGACGGATATGGTATGAAGCCGATATAAACTACACCGGTGGAAAACGAAAAAAACAACGGATTGTATGGTCAAACGACGGACTTATTTTTGTTACATACGATCACTATGAAACTTTTTACGAAATTATATAATACAGGAGGAGGTATGAGAAAATGGAAGAAATACGCCACGCAACACTTGACCTCAGCGGATGCAAAACCTTATGGGATTTGCATACCCGGATACGGGATTCATTAGACTTTCCGGATTATTATGGAAAAAACTGGCCGGCTTTCTGGGATTGTATCAATCGGGATTGCGAGTATAATTTCATCACCGTAACCGGAGAATCGAAGGTTGCAAGTATACTTGACAGCAGCGTTGCAAAAATGAATGAGATTCTGGAAAGAAACAAACAATACTGGCATGGTTATTTCGATTATGAAATAATCGATTGATACCGTTCAAACATAAATAGGGATTGTAGCGAAATGTATTTTGCTGCAATCCCTTTGGGGCTTTAGAAAAATAGTGCAGAATGAACAAATCGGACCCGAAGCAGTACATAAGTACGTCGAGAGGTCCGATTTGTTTAGAGCATAAAGTATAACTTTATGCGGTCTGTGCTGTTTTGCTGCAGCCCCTTGCCGGTTAATCAATACATTTTCTTTACTCAACACCGCGGTAATAAAGTCCGCGGGTGTATTCGTGCGGAGCATAGGAATCGCCGCTTGCATACGCATCAAACACCTGCACACACTCGCGCGAGTTTTCGCTTGTGAAATACAGCCGTGCAAACGCCGCGCCGACGCTTTTCCAGTCACGCGCCTTATCCGCAAGGAAAAGCTTCTTTGAATTTACGATAAGCGTTCTGTGATTAAATTCGCGCAGCAGCGGAAATGACGCACCGGTGCGGTCACAAAGTACATGGTGATTTGCACAAACGCACGCACCAGTCTGCGCTTTCACAACGCAGTTTTCGCATATCATAAGCGGAAGCCTGCCGTATACAACGATTTCTGTGTCGATAATCTTGGATATATCCCGTATCTGAGGGAAGGTAAGCTCAGGCGAGAGCAATGCGGTCTGCACGCCGGTGTGACGGATTTCACGCAACGCATAAGAGTTGAAAACATTGATGCCGAAATCAGCAAAAAGCTCAGAAAAGCCAAAGCGTTTTGCAAGCTGGATATGTCCGGTATTTCCGACCGATACGCGGAAAATGCCAGCTTCCCTTGCTTTTTCGGCATATATGCGGAGAAGCTCTGTCTCCGTGTCCTTTATTATGCGCGGAAGGACCGCAACAACTGCGCATTTTTCCGATATTTCACATATACGAGCAATATTTTTTTCGTCAAACTCGCAAAGCGGGATATACATATACGCAATATCGCGCGCAAGAAGCTCATCGCTTATCTGTGAAACACTTCTTACCGACACCGTAAAGCGCGGCGGAGTTTTCCGGTTCACAAGACGGAATCCCGTGTTGAACTTGCCCTCCGTCCGCTCCGTTTTCTCACCGCCCGGAAGTTTGCCGAGAACCTCGCGGCGCAGTGCGTTAAGCTCTGACAGCGCAAGCGCGAGCCCCTCGCCAAGCTTTATGTTGACTTTGCTTACAACAAACCCCGTACCGCCTGTTTTCTTAAGCTGAGTTTCCACCGCCTCATAAGTCAGCGGAACGTTGCGTGCAGGCTCAGGAATCTTCCCCTCGGCGTATGCACGCTCGCCCTTGCCGTCGATTGCGGCAAGCACCGCCGGGCGGTCTTTTTCTATTATGCAGAACATCTCTATTTCCGATGTTTTTTCGGGGATGTCTTTTTCATAAGTTTTCCGCGCCGCTGCAAGAAGATTTTCCGGCGCGTTTGTTTCTGTACGGATACCGAACATCTCTTTTCCGAATTCCCCTTTATAATACCCCTCGGTAAATCCGCTGCGTGAGAAAATGTCGTTTAAAATCCGTTTTTCTTTATCAGTTGCCGCACGACCTTCGTTTAATATGCGTGAATATATTCCCGTAACGGTTGCGACATACTCTGCGCGCTTCATGCGCCCCTCAATCTTAAGAGAAACAACGCCCATATCGGAAAGCTCGGTAATATAATCCGCAAGGCAAAGGTCGCGCAGAGAGAGTGGATATGCATTCACACCACCTTCTCCAAGCTTGTATTGCATACGGCACGGCTGGGCGCAGAGACCGCGGTTTCCGCTTCTTCTGCCAATAACTGCGCTCATCTCGCACTGTCCGGAGTAGCACATACACAGTGCTCCGTGGACGAAAACCTCAATTTCTATCGGACTTTCCTTGCATATATAGCGAATTTCCTCACGCGAAAGCTCACGCGCAAGAACTACGCGTGAAAAACCGAGTGAGGAAAGATATTTTACTCCTTCAAGGTTGTGCACCGTCATCTGGGTGGATGCGTGTAGCGGAAGTTCCGGTGCAACAGACCGAAAAATACGTGCAACGCCAAAATCCGCGATGATGACAGCGTCCACTCCTGCGCGGTTTACATCGCGAGCAAGAGCCTCGACGCGTTCAGCTTCGCGGTCGGTGATGTGGGTATTTACCGTAACATAAACCTTAACGCCGCGCTTGTGAGCGTAGTCACACACGGCGGAAAGGTTGCGCTCGGTAAAGTTTTTTGCAAGGCGGCGGGCATTGAAGTCCCCCACGCCGAGATAAACAGCATCCGCGCCGTTGCATACGGCGGCGCGGAGTGCTTCCATACTCCCTGCGGGAGCCAGAATTTCAGCTTTTTTCTGCATTATTTCGCAGAAAGACGTGCAATTTCACGCTTTAAGTCCATAATTTCGGACTTCATGCGGCTGCCGTCCTCAAGATAATCCTTAAGCTGTGTGCGAAGATTTTCCGCAGTTTCAAGAGCCTTGTAATATTCATCAGAAATATTGACGGCGGAAAGAATTGCCGCCTCGATGAGAGAGAAGTTGCCGCCCTTCAAAACCTCGTTTACCTTTACGTCAACGTGTGCGGCGACGCGGCGTGTGTATTCCTCGTTCTCGCCGCTGACAAGACGGAGCTCTACCCCGCCGATGTTTACCGATATAGCGTTTTTCATGACCTCTACCTCCACATTATGAGTTTTATTTTATAATTGCTTTATGGAAGACCTTTTTACCCTTCTTTATCTTCACGCCGGCAGTGAGTGCATCCTTAGATACAACAAAGTCTGCCGCAGAGACCTTCTCGCCGTCAAGCGCAACACCGCCCTGCTGAACAAGACGTCTTGCCTCACCCTTTGACGGGCAGAGACCGCAGAGAAGAAGAAGGTCTAAAATTCCAACACCATCACCTACATCCGATGTTGATAACTCTGTTGTCGGCATATTCGAATCATCCCCGCCGCCGGAGAAAAGGCTCTTTGCGGCATCGCGTGCCTTGTCTGCCTCTTCCTTGCCGTGGACAAGAGCGCAAAGCTCGTAAGCAAGAAGCTCTTTCTTTTCGTTGATGCGGCTATCTTCCCACTTTTCAATCTCGTCAATTTCCTCAATCGGAATGAACGTGAGCATGCGGATGCACTTCATAACGTCAGCATCATCAACGTTTCTCCAGTACTGGAAGAACTCAAACGGGCTTGTCTTGTTCGGGTCAAGCCATACAGCACCGCGGGCGGTCTTACCCATCTTTTTGCCCTCGGAATTGAGGAGAAGCGTAATCGTCATTGCGTGGGCATCCTCGCCGAGCTTTTTGCGGATAAGCTCCGTGCCGCCAAGCATATTGCTCCACTGGTCGTTGCCTCCGAACTGCATATTGCAGCCGTATTTCTGATACATATAGTAAAAGTCGTAAGACTGCATAATCATATAGTTGAACTCAAGGAACGAAAGTCCCTTTTCCATACGCTGCTTATAGCACTCTGCGCGGAGCATATTGTTGACGGAGAAGCATGCACCAACCTCGCGAAGAACATCAACGTAGTTAAGGGGGAGAAGCCAGTCGGCATTGTTGACCATCATCGCCTTTCCCTCGCCGAACTCAATAAAGCGCTCCATCTGCTTTTTGAAGCAGTCGCAGTTGTGCTGTATCGTTTCCTGCGTCATCATTGAGCGCATATCGGTACGTCCCGACGGGTCACCGATCATCGCCGTACCGCCGCCGATGAGAGCAATGGGGCGGTTGCCAGCCATCTGCAGACGCTTCATAAGGCAAAGCGCCATAAAATGGCCGACGTGGAGAGAGTCCGCAGTAGGGTCAAAACCGATATAGAACGTAGCGCGGCCGTTGTTTACGAGGTCGCGGATTTCGTCTTCATTTGTTACCTGCGCGATAAGACCGCGCGCAACAAGCTCTTCATAAATCTTCATAGTGAAAAAACCATCCTTTAACCGCTCATTTTACATATAAATATAATATAACATATAAAAAGGTAAATTGCAAGGAAAACAACTCTGTTTTTTGTTGCAAACGGACGGATTATATTGTATAATTTATAATAGTATATTATGGAGTTGATTTACCTTGTATCATAAGCTCAGTATAGAAGAAACCTTAAAGGCGTTTGATGTTAACCCCGAAACGGGACTTTCCGATAAAGAGGCGCATCACCGCACTTCACAGAGTGTGACAAAGAGCGACGGTTCTTCGTTTTTCAAATTTGCGGCGCGGTCTATCTCCCGCCCCGTTATCATCATTCTATTTGTTTCTGCAATCCTCTATGCCGCACTCGGAGGATGGATTGAGGCTCTCCTCATTGCGACTGTTATCACCCTGCACACCGTTTTTTCTGCGGAGTGCAAGCGCCGAGGAGAGCGAACCCTTGACCGCTCGGTTTCTGCATCGGTAACGCACGCAATTGTTTTGCGCAACGGAGCTAAGATGAAGCTTTCCTCTGACCGCCTTGTTGTCGGCGATGTCGTTACGCTCAAACCCGGGCGCGTTGTTCCCGCGGATTTGCGCCTTATATCAACAGAAAACCTTATTATCGACGAAAGCGCGCTTACGGGACGTGCCCGCGCGGAAAAGGACTGTGACTATCAGAGCACAAGCGATGTCCGCATAGAATTTCGCGACAACTGCGCCTTTGAAGGCACGGTTGTTCTTGAAGGACGCGGCGATGGCGTTGTCATTGCAACGGGTATGTCCACCGAAATGAGCCGTCTGACACTCCCGCTCGACGTTCCGGAAAAAGACACCTCTCCGTCTTTTTCACGCATAGAAAAGCTCACTCGCCGGTTAAGTATTATAACAAGCCTTGCGTGTGTGGCAGTTTTTGCAATATCGCTTGCATATGACGTAGGCTTTCTTACGGCACTTCTTGCCTCGGCATCCCTTGCGGTTGCCGCCATTCCCGAAAGCTTCGGCACAATTGTTCTCACAAGCCTTGCCCGGGGTGCGGAAAAACTCCGTTCGGAGGGTTTTTCGGCAAAGAACATGCGCGCAGCAGAGATGCTGGGAGAGGTGAGCATCTTCACCACAGAGCTTCCGAAAATGGGGGTTGCGGCTACGTACTCAAGCGGACGCATACATTCCCCGCAGGAGGAGGACACAATTCCGTTCCTTGAAGGGCTTCTTCTCTGTGAGCTTAAAAACCCGTCGTTGTATGCTTTTGCATCGCACAAGTGCGATGCGGAAAACGTTTCCGCAAGCTTCCCGCGCATCGGCGAATATATGGGCGAGGTTGCAACCACGCTCCACCGAGCAGGAGAAACAACAATATCCTACACCGGCGGCAATGCATCCGAAATACTCTCGCGTTCAACCCTTATCTGGGATTTCGGGCGCGTGAGAACTCTTACAGCTTCCGACCGCGAGGAAATTGAAGAGTGCATCCGCACTTTTGAAGAAGACGGTTACACCCAGACAGCGCTGGGGCTTCGCTCGGGCGATGATGTCCCGTGCGATAACAACCTCATTTTCCTTGGCATTGCGGCAACCCGTGCAGAGGTTAATGAGGCGGCAAACCCTGACACCGCGGCACTTAACGCGGCGGGTGTGCGCGTGCTTCTTCTCACCGAGGGTGATGCGGAAAAGGCGCGCCTTGGCGCAACGGCACTGAAAATCCCGTGCGACAACATACTCTGCGCACGCGAGCTTTCCTCTCTCTCCGACGAGGAGATATACGAACGTATAAATGACACCTTTGTTTTTGCGTCTCTGCACGCACAGGACAAGGTGCGTATAATAAATGTTCTAAAGTCTTACGGCTATTCTGTTGCTTCAGTAGGGGATGGAATATCCGATGCGCCCGCGCTTGATGCATCAGACATCGGCATGAGCGACCTGCACGCACGCGATGCAGCAAAAGACGCTTCTGACGTTATTTTTGACGGCAGCTTCTCTGCCGACCGCGCAATAATCCACGGCAAAATTATCCGCACAAATATCCGCCGTGCCGTGACGTACCTTGCCGCGGCAAACACGGCTGAGCTTATATGCGTGCTTCTCTCCGCCGCCTGCGGCTTTGGATTCCCGCTTACAGCACTGCAGATTCTTCTTGTAAATCTTATCACGGACACATTCCCCGCTCTCTTGCTTGTGCGCGGCGGATTCCTTCAGAAAAATCCGTCCCGTATGGCATATATCTGGGGCGCGGTTCTCGGTCTTTTAATGCCGTTTGTCTTCCGCGTTCTCACTCAGACAACAGGACTTTTCCTTGCACAGTGGATTACCTTTGCCGCACTCACAGCAGGCGAGCTTTTGTTGGCGCTTCCGATGTATTTTGCCGGGCGCAGAAAGTAGGTTTTTGCTATGGCTTCTGAAATTGAGCTTAAATATGCTCCGCCCGCGGATTTGCGGGCGGAAACGCTGTTTTCTGATGAACGCATTGCCCCGTTTTCCAAAAAACGGTTCCGGTATGAAATGCACACGGAATATCTTGATACGGAAAACAGCGATGCGAAAAAGAGCGGCATAACGCTTCGCCGCCGCTTTGAAAATGGCGAGAGCGTGCTTTATGCAAAATGCAAAAGATACGATGCAGATGCGCTGAGCGTGCGCGGTGAGTGGCGCGTAATTGGCGATGATATCATAAGCGCGGCAAAGCGTTTGTATGATGCCGGCGCACCGACGGAAAACCTTTGTGGGCTTCCGCTTTTAGTCTGCGCTTCCGTGCGTTTTGTTCGCGAAGAGGTTCTTGTCACACCGTATGATGGCTTTTCCTTTCTTCTCTCTTTTGATGATGGAGTTTTCGGTGAGAACAAGTACTTTACGGAAATTGAACTTGAGCTTGTTTCGGGAAGTGAGGAAGAACTTGTAGCCTTTGGCAATGCCCTTGCAAAAAAATACAAACTTGTTTCCGAACCACGTTCAAAATATGCAAGAGCGCTGGAAGCAGGAGGAAATTATGGAATATATTGCAATAAACAAATGATTTAACCGTATTTGGAGGAAGTTATGGAGTATATTGCAGGAAAATATGATATAGCCGTTATCGGCGCGGGACATGCGGGCATTGAGGCGGCGCTCTCTGCCGCACGGCTCGGTTGCCGCGTTGCGTGCTTCTCTATAAATCTCGATTCTGTCGGGAATATGCCGTGCAATCCCGCAATCGGCGGCACGGCAAAAGGACACCTCGTGCGCGAGATAGATGCCCTCGGCGGTGAGATGGGACGCGCGGCAGATGATACGTGCATCCAGTATCGCATGCTCAACCGCGGCAAAGGTCCGGCGGTATATTCTCTGCGTGCGCAGGCAGACCGCCGCGCATATCAGGCGAGAATGAAGCGAGTTCTTGAAGCTACGGACAACCTTGACCTTATTCAGGCGGAGGTTGTTGATATCGGCATTGAAAACGGGGCTGTCACATCCGTCCTTACCGCAACAGGCGGACGCTATCTCTGCCGGGCGGCGATTGTCGCCACGGGCACATACCTCGGCGGGAAAACAACCGTCGGCGAAACGGCGCGCATCGGTGGCCCTGACGGAATGTTTGCCGCAACAGAGCTTACGGGCAATCTTCTCCGCGCAGGAATTGAACTTCGCCGCTTCAAGACGGGCACTCCCCCGCGCATCAATGCGCGCAGTGTGGATTTTTCCGCAATGGAGCCGCAACCGGGCGATACGGACATCTATCCGTTTTCGTTTGATACGGAGCACGAAATTGAAAACCGCGCAATATGCCATCTTACATATACCAACGCCGAAACCCACCGCATTATCCGCGAAAACCTGCACCGTTCTCCCCTTTTCTCCGGAAACATAGAGGGTGTCGGTCCGCGCTACTGCCCGTCTATTGAAGACAAGGTTATGCGCTTTGCGGAAAAAGAACGGCATCAGCTTTTTATTGAACCGATGGGACTCGGCACTGACGAAATGTACATTCAGGGGCTTTCTTCCTCTCTCCCCGAGGATATCCAGCTTCTTATCGTCCACTCCATCCGCGGACTTGAAAATGCACAGATAATGCGCTTTGCCTACGCCATAGAATACGACTGCATCGACCCTCTCACGCTCCTTCCGACGCTTGAGGTAAAGACGGTTTCGGGTCTTTACGGCGCAGGACAGTTTAACGGCTCGTCGGGATACGAGGAGGCCGCGGCACAAGGGCTTCTTGCCGGCATCAACGCCGCACGAAAGCTTCAGGGGAAAACCCCCGTTATCCTTGACCGCTCGGACGCATATATCGGTACGCTTATTGATGACCTTGTCACCAAAGGAACTAACGAGCCATACCGCATGATGACCTCGCGCTCGGAATACCGTCTGTATCTACGTCAGGACAACGCAGACCTACGCCTTACGGAGCTTGGATATGAGATAGGTTTGGTCAGCGAGAAAAAGTACAACAGAATGATAAACAAGCGCTCAGCGTGCGAGCGCGAGCTTGCCAGAGTTGAAAAGGCTATAATCCCGCCGGGCAAGGAAATTAACGACTTTCTCCAAAACGCCGGAACGTCACCGCTGGTCACTGGTGCATCCGTCGCAGACCTTATTCGCCGCCCTCAGCTTACATACGAAAGCCTTGCGCCGTTTGACAAAACGAGAAGCGAACTTCCATACGATGTTCGCGAGCAGGTGGAAATTTCGCTGAAATACGACGGATATATAAAGCGACAGAAGGTGCAGATAGAGCAGTTTAAAAAGCTTGAGGGCGTTAAAATCCCCGACGGAATAGATTATATGTCGCTTATCGGACTTCGCACAGAAGCACGGCAGAAGCTTACTAAAATTCGTCCCGGCTCCGTCGGGCAGGCATCACGCATATCGGGCGTAAGCCCTGCAGACATCGCCGCACTGCTGCTGTATCTGAAAAAATAATAATAGGTGATTTTTTCTCTCTGTGAATTAATCGTCATTTTTACCAAAAATTGCAAGGCGCACCATTCGCCTTGCAATTTATTTTTGCTAAAATTTCAAAAAAATCCACAAAAAGCCTTGTTAATTAATTATTTAACAACTTTTCGCAAGTTGACAAAACGTAAATTGCGTGGTATACTATTGGACATACTACAAAAGGAGTTGATTTCAAATGTCTTTTAAAAATCCGTATTTGCAACGTGTTTATGATGGGGTTGTCGCACGGAACGCCGGAGAACCGGAGTTTCATCAAGCAGTGCGCGAGGTACTTGAGTCCCTCGAGCCGGTTTGCGATGCAGACCCGCGATATGAAAAAATGGGCGTGCTTGAGCGCCTGTGTGAACCGGAGCGTGTTATATATTTCCGCGTACCGTGGGTTGACGATGAGGGGAGAGTTCAGGTCAACCGCGGTTTCCGCGTCCAGTTTTCCTCCGCAATCGGCCCGTACAAGGGAGGACTGCGCTTCCACCCCTCCGTCAACCAGTCGGTTATAAAATTTCTCGGCTTTGAGCAGATTTTCAAAAACTCACTCACCGGACTTCCCATCGGTGCGGGAAAGGGCGGTGCGGATTTTGACCCCAAGGGCAAGAGCGACGGCGAGGTTATGCGCTTCTGCCAGAGCTTTATGACGGAGCTTTCCAAACATATCGGTGAAAACACAGACGTTCCTGCGGGAGACATCGGCGTCGGCAGCCGGGAGATAGGCTTTCTCTACGGTCAGTATAAACGCCTTGTAAACGAGTTTACGGGCGCGATTACCGGCAAGGGTCTGCGCTACGGCGGCTCGCTTGCGAGAACGGAGGCAACGGGTTACGGTCTTTGCTACTTCACCGAGGAAATGCTGAATGCACATGGTAAATCGTTCAAGGGACAGCGGGTTGCCATATCGGGTTCGGGCAACGTTGCTATTTACGCACACATCAAGGCGACGGAATTCGGCGCAAAGGTTGTTGCGATGAGTGATTCTGACGGCTATGTGTATGACCCGGACGGAATTGATATTGAAACAGTGCGCGACCTTAAAGAAAAGAGCCGCCAGCGCATCAGCGAATACGTCAAGTACCACAGCGGTGCTACGTACACCCCCGGTTGCAACGGCATATGGGGTATTCCGTGCGATATTGCACTTCCGTGCGCAACACAGAATGAGATTGACGAGGTCAGCGCGGCACTCCTTGCAAAAAACGGCTGCTACTGCGTTTCCGAGGGCGCGAACATGCCCTCAACGCCCGAGGCAATAAAGGTTTACTTTGCAAACAACATGCTCTACGGTCCCGCAAAGGCGGCAAACGCGGGCGGTGTTGCAACATCTGCGCTTGAAATGTCACAGAACAGTCTGCGCTATTCGTGGTCATTTGAAAAGGTTGACCATAAGCTTCAGGATATAATGAGGAATATTTACAACGCCGCGGCAGATGCGGCGGCACTTTACGGCTTTGAGGGCAACCTTATGATCGGTGCAAACATCGCCGGATTTAAAAAGGTTGCATCTGCAATGCTTGCCTACGGCGTGGCATATTGATTTTTGCTACCATTCCACCCCACCATCATTTTTGCGAAAGGGACTGTAAAAAAGTGATTTACTTTTTTACAGTCCCTTTCATATGCAATAGGAAAAGCTTTAAAATGACCAAAACGAACGGAAGCAGTACACAGCTAAGGTTTAAACTCAGGGAAATTTTAAATAATTGTTTGCAGTTGACAGAAAACAGGCGTATAATATAGGAGAAATAGCCTTTAAAGGGGACAGAAGAAATGGTCATGGATTTAAAACAGTATTGCAAAGAAGCTTACAAGCTTATGCTCGACACATTGCGCGAGCTGTGCGCCATTCCCGCTCCGTCACATTTTGAACACGAGCGTGCAGCATACTGCAAAAAGTGGCTTGAAAATATCGGTGCAAAGAACGTACACATAGACGAAGCACTTAACGTTATCTATCCTCTCGGGTGTGATGACAGCAATGAAATTACGGTTTTTGTTGCGCATACGGATACTGTTTTCCCTGACATGCAGCCGATGCCGTATCACGATGACGGTGAGAGGATTCACTGCCCCGGCGTCGGTGATGACACGGGAGGCCTCACGGTTTTGCTTGCCATGGCAAAGTATTTTACTGAAAACAACATAGTTCCCGAAAAAGGAATAATGTTTGTTTGCAACTCCTGCGAAGAAGGACTCGGTAACCTTAAGGGTACAAGACAGCTTTTCCGTGACTTTGACGGCAGAATCGCACGCTTTATAAGCTTTGACAGCGAGGCGCTTGACTCCGTTGCCGACCGTTGCGTCGGCTCACACCGCTATGAGGTTGAGGTTCTTACCGAGGGCGGCCATTCGTGGGTGAAATTCGGTGTTGAGAACGCAATTGCAAACCTTGCCGGAATAATCGGCAAAATCTATGATATTGCGCTTCCTGAAAAAGAAAACTCAAAAACCACCTTCAACGTCGGTGAAATCTCAGGAGGAACTTCCGTAAACACCATTGCACAGAACGCAAAAATGCTCTGCGAATACCGTTCTGAAGATGCAGAATGCCTTGCATACATGGAAAAGAAGTTTGCGGAGATTTTTGAAGCTGCACTCACAGAGGATGTCCGCGTAGTAGTAAAGAGAGTCGGAGAGCGCCCGTGCGGAATCGTTCCGGATGAAAAAATAGAAGAGCTTCGGCGTGTGCTTGTGCCCATAATTGAAGCCATTTCCGGAAATAAGGCACATTTCAGAAGCTCCTCCACCGATTGCAACATTCCTCTTTCGCTCGGCATTCCCGCCATCTGCATTGGCGTTTGTGTACACAGTGGAAGCCATACGCGCGAAGAATGGCTTGAGAAAAAGTCCCTCATTCGGGGGCTTGAGCTTGCAGTAAGAGCAGGACTCGCCTTTTCGGGGGCAGAAGTCTGAAAATAAATTTTCGGGCAGATGAAAGATAAGCGGGGCAACAAAAAATCCACAATCCTGAGATTTTTGAGTATTTTGCAGAACTGTGTAAGCCTTACTGAACACAGCTTGCGCTCCGTGATGACAAGCTTATCGACTGCAAATGATAATAGCCTTTAAAAAAAACAGCACTCCGGAACGCAACACTTTGCGTTCCGGAGCTTTTTACTCAGCAAATCACCTTAAACATGATGCAGAATGGGTTCGAATGCTACTCCGTCTGTGGGGCTTACGCCGAGACGATCGGACAGCTTTACCGCCCTGCAAAGGAAACGCGAGGTCTTTTTTATGGCACGGCGCAAAGGCATGCCGCGGAGAAGATGCCCGGCAAGAAGCGATGCGAAAAGGTCTCCCGTACCGCAAAACTGCCCCGCTATGTACTTTGATGATGTGACGTAGCTCTCATCGGAAACGCCGTCATACACGATGTTGAAAACGCGGCCTCGGCGGTATATGCCGGTAATTACGCACCTCCGTGCGCCGCCTGCGCAAAGCGTCTTTGCAAGAGAGATAAGCTCTCCATCATTTGCCTGTGAAAGACGCTCGTAGCTCTCATCCGCGAGCAGACACGCTTCCGTTAAATTGGGCGTGATAATATCGGCACGCGCGGCAAGACACTTCATTTTCTCTACAAGTTCATTTGTATATGTCGAGTATAGTTTCCCGTCGTCGCCCATGACGGGGTCAACGAAAAGAAGCGTGTCCTCTCCCTTTGCGCGCTCAATAAAGCGTGAGATGATATCCACCTGTCTCTCCGAGCCGAGGAACCCTGTATAAATCCCGTCAAACCGGAGCGAAAGCTTGTCAAAACCTTCAAGATAGCCCTCTAAGCTTTCTGTGAGGTCGTGAAAGTAATATTCGTCAAACGCGGTGTGGTTGGACAGCACGGCCGTCGGAACGCTCAGTACCCGCACGCCGAGTGCGCTCATAACCGGCACAGAAACATTCAGCGCACATCTTCCAAATCCCGTCAGATCATTTATAACAGCACAGTTTTTAAGCTCCATGGCCGCATTTTTTCCTTTCGCGTTATCTGTTGCTGGTGCAATATTATAATTATACACGCCGAAAGTTGTTTTGTAAAGGTTGAAATTTCCGATGCAATGGTGTATACTAATATAATATGAAAATTATCAAATAAAAACGGAGAATCAAAAATGTTAGGATGCAGACCTGTCAACCGTCGCTTACTGAAAGCGGCATCATCGCGTGCCATGCAGGGAAGCTGGCTGCGCTCGTTCCTTATTACGCTTCTATCTTCCTTTATTCCTATGATTATTCTGAGCACGCTTCCTTTCCGCATACCCATTGAAGAGGAAATTCTTGCTACCGGCGGAGATGCAATGAAGCTCTTCTCACTTTTCCTCCCTGAAACGATATCCTCGCGCACCGTTGCCTCGTTCATCGTAACGGGCATTATATATCTTCTCATAGTCTGCCCGTTCACGGTCGGCGTTCACCGCTTTTACCTTGCCGTCGCATCGGGAGATAGAGGAAAGTTTTCCCATGTTTTTTCCCCTTTTACAAGCCTTAAGACCGTGTTTTCTTCCATTGGTCTTTCGCTTATCACGGCAGGGGCATCCCTTCTCTGGATGCTCGCACTTATCGTGCCGCCGCTCATCCTTATGTATCTCGGCACTATGATAAAGTCCGTGTTTGTAGTTTTCCTGTGCTTTATTCTTTATTTTATTGTGATGATTGTGTGGATTCTTAAAATAAGTATCTACAAGTTCGCCTTTTATATCTTTGCAGAGGGCAAGACGGGCGGTGCGTGGAAATCCTTCCGCGAGATGCAGAGAATAACCCGAGGAAGAACATCGGAGCTTATGGGGCTTCGCGCATCGTATTTTGGCTGGGACCTCGCTGCGGGATTCTTCTCGGCACTTGTTTTCGTCTACACCGCTCTTTTCTCCACGGTGTACGCAAAATACCTTTTCTGTCTGCGCAACGAAGGTACAACCTTCGAGCCGGGCATGGAGCCGTAATGGGGGCAACGGTCGGTTGCGCTCTTCCGAAAAAGATAATTTTTTTACGCAGTGAATTTTTGTTGATTTCAAGCCATTTTCGGAATTTAGCAAAAAAAATTCAAAAAAAAGCGAAACTTTTTCAAAAAAGTACTTGCAATTATAAATAAAGTGTTATATAATGTTACTGCAAATCTATTTTGGGGAAGGGGTCTGTAATTATGAAGCTTTATACAGAACCAAAACTCGAAATCGTCACAATCAAGGCTAACGATGTTATCACAACATCCGGCTTCGAGAGCCTGTTCAGGGTTTCAAGCATCGAAGACGGCGGTCATGCAAGCCTTAACAGCTACGCAGCCAAGACTATACAATAAGCTGTTACCGTGACGATGAGTCTGCGATGCAGGCAGACACATTGTGCATACTTAAAATTGGCGAAAACTCATAAAGGGGTAACAGTGCACATTACCCCTTTATAATCGACTCTACACGCGTGTGGTTTTGCCACACGCGTTTTTCTGTGAAAACGCGTGAAAGGAAGCTTTAAAATATGATAAAGATAAGTGGTGCTATATTTGATATGGACGGAACGCTGACGGACTCCATGCAGGTGTGGAAAACCGTAGGCAGTGAATTTTTAAAATCCTGCGGGAAGGAACCTCGCGAGGATGTCGACCGCCGCTTTTGCAGCATGAGTGTATACGATGCCGTGCGCTTTATGAAGGCGGAATATGGAATCGAGGGAAGCCACGACGAGGTTACCGATGCGATAAACAAAACGGTCGAGCGCCGGTATCTGCACGAGGTTCCGTTAAAGGACGGCGTTACGCAGCTTCTGCGTGAGCTTCATTCAATGGGCATTCCCATGTGCATTGCAACGGCAACGGAAAAGTATATGGCAGACGCCGCGCTGAAAAGACTCGGCGTCAGGCACTTTTTCAAAGAGATTTTCACAAGCCGTGAGACCGGTATCGGAAAGGAAGCACCGGATATCTATCTTCGCGGATGTGCGCTTTTCGGCACCGAGCCTTCTGATACGGCTGTTTTCGAAGACTCCTTTGTTGCCGCCGGCACGGCAAAGCGTGCAGGCTTTATTGTAGCGGGTCTGTATGACAAAAGCTTTGAATACAAGTGGGACGAGGTTCAAAAACTTTCGGACATAAGCGCCGTGAATATGCGCGATATGTGCGGAAAATTCTCGAAAAAGTAAATTTTCTTCGCAATGCGTATAAAATCGGGCAGTAAAGCTTGCTTTACTGCCCGATTTGTTGTAAAATAGTATATGTATAATTATATATGAAAATTATCAGCCGAATATAGAAAGCATAAGCCGAAGGCTTAACAAATGAGAGGTGGAACGAATGGCATTTAATTTCAAAGGCGGAATACATCCCGACACCAGAAAGTCGGCAACACATAAAAAATCCATCGAGGAAATGAAACCACCGCGCGTGGTTGTTCTTCCCGTTATAATGCATAAAGGCACGCCATGCGGCCCTATCGTTGATGTGGGTGAGCGCGTGCTCATCGGGCAGAAGATTGCGGAATCAACATCACCCGACTCCTGCCCTGTTCACTCCCCGATATCCGGAACCGTATGTGCGGTAGAACCGCGTGTTACCGTTTCCGGTGAAAAGGTATTGTCCGTGGTTATAGAAAACGATTTTGAAGAGGAGTCGGTTCCCGTCGGAGAGACGTATGACCGCTTTCGTACAATTTCCGCTCAGGAGCTTTCTGCCATTGCGCGGGAATGCGGTGTTGTGGGTCTCGGCGGCTCAGCACGCCCGCTCTCAGGGAAGCTTCTTGATGCGGCAGACAGGGTTGATACCCTTATTATAAACGGTGCGGAATGTGAGCCATATGTCACTGCGGACAACAGAATTATGGTTGAATACAGCGAGGAGCTTCACGACGGTGCAATGATTATTGCAAAGGCAGTCGGCGCACGCGAAGTCATTCTTGCAATTGAATCTGATAAGGCACACGCGATTGCGGAAATGCGGCGTGTGTTCACGAAAAAATCCGGAATCAAGCTTTCGGTTGTACACACAAAGTACCCGCAGGGTGCAGAGCGCCAGCTTATCTCTGCACTGCTCGGGCGGGAAATTCCCCCGGACGGAACGGGGGCTGATGTCGGCGCTCTTTGCGTGAATGTTTCCACCGTTGTGGCTCTTTCCCGTGCCGTACGCGAAGGAAGACCTCTTTATGAGCGCGTGGTTACGGTTTCCGGCTCTGCCGTTGCAAACCCGAAAAATCTGCTTGTTAAAATCGGAACTCCAATTGAAGATCTGTTTGATGCGTGCGGTGGATTTCTTGAGCATCCCGACCGCATAATAGCCGGCGGACCGATGATGGGGCACTCCCAGTTTTCGCTCGATGCTCCGGTGCAGAAGGGCACAAATGCAGTTCTTGCATTCTGCCGCGGTGAGGAAAAAAATGAACCGGAGAGCGTGTGCATCCGTTGTGGAAAATGCGTGGATGCCTGTCCGATGAACCTCATGCCGCTTTACATTTACAGAGATTATAAGGCCGGAAAGATTTCGGCATGCGAAGAACAAAATGTTTTTGACTGCACGGAATGCGGATGCTGTGCATACATCTGCCCTGCACGTATATCGCTTGTTTCCGCCCTTAAAGCGGCAAAGCGAAAGATTCTTGCGCAGAAAAAGGAGGAGCGGCAATGAGACTTGACAACAAACGCTTTCTTATGTCCGGCGCACCGCACATAAAAGCGGAGGAAAACACGCGTTCAATTATGATGGATGTCATAATCGCTCTTATTTTCCCTCTAATTATGGCTGTTTACTTTTTCGGCTGGCGCGCGCTTTCTCTTACCGGCGTTTCGGTTTTCTCATGCGTTTTCTTCGAGCGGCTCTATATCCGCCTTGCAAAAAAAGAAAAAACAACCGCTGATTTATCGGCCATCGTTACGGGAATGATTCTTGCGCTTACTCTTCCGGTTGCAACTCCTTTATGGACTGCCGTAATCGGAGGTGCATTTGCCATTATCGTGGTAAAACAGCTTTACGGGGGGCTGGGTAAAAACTTTCTCAACCCTGCGCTCGCGGCTCGGGCATTCCTGCTCTCTTTCCCAACTCTTGTATCGCTCTATACAAAACCGAGTCTTGGTGCCGGGGCGCTTCCTCTGTTTGCAAATATCTCTCCGGAGAGTCTCTCCCCTGAATTTATCGCATCGGTAACCCCGCTCGGGAAAATGAAGCTTGGTATTCTGCCCGGTATTTCGATGGGTAGCGGTGATGTTGTTTCGAGCCTGCGTGATGTTGTTGTAGGTAACGTTGCCGGCGCAATAGGCGAGGTTTCTGCCGTTGTTATCGTTGCCGCGGCAATATACCTTCTTGTACGGCGCGTTATATCCTGGCATATTCCGGTAAGCTTTGTCGGCACGGTTGCTGTCCTTACCTTCCTTTTCCCGCGGGGTGGAAATGCCGCGTGGCTGTGGATGCTCTATTCGGTCTGCTCAGGAAGCCTGCTCTTCGGTGCTGCGTTTATGGCGACGGATTATACAACAAGCCCGACAACTGCGCGTGGAAAGCTTATTTACGGCGCGCTCTGCGGCGTTATCACAGTGCTTATCCGCTATTTTGGGGGGCACGAGGACGGCGTTATGTATGCTATTCTTGTTATGAACTGCGCTACCTCTCTTGTTGACAGGTATATCCGTCCGCGCAGGTTTGGCGTTATTAAAAATAACTGCAAGGAGGAAACGGAAAATGAGTGATAAGAAAATTACATTACCGAAAATTTCTTTGCCAAGGCCCGATAAGGAAACCGTAAAGAAAGCGTCCGTCTCCGGTGCAGTGCTCGCGGCGGTCGCGGTTTCGTGTGCGCTTCTGCTTTCCGGTACAAACACCCTTCTTTCCGCTCTTGTCGGAGAGGAAATCCCCCCTGCCGTTATCGACACCGCCGAAAGCGGTGCGGAAAATGCGGCTTTGCCCTCACCCGAAGAGGAGGTGACGGTAAAATGAAAAAGCTTTTCCCGTTTTTAAAAACAAATGTCTTTACAGAAAACACCTCTGTTCTTCTGCTTATGGGGCTAGCCCCACTTCTCGGCGGCACAAAAACGCTTGCGGGCGGAATTGTTCTTGGTTTGTGTGCGATTTTTGTTCTTGTACTTACCGGTGTTTCCGTGTCGCTCACCGACAGGCTTATCCCCGCATCGGTAAAGAATATCTCGTTTATGATAATTGCCGCATTTTTCGTCACGCTGTGTGAAATTTTACTTAGTTTTTTCCTTCCGCAGATACGCGACGGTCTCGGAATATATCTTCCGCTTTTTACCGTAAGCGGGCTTGCATTCTCCCGCGCACTGAGTGCAGAAGAAGAAACGGTATCTGCCTCGGCACTTGCAGGGCTCGGCACGGGACTCGGTTTCTTTGCCGTAGCATTGTGTTTATCTTTCGTACGCGAGCTTTTTGGCTCCGGAACACTTTTCGGACTGCGCATAATTCCCGAGCGATATGCAATGGGTATGCTTCTCTCTCCGGCGGGCTCCCTCGTCCTCTTCGGACTCATAATTGCCGCGGTCAGATACATTATTTCAAAAATAAATAAGGGAGGCAGCGAAAAATGACGATTCTTAATCTTCTCACTGTTTCCATCGGTGCGGTGCTTGCTGAAAATCTTGTATTCTCGCATCTTCTGGGAACTCCGGCGTTTATCCGCGATACAACGGATATAAAAAGCGCACTGAAGCGCAGCATAGCCGTTGGAATCTTTCTGCCTTTCTTCTCCATTCTCGCATATTTTTTCGATCGGCTTGTCTTTACTCCGCTGTCACTTGGTTATATGCGCACGTTTCTTTTTATCATTCTCCTTTGCGGAGGGATGAAAATATGCGAAAATGTGCTTAAAACACGCTTTCCCGCGCTGTATAAACGCTTCGGCTTATCTTTTGATGAGGTGTGCTTTTCTTCCGTTTTTCTCGGCGTTATGCTCCTTTGCACAAGCTCCGGATACGGATTTCTGGGTGCGATTTTCTTCGGAATATTCTCAGGAGCAGGCTATATTCTCGCATCTGTACTCTTCGCTGCCATTCGCGAAAACCTGCAGTACACCAACTGCCCGAAAGTTCTTAGCGGCGAGCCGATGCTTTTTATAACGCTCGGTCTTATCGCGCTTGCTTTTATGGGCTTTTCCGGCATTAAGTTTATATAAGGAGGCGGGAAAAATGATTTATTTTTTGAGCATCCTCTCAGCGGTCGTGGTCACCTCACTCCTTGCTTTTGCAATCGGCGCAGCAGGTGCTTTTGAGGAAAACTCTGTAAATGATGCTGATGTATGTCAGCTTGAAATAACACCGGACGAGCCTGAAAAAGAAAAACTTCGCGCATTTGTCCGCTGTTCCGGTCACGATGCGGAGTATAAATACACATATGCCGGTGCGCGCGACTGCTTTTCCGCGAGCCTTCTTGCGGGCGGAAGCAAAGTGTGTGAATTTTCCTGCCTGGGGCTTGGCTCCTGTGCCGCAGTCTGCCTGCACAACGCGATATCCATTGTCTCGGGTGTTGCTGAGGTTGATGCGGAAAAGTGCGACGGCTGCGGAAAATGTGAAGAGGTTTGTCCACGCGGCGTTATCTCTCTCATTCCGTACGGAAGCGAATACAACGTGCGCTGTTCAAACCGTTCACTCGGCTCTCTTACGCGCAAGATATGCGAAGCCGGATGTATAGGATGCCACGCTTGTGAGAAAACTTGTAATTACGGTGCAATTAAGATTATTGAAAGTCTCGCATATATTGATTTTTCAAAATGTACTTCCTGCGGCGAATGCGCAAACGTATGCCCGCGCGGTATTATAACCGCACCGCCTGCAGAGGAAGAGGAATTTGATGAAACAGAGTATTTCAGGCTCAGTGCGGAGACCGCGGATGCAGAAACTGCAGAAGATGCGGTATCGCAGTAAAAATTTTTGCGGAGGTGCTCGCTTTTTATGAGAAGAGCAAGAAAACAAAACCGAAGATACAGAGGTGCAAAAAGCGGCGGTATCGGGGTTCTGATTCCCGTACTCATAGTTCTCTGCGTTATCGCCGCAGGAATTTTGTATTTTGTAAACGACAATATGACCTTTACGCTTGACGGAACTTTTCTTTCCAGCGCCAAAAAAACGGATCTCCCAGACGATGTTTCCGCAAATCTCATTATTGAATCACCGGAACAAACTCCCGCGGTGCAGCCGGAGGAGATTTTGCCCGAACCGGAAGAGGAAACTCCCGCTCCGGAAGAAGCTGGTGGTGTCCGTGCTCTTTTCATCCCAATAGGGGAAGTAAAGAGCGAGGAACTGTTTGCGGCAAAGCTTTCCGAAATTTCTGCGGATAAGAAAATAAACACGCTTGTCCTTGAAGTTAAAGCTGAAGATGGTACCCTTGCATTTTCTTCCGATGCTCCGCTTGCGGCTGCCGCCGCGGTATCGGGTGACGACGGTACTCTCTCTCGTGTTATGCAATCGGCAACGGAAAAAGGGTATCGCGTATCACTTTATATGTCGTGCTTCAAGGATAATGAAGCTGCGCGCAAAAGCCAGGAGGAAAGCGCGCGTACCAAAAACAAGATTATATGGCTTGACAATGGAAACGTACGGTGGTTATCGGTGTATTCTGACTCCGCACGCGAATATCTCGTTTCTTCAATTAAAAAGCTCTCTTCCCTCTCTCCAGATGAGATAATCCTTGCTAACGTTTCTTTCCCCGCCGAGGGCAAAACCGAGCTTTTGTCATACGACGAAGGCTCCGGCACGAAGCAGGAAATGCTAAAGCGCTTTATTGCGGACGCAAAAACCGCCGCGGGTAATGTTCCCCTTTCGGCGGTGTATGAAAACTATAACGATAGCCGCATCGCAGAAAGCGGGCAGACGCCCGAGCTTTTCTCGGAATTTGAACGTTTGTATGTTGCAAGTGCGCAGACTAAGTTCAGAAACAGCGGCGACAGTGCACACAAGCTTTTTGACGGAAAGGAAACAAGGCTTATTGTAATGTCCCCCGCGCCAAGCGAGGATGAGTTTGTTATAAAGAACAGCTAAGAAGGGATTGTAGCGAAATGCTTTTTGCTACAATCCCTTTAAACCAGAAAGATAATCAACAAACATCGCAACAATGTCCATATCATGCGTAGCATAAAGCATACGCGAGCCTACCACATCTTCAATCTCATTTATAACCGGGGTCCCGTTATGATACATTATATCAATTCCGCAATAGTCAAACGGCAAAAGCCCGCAGACGCGCTTTACAATGGAGCACTCTGCATCGGAAAGCTTTTTTGCCTCAACCTTTCCGCCGAGGGAAAAGTTTGAACGGAAATCTCCTTCTGCGCTCCGAAGCACTGCGGCAACCGGCTCACCGCCGAGGATATACACGCGCATATCATGCCCTGTTTCTGTCGCGAGCGGCTGGATTACATATTCATCCGGCGCGATTTTTTTTCGTGCCGCGGCGTATTCCTCGTCGTTGTGGATAAGAGTGACGTCCGCCCCTCCGTGACCACAGCATGGTTTTATAACAACCGGATACTCACGAATTTCCGGCGGGGTATCTTCCGGCAGTGCGGAAATCCACGGGATTACGGGGATGTTGTTTTCGTGTAGAAACTCATACGTCCGTGCCTTATTGTTGCAAATTTCTGAAACATGTGCGCGGTTTACGCATCGCACGCCTCTTGCCTCAAGCTCTCTTGATACATCCGGACGCATTGCGCGAACTACTGCAAGGTCAGGTCTTCCTTCAGGAAGTCCGTCATCGCACAGAACCGGAATAAACTCAATTCCCCTTGTCTTTCCGCGCTCAATATGCATATTTATATATTCGCGGTTGCGCACAGCCCCCGCCTTTTCATATACAAGCCATACGGTCATCGGTTAAATATTCTCCTTTGCTGATGATTTTCCTTGCGATAATACCCCCGCTTTGCGGGGGTATTATCAGTTACATTTATCTATAATATGTGCGGCAATAAGGTCTGCAAGGTCAACGCCCGTACAGTCATACGTGCTTTTAAAATGAGCGTTTGAATTGACCTCGCAAAGCAGAGGGCCGTCTTTTCCAAAAAGAATATCTATCCCGGCAAAATCAAGACCGAGCCGCTGTGCCGCCGCGAGTGCAAGCTCACACTCCGCATCGGTCGGAGAATACGGGAGTGTCCCGCCGCCGAGCGTAACGTTGCTGCGAAAATCCCCGTTTTGGCTTTGGCGCAGCATTGCCGCACAAACCCTTCCACCGACAACGTTTATGCGAATATCCCGCCCAAAGCTCTCCTTTATGAGCTCCTGAAAGAGAAGAGGCACACTCTGGTGCGCGGTGGTTATTTTGACAAGCTCGTCAAAATCGCGTGCAAGATATACCTGCGCACCGAACGAGCCGCAAACCTCTTTTACCACAATCGGAAACCCAAGCTTTTCAGCAACAGATTTAAGAAATGCCGTGTCGGTAAACCCGATGTTCGGGAATGTCATCGGTGCTATTATCGTTTTCGGAGACGGAATATCACCGAGCGCAAGATGCATTTTAGCTTTGTCATCGCATTTTTCGATTGCATCTGCAGAATTTACGCACAAAATCCCTTTTTCTTCAATTGCGCGGGCAAGTGAGATGTCCTTATCCCAGAATAGAACAAAATCCGGCTTCTCACGAAACGGGATGTCCTCGCCGTGAAGGTGGCAGAGGGATGAATTAGTATAGAGCGAGAGGGAAACCTCTCGCTCTGAGAACGCATTTTCAAGCCGCTCATATATATCGCGAAACTTCCCTGTTGCCAGAAAGTTATTTACAACAAGCGCACCCTTCATTGTTTATCACCAGAAGAGCCATACGAGAATATATCCCGCAAGAACAGCAACAAGCGTGAACGGAACACCGATGCGCATAAAGTCGCGTGTTTTTACCTCGTATCCCTCGCCGCGGAGTATGCCGATACCCGTGATGTTTGCAGATGCGCCGATGGGGCTTAAGTTTCCGCCGAGCGTTGCACCAACGAGAAGTCCGAACGCAAGAAGAGTAGGCTCCATACCAAGCTGCGAAGAAAGGCTCATGACAACCGGAAGCATTGTTGCAACATACGGAATGTTATCAATGAATGCCGAAAGAATTACGGATGCCCATACGATAACGGTATAAATTAAGAATTTGTTACTGCCGAGCTTTAAGAAAAGCTGGCTTATCGCGTTTATAACGCCCTTGTCCTCGATTCCGGCGATAACGACGAAGAGCCCCGCAAGAAGACCAAGGGTGAAAAAGTCTATTTCCTTGAACACATCGCGGATAATGGTTTTGTTTTTCTTGAATATAAGCTCCCTCAGAACGCCGATTACCATAAGCGCCACGCAAATATACCCGTTTGTCTCCGCTGGCTTGTTGGGGATAAACGACGCAAGGATGAGGAGAACAATTGTTCCAAGAAGCAGATATGTCGGGAATAGGTCGTGCACCTTGGTGCGGTTGTGTGACTCGATCGGCTGTTTCTCTTTTCTGAAAAGCCACATGAGAATGAACGCAGAAACAACAGCACCGGTCTGCACTACCCAGAAAAGACCCGGGGCACCCTTGTACCAGAAGAAGTCAAGAAATGTCATATCAAGCGCACCGCCAAGGAGAATGGACGTTGTATCGCCGACAAGCGTCGCAGCACCCTGAAGGTTTGACGAAACCGCGATTGAAATAATCATCGCAACGGGATTTATCTTAAGCTTTTTTGCAATGTCAAGCGCAACGGGTGCAATCATAAGCACCGTTGCAACGTTATCAACGAACGCAGAGATAATTCCCGCAAAAAGGGATAGCCAGACAACTGCCCACTTAACGTTCGGAACCTTGTCGATAATGATGTCGGCAAGAAGGTCGGGCATTTTGGACTCAATAAACAGATATACAGTACCCATCGTACCTGCAATCATCATAAGAACATTCCAGTCAATCGCAGCCCATATCTCCGGAAGCGTGAAACGGCACATTACCGAAAACACAACGGCAGAGCCGATTGCGATATACGGACGCAGCTTCTGGAAAGTGAAGAGCAGAACGTATGTAATACCAAAAACTATCAGTGCGGGAACCATTCTAAAGCAACTCCTTTATTTTTACAAATCTTTATAAAGTATACCATAATGCGGCAAAATATGCAAGAAAAAGACTGCCGCCGGCGCATTGTTTGCCTTTATCTCTTTCATTGCCTTTTTCTCCTTGTCATCTGAATTCATTTACAGCTATGTATTTCGCATAATATTGCTCATAGCTCGAGCCTTCCTTATGTATTATCTTTTTGTTGTATAATCTTCTCTGATAATCCTCTGTTCTGTACGCCGAGACCTCCCTGGTTGAAATCCAGTCTTATCATAGCAACTGCGATTGATACCATTACCAAAACATTCCCAATCACGGAACTGTAAGCTGAGTTTGCGAGATTATAAACAAGCCAGCACGGTGCGGCAAACAGAGAAAGAATTCTTATGTTTTTTTCTTTCGTCAGCCACAAAGCCGTTACTTCGCAAATTATTCCGCCTATGGCAAATAAGCTAAAAACATTTTCATACATAGCAATGCCTATTGCCAGCAAAAGAAGATTTGCATCTGCTATTATAATCTTAAAATGTCTTTTTACGAAGTCTTTTTCTTTGTGTCGTGCAAAAAAGGATAACAAAAACCCCATAAAATCTAAAACAGCACCCTCAAAAGCCCCAAGAAAGATGTATTGAAGTATGTACAATGCTCTTGAAATCAGATTGACAACAATAATGTTTCTTCTTGTTTTGAATTGAAAGCTTAAAAGAAATGTTATAACCGCCAGAACTCCTAAAATATGCGCCATGTATAAAATCCACCTCTGTTTACAATAACTTTGCCTATTCTTCTTTTAACTGCTTTTGAGCAATTGCCATTTCTCAACAAGCCGTTCTATGGACCACGCAGCATTTGCAGGAGATGTGGACGGCAGGCATACAGCATCTCTGTTTATCTGATCTTTCATATACTTTTTAAAGTATTTTTCTGCAGTTTTTCCGTTAACGAAAATCTGCCTGATATCAGCTTTATTCAGAATCCTTGAAATGTCATTTACTTTTACATTTTTAATAGAGCTGTCCGAGCTTCCTTTTATCTCGCACGATGCGATAACATCCCAAAGCGCAATGCCGTTTTTAAACAAAAACTGCTTCTTTTCTTCAATAGTCTCAGGTTTATCGCATTCGAATACAGCGGAAATTACTTTCCAGAAGCGATTTTGCGGATGCCCGTAAAAAAACATTTGCTCACGGGATTTTACTGAGGGAAAACTGCCCAAAATCAGAATCTTTGAATCTTTATTATATAAAGGTGGAAATGGATGGTTTATCATTTTGTCACCTCAGCAAAGGCATATTTCATTCTTGGATTATTACATAAACGGTTCTTTTGTTTCTCTGTGAAGCTCTATTTCGTCAGCAACCGAGGCGCTCCCACGCATCTTTACAAGATACATAACAGTCTCTGCTATATCTTCAGGAAGAAGCATCCCCTCGCCTGTTAAATCGGGTCTGGATATCTTAACCATATCAGTAAACACCGCACCCGGACTTATTACGTGAACTCTTACGCCCTTCTTATAGTATTCCTTACTAAGTACTTTGCTGAAACCGAGCAGAGCGTGCTTTGATGCGGCATACGCACTTTGCAGAGCATATCCCTGATGCGCCGTTACGGATGCAATATTGATAATTGTTCCGCAGGATGACTTCATAAGATACGGAAGTGCCATTTTGCACATAAGAAACGGCGCTCTTGCGTTGGTGGCCATAATTTCATCATATTCTTCCATCAAAATCTCTTCAAACGCCTTTGACTGTGCAATACCTGCATTGTTAATTAAGAAATCAACGCCACCGTATGTCGCAACAGTTTTGTCAAACACTTCTTTGATGTAATTATCATCGCAAATGTCTCCGGGGAGAATAAGGCATTCTCTGCCGTTTGCTGTTTTTCTGAGCCTCTCTTCGTTTCGTCCCATCAAAACAAGCTTAAAGCCGCAGGTGAAAAGTGCTTCTGCTATTGCCGAGCCAATTCCGCCCCCTGCACCCGTTATAATGCAAACTTTATCCTTCATAACATCACCTTTTGCTTCATTATTCCTGAACTTCATAAAAGAAACTACGCAAATCTTTTGTTATCCTATCAGCTTCCGAAACATTCTTTGCAGGTGCGGATATAAAATCCTTATCGCCATTCCAAATCGAAATTTCTTTAAAAATCCCCTTTTGCCTGATCTGACCGCCCCAACGAAAAGCATTCGCCATTTCATCATAATAATGCATTCCTGCTTCTTTCCCCGCTACTGATTTCATAAACGTCAGCCGCGCATATCTTGTATATCTGTGCACTTCTTCTCCGACTTCAAATCTTCCTGTGAAATAGTTTCTTTTAAATACAGGACTTACATAATGAAAGTACCATCCGTCAATTTCTATATGTACATCACCGAAGCTTTCTTGTGTTCCTTCGTCATACCTGATGCCTTCCATACTTCTTTCCACCTTTAGCGGAACAGGAATGAGGGACAAAATCAATACAAGAATAACTATTCCAACAACGATATTCCGTATCTTTTTCATAAATGCTCCCATCCTTTCTCATAGACACACAATTCATTATACCATATGACAACAAAACACACAAGTAATACCACCTGTGTGTTCTGAACCCTAAATGTCCTCTTTATCGCTTTTACGGTCGTGGATGAGCTTACCGAGAACGGTAAAAAGAAGAAGCGATACGTGAGTAAAGAGCGCGGCATACGAGCCTTTTATAATATCGTATGTTATCCAAAGTACCATATTTACACTCGTCCAGAAACGGTACTTTGCGCCGTCGCTCTGACCAATGCAAAGAATAAACGTAAGTGATGCGATAATCGCAAGAAGGTCGAGTATCTCCGTCAGGACTGCGAGATTTATACCAACAATCACAGCTGCATAAATCACTACAAGCCATTTCGGAATCGGCTTATTGTTTTTGTCGAAGAAATAGTTGATAAGCGCCTGTGCCGCACCAATATAGCAGCAGGCAGCTCCGTTGTTGTTTCCGTCAATGAGATAACTTGTCGCAACAAGAAAGTTCCCAAAGAAAACAAATGTAAGGATAAGTCTCATGCTTCTTGTTTTTACAGTTGATGCAAGAATCATTGAGACAAGACCACCAATACTGAGAGCCATTGATATGTACGGTGCAAGCTTCATTAAAATTTCCATTCTCTTACTCACTCTTTTCTGTTATGGTCCTATCATACCAATACACGCGGTTTATTGTTAAACAACGCAGTTGTATGTTATCCAAAAGCATACCGGGTAAGAAATATCTTACCCGGTACTATATGATGTTGGCGAAGCCTTATCTTCCCGGGCCGTCTCCAGCCAAGTATTGTCAGCACAGGTGAGCTTAACTTCTGTGTTCGGAATGGGAACAGGTGGACCCTCACCGCAATATTCACCAACTACATATTCAATTTTAATTAGGGTTTGGTGACCCGTGGGAGAATCGAACTCCCGTTACCGGCGTGAGAGGCCGGTGTCTTGACCGCTTGACCAACGGGCCATTCTCTCTTCCCTCTATCGACGCTCGCCCGTATTTAAGCTTTGGTGCGCCTTCGGGGACTCGAACCCAGGACCCACTGATTAAGAGTCAGTTGCTCTACCAACTGAGCTAAAGGCGCATCT
>JAZSOS010000038.1:0-87818 GCA_045537045.1 Eubacteriales bacterium
TAGCGAATAGGGTGACACCTGCCTTTCGGTTTTGTCTGAGCAACTCAACCTTAACACAGGTCGCTTCTATTCGCTACCCTTTTTTATTTATTTGTCACACATCATTGTAACACCTACAAGCGGGACAGTTCTTTAATTTATTTGAAATTTGAAAAGATATGTGGTATACTATAAATTAGTGATTTTATAAATATCTTGAGGAGTTACATATATTATGGCACAGAAGAAAAAAACTGCCGCCGCGCCGAAGAAGAAAGGCTCGTCTTCGCGCAGAAAAAAGGCGGCATCATCAAACCGCATCACACAGAAAAGAAGGGCACAGCTTAACCAACGCTGGGCGTTTCTTGCACTGTTTATCTCCCTTCTTACATTCCTTGCTCTTTTCAGGGTTGATGCTGGTGTAATAAACTTTTTGGGCAACTTTGCACGTGCCGCCGTCGGCGTCGGATTCATCGTGCTTCCATTTGCGCTTATCCTTGTTGCGGGGCTTCTGATAATAAGCCGCGGAAAGCCTGTTAAATGGCGCGTTGTGTGTGCTCTGCTTATACCGTATCTTACCGCCGCCGTTGCTCATGCATTTGTAGGAACAACGGATATGTCATGGGCAGAAATGACGGCATCCCACGGCGGTGTGCTTGCCGGGTATCCTACTGCACTTATGATAAACGGGATAAGCCGCATTGCAACGGTAATTCTTCTTATAACTGCTACGCTTTTTGTTCTTCTTACCGCATTCAATCTTACAATAATGAATGTATATGACGCTGTCCGTTCCTTCATTTCGGGAATGCATCACGAGGTTGAGTATGAAGAATATGAGGAAGAGGATGTTGTTGAAAAAGAGCCGGAGATAAGGCTTCCGCGCCGCAAGCGCAGAATAATTGATATTCCGCTTGATGATGTCACCCCCTCTGAAAATGAAGAAAAAGAGTCTGAATCCAAGAAAAAAGAGGGCTTTGCGCTTGCAGAGTCAAATGTGAAAACTCCTGCTGAGGTTCTTATGGGAGAAACACCGGAAGAAGAGCAGGTGCCGACAACTCTGGAAGAAGAACATGTACCGCAGGATGAAGAGGTTCTTATAAACGAAGAGAATTTCGCGCGCGACGTTATCGCCGCGATTGAAGAGAGTGAAAGGAAAGAGCTTGAGCGCCGCGACGAGGTTGTTGCAAGTGGTGACGGCTTTGCTATTCCGGAGGAAGCTTTTGAGGCGGAAACAAAGGAAATGTATGCATATCCTCCGCTGTCGCTTCTTGATCCGCCGACGGTGGAAAAAACCACGTCAGCCTCCTCTGAGCTTCAAAGCGTCGGAATAAAGCTTGGCGAGACCATACGGAGCTTCGGTCTTGATATAAAGGTTGTAAATATCGTCAGAGGCCCGTCTGTAACAAGATTTGAGGTACAGCTTGATGCCGGTGTCAAGCTCTCGCGTCTTACCAACCTTGCCGATGATATCGCGTTGGCTCTCGGCGTTACGGGCGTGTTTATCTCGCCTGTTCCGAGCAAGTCTCTCATCGGTATCGAGGTGCCGAATAAAACCGTTCAGGTTGTCAACATCTCCGAGGTTATCGCATCTGATGAATTTACGAAAAACGAAAGTAACGTTGCATTTGCGCTTGGTAAGGACATTACCGGCAAGTGTATTATCTCCGACATTGCAAAGCTTCCGCATATGCTTATTGCAGGTACTACGGGTTCGGGTAAGTCCGTCTGCGTAAACTCGCTTATTATAAGCCTTCTTTACCGCTCGTCTCCCGAGCAGGTGCGCCTTATCATGGTTGATCCGAAGGTGGTTGAGCTTAGTATTTACAACGGCATTCCGCACCTTCTCATCCCTGTTGTTACAGACCCGAAGAAGGCGTCCGGTGCTCTGCAGTGGGCGGTTGTCGAAATGATGCGCAGATATGATTTGTTTGCAAAAAGTGGCGTGCGCAATATGGAAGGGTATAATAAGCTTGTTACAAAGACGGGCGAGGCGGATCCGATGCCCAATATTGTAATTGTTATTGATGAGCTTTCAGACCTTATGACGGTTGCAAAAAAGGATGTTGAAGCATCAATCCTCCGCCTTACCCAGATGGCGCGTGCGGCGGGAATGCACCTTATAATTGCAACGCAGCGCCCGTCGGCAGATGTTATCACGGGTGTTATCAAGGCGAATGTTCCGTCGCGAATTGCGTTTGCCGTATCGTCAAAGCTTGAATCCAACATCATCCTCGGCCGTGCCGGTGCAGAAGCGCTTATCGGTAAGGGTGATATGATGTACGAGCCGATAGGAGCGGGAAAAGCAACACGCGTTCAGGGGTGCTTTATTTCCTCCGATGAGGTTGAGGCAGTTGTAAATTACGTAAAGCAGAACGGTACTGCGGAATATTCGCAGGAGATTATTGACCAGATTGAAAAGCAGGCTCAGCAGAACGAGGAGAGCGGTGAGGGCGGCGGAGGCGTATTTGATGACGGCGATGCCGATGAAATGCTCGATGCGGCAATTGATGTCGTCGTAGAATCCGGACAGGCATCAACCTCCATGCTGCAGCGTCGCTTAAAGCTCGGATATTCGCGTGCCGCGCGCATTATCGACCAGATGGAAGAGCGCGGAATAGTGGGCGAATTTGAAGGCTCAAAGCCGAGAAAGATACTTATAACGCGCGATGAATGGCGCGAGATGAAGATGCGCAGAGAGGAAATGTAGGAGTGAACGGTTTTTTGCCCGTATGTAAAGCGGATATGGAAGAGCGCGGATGGGATTGGTACGATTTCCTGTATATCACGGGAGATGCGTATGTTGACCACCCGAGCTTCGGCGTTGCCGTTATTTCCCGTGTGCTGGAAAGTGCGGGATACCGTGTTGCGATTCTGTCACAGCCGGACTGGAAGGACCCAAACGCGTTCCGTGCGCTCGGTCGTCCGCGTTTAGGTATTCTTGTCACCGGCGGAAACATTGATTCTATGGTGGCGCATTACACCGTTGCAAAGCACAGAAGAAAGCGCGATGATTATACGCCCGGCGGAGTTCCGGGCAAGCGCCCCGACCGTGCAATGTCAACTTATTGCAAAATGGCGCGGCGCGCATACCCTGACCTTCCGATTGCGGCAGGCGGGCTTGAAGCTTCCTTGCGCCGGTTTGCCCACTATGATTATTGGGACGATACCGTGCGCAGGTCAGAGCTTATCGAATCCGGCGCGGATATCCTTATGTTCGGCATGGGAGAAGATACAATTATTCAGCTTGCAGACGCGTTAAATAACGGAATTGCCGTGTCGGATATCAAAAATATACGCGGAACGGTGTATAAGTCTGATACATTGGACGACTGTATATACCCGTTTGTTACCGTGCCGTCGTTTGACGAAGTATCAAAGGACAAAAGAAAATACGCAATGGCGGCAAAGATACAGCAGGATGAGCAGGATGCTGTGCGCGGGCGCGCAGTTGCGCAGAAGCACGGCGATGTGTACATTGTGCAGACTCCGCCGCCTTACCCGATAAGCACGGAGCGTTTTGACGAAGTGTATGAGCTTCCGTATATGCGCGACTATCACCCGTCATATGAACGTTTAGGTGGAGTTAAAGCAATAGAAGAAGTGAAGTTTTCAATCATCCACAACCGCGGATGCTTCGGCGGCTGTAACTTCTGCTCGCTTGCTTTCCATCAGGGGAGAATGATAAGCACAAGAAGCCACGCTTCCGTTGTCGATGAGGCGAAAAAGCTAACAGAAATGCCGGATTTCAAGGGATATATCCACGATGTTGGAGGTCCCACAGCGAATTTCCGTAGCACCTCGTGCCAGGCGCAGAAGGAAAGAGGAATGTGCAAGAAAAACTGCCTCTCTCCAACACCGTGCAAGAATTTACATGTTGACCATACGGACTATCTTGAGCTTTTGCGAAAGCTCCGCGCTCTGCCGAAAGTAAAGCGCGTGTTCATTCGCTCAGGTGTGCGTTTTGACTATGTAATGGCAGATAAATCCGATGAGTTTTTCCGCGAGCTTGTACAGTATCATGTCAGCGGTCAGCTTAAGGTTGCACCGGAGCATGCGTGTGATAGCGTGCTTAAATATATGAACAAGCCGCGCTTTGATGTTTACAGAAGATTCTATAAAAAGTTTTTCGAGATTGATAAGCAGTATAATAAAAATCAGTTCCTTGTTCCGTATTTCATATCGTCGCATCCGGGATGCACTCTGCGTGATGCGATAAAGCTTGCCGAGTATCTTAACAGCATCGGTCATATGCCTGAGCAGGTTCAGGACTTTTATCCGACCCCAGGAACGATTGCAACATGTATGTATTATACGGGGATTGACCCGAATACGATGGAGAGTGTGTACGTCCCGCGCCATCCGCACGAAAAGGCAATGCAGCGTGCGCTGTTGCAGTGGCGGAGGACGGAATGCCGCGCGCTCGTCATGGAAGCGTTAAAGACTGCGGGAAGGCAAGATCTGATAGGAAACGCAAAGCGCTGTCTTATCCGTCCGGATAAAGCGCCGGAGCAGAGAAGAAAAGCTCCCGATGCCGCACGCCCGTTTGAGAGAAAGAGCAAAGGCGGGAAAGGCAGGGGAAGAAGATGATTATTCTCGGAATAGACCCCGGATATGCGATTGTAGGTTACGGCGTGATTGACACCGACGGTATGCGCCCGATATCATACGGCGCGATACGCACGGAAGCCGGGATTCCCATAGAAGACCGTCTTTCTGAGATATATGACAATATGACGGAGCTTCTGCGCACGTTCCGCCCCGACCACGTAGCTATTGAAAAGCTGTATTTCAACACCAACGAGAAAACCGCGATAAATGTTTCTCAGGCACGCGGTGTTATTGTGCTTGCGTGTGTAAAATGCGGAGTTCGTGTGCACGAATACACTCCGCTTCAGGTAAAAATGTCTGTGGTAGGATACGGCAGAGCGGAGAAAGCGCAGATTATGGATATGACGAAAAGGCTTCTGGGACTTAAAAAAACACCGCGCCCGGACGACGCGGCAGATGCGCTTGCCATTGCGCTATGCCATGCCAATACCACAGGAAGCCTTCTTATGAATTTGTAAGTACGGGAGTGTTTTATATGTTCAGTTATTTAAACGGAACCGTAGCGGAGCTTGAACCTAATCTTGTTGTGATGGATGTCGGCGGTGTCGGATTTTCCTGCAACGCCTCTCTCAACACCGTTGCAAAGCTTAAGGTAGGTGTTTCCGCGAAGATTTATACTTATCTCAATGTTCGCGAAGATGCGCTTGAGCTTTTCGGATTTTACGATAAAGATGAGCTTGAGTCGTTTAAGCTTTTAACATCAATATCCGGTGTTGGCCCGAAGGTTGCGCTTTCAATCCTTTCGGCGGTAACGCCGTCGGCACTCGCACTTGCAGTGACGACCGGCGATGAAAAGCCGCTTCTTGCGGCAAGCGGAGTGGGAAAGAAGGTTGCGGGAAGAATTATTCTCGAGCTTAAGGACAAAATCGCAAAAAGCTCATTTGATATTGGCGAGATAACAAAAGGCTCGTATGTTCCTGCGGCATCAAGTGCTGACGGAGAAGCGGCAGAAGCGCTCATCAGCCTCGGCTACGGCAGAGACGAAATCGGCGCGGCACTGCGCGGCGTTGATACGTCCGGTATGTCCGTTGAAGACATAATCAAGCTTGCACTTGCAAGACTTATGAGATAGAAAGCGGGGGAGGATTATGAGTATAGAATTTAACAGCCCGTCGGCAGAGGAGTATGCAGAAGACGAACGCATGGTATCGTCGCTTCTGACAAACCGCGACGAGCACGAGAATACCCTGCGTCCCAAGACACTTTCGGAATATACGGGTCAGGATAAGGTTAAGGATCAGCTTCGCGTGTATATCGAGGCGGCAAGAAGCCGCAACGAGCCGCTTGATCACGTCTTGCTTTACGGGCCTCCGGGACTTGGAAAAACGACGCTTGCAACAATTATTGCAAACGAGATGGGTGTAAATATACGCACGACATCAGGCCCTGCGATTGAAAAGACAGGAGACCTTGCCGCGCTTCTTACAAGCCTTAATGAAGGTGATATCCTCTTTATTGATGAAATTCACCGCCTTAACCGCAGTATTGAGGAAATTCTCTATCCTGCGATGGAGGACTATGCGCTTGATATCATTATCGGTAAAGGTCCGTCGGCGAGAAGCGTAAGGCTCGGACTTCACCGCTTCACGCTTATTGGTGCGACCACCCGTGCCGGCCAGCTTACATCACCGCTGCGAGACCGCTTCGGCGTTATTATGCGACTTGAGATGTATACGCCGGAAGAGCTTGCGGGAATAGTGAAGCGAAGCTCGGATATATTGGGAATACACACAAACGAAACAGGCGCGGCGGAGATTGCACGCCGGAGCCGCGGAACACCGCGTATTGCAAACAGAATCTTAAAGCGCGTGCGTGATTTTGCGCAGGTGCGTGCAAACGGCGAGATTGACCGCGCAGTTGCCGATATGGCGCTCAATGCGCTTGAGATAGACGAGATTGGTCTTGATATGACCGACCGCCGCGTTATCGAGAGCATCATATATAACTTCGCCGGCGGGCCGGTAGGTCTTGACACTCTCGCCGCAACGATAGGTGAAGAGGCGGTTACTATTGAAGATGTTGTAGAGCCGTATCTTATGCAGCTTGGATTTTTAAGCCGTACTCCGCGAGGGCGATGCGTCACAAAAAAAGCGTATGATCATCTCGGAATCCCGTTTGAGGGACAGCTTGAACTGTAAGTCGAGGAAAGTCGAGCCTCTCGGCTTAAGCAAAATTCCCAAAGTCGCAAAAGCTGGAAATAGCTCGAAAAAGTAAACTTTTTAGGGCTTACGATAAAAAAATCTTAAAAAAATATCAAACTTTTGTAATTTTTACTTGACAATTGAAAAAATGTCGTGGTATAATACAAAATGAAAATAAATATATTTGGTGGTTCTCTGTTTTGGAAATGTTTGAAACTTTGAAGGACGAGGAGCTGATATCCTTATCCCGCGCCGGAAACCACAGCGCGGAAGAAGCCCTTATCCTGCGTTATACCTCTTATGTAAGGAGCTTTGCACGTCCGTACTTTCTTGCGGGTGGCGATTCGGAAGACCTTATTCAGGAAGGTATGATTGGAGTAGTCAAGGCAATATCCGGTTTTGACACTTTGGGTTCGGTTTCCTTTAAAACGTTTGCCGCCATGTGTATCCGCAACAGAATTTATTCTGCCATCCGCCACTCTATGCGTGATAAAAACCGTCCGTTGAATAATTATGTCCCAATCGGCGGCGAAGAAGATGAGAGTGTGGCGGCGCAAAGTCCCGATAAGACGGTTGACCCGGCAGAGCAGATTATCGGTGAGGAGTCTTACCGCGAGCTTTTAGGCGCTGCAGAAAAGCTTCTTTCAGGCTTTGAAAGACAGGTGCTGTCATTGTATCTGAAAGGTCTTTCATATGCGGAGATTTCAAAGAACGTAGGTAAACCGCAAAAGTCGGTTGACAACGCTATTTCACGGATACGGCGCAAGTTTGCGCAGTATTCCGGACAAAAAGGCGATATCAGGTAAAATACCTGTTGAGCAAATATTATTACAAATGCCCAAGTAGCTTAAAAATTATCAGAGCGCAAGATTGAGGTGTCGGTGGAAGTCCGTCCTGGGGCAAGTCTTAAGTCAAAGAGAGGGTATCAAAATGTACGAAGACAAGACATTAAAATGCAAAGAGTGCGGAGCAGATTTCGTGTTCACAGCTGGTGAGCAGGAATTCTATGCAGAGCGCGGATTCATGAACGAGCCGCAGCGCTGCAAGGCTTGCCGTGACGCTCGCAAGGCTGCAAGCCGCGGCCCGAGAGAGTACTTCACTGCTACATGCGCAGCATGCGGCGGCGAGGCAAAGGTTCCGTTTGAGCCGAAGACTGACCGTCCTGTTTACTGCAGCGATTGCTTTGCAAAGATGCGCCAGGAAGACAATCAGTAATTAACGTCTTAAAAAAAGACCTTCACGTTTTCGGTGAAGGTCTTTTTTTGTGCAGATTTGTTGCTTTTTGTGTTTTATCTGTGTTATACTTAGATAAGCCGAGGGGAGACGAACACCTTAAGGTTTAAAAACGTAATTTCAGCGAACTACTGCAGAAAATTCTGCAAATATACGGCTGCCTTGCGACGAGGACAAATTTAAAGTATAAAAATTTAACAAGTTTAAGGCTTGAGGGGCTCGTCTCTCCTCGGCTTAAGTAATTCCCGAAAGGAACATCGGTATGGACAGTAAATTAAAAAGGATACTTGCCTCGGTTCAGAAACCGGCAAGATATACCGGCGGTGAATACAACGCCGTCATAAAGGATAAAAAGGAGGCTGCGCTTCGCTTTGCGTTTTGCTTTCCCGATATATATGAGATAGGCATGTCGCATATGGGGCTTCGCATACTGTACGGCGTGATGAACGAACAGCCGGATATCTGGTGCGAGCGATGCTTTGCGCCTTGGCCGGATATGGAAGAAGCACTTCGCAAAAATGATATGAAGCTTTACGCGCTGGAGAGCCGTGATGTGCTTTGCGATTTTGATATGGTAGGATTTACCCTGCAGTATGAAATGTGCTATACCGCAGTGCTTAATATGCTTGACCTTGGCGGAATAACCGTTCGAGCAGACGAGCGAGGAGAGGACGAGCCTATTGTCGTTGCGGGCGGTCCGTGCACATACAATCCTGAGCCGCTTTGTGACTTTGTTGATATTTTCAATATCGGCGAGGGCGAAGAGCAGATGATAGAGCTTTGCAACCTTTATAAAAAGTGTAAGGCAGAGGGCAAGAGCAAAAAGGAATTTCTGCGCCTTGCCACAGACATAAAGGGAACATATGTTCCGTCGCTTTATGATATAAGCTATAATGCAGACGGGACAGTTGCGGCGATAACTCCGCGTGACGGTGCGCCGGAGGTTGTGGTAAAGCGTATAATTGAGGACTTTGATTCCGTTTACGTTCCGAAAAAGGTGATTGTTCCGTCGACGGAGATAGTGCATGACCGCGTATCGCTTGAGGTGTTCCGCGGATGCATTCGCGGGTGCCGTTTCTGTCAGGCGGGATATGCATACCGTCCTGTGCGTGCAAAGAAAGCGAGAACGCTTATTGAGCACGGCAAGGAGATGTGTGAGGTTACGGGGTATGAGGAAATATCTCTCGCATCGCTCTCGACAAGCGACTATAAAGAGCTTCCCGAGCTTGCCGATGGACTTTTAGACTGGTGCGAGCCGAGAAACATAAGCCTTCAGCTTCCGTCGCTTCGTGCTGATAACTTCTCAGTTGAGCTTATGCAGCGTATCCAGAAGGTGAGAAGCGGCGGTCTTACGTTTGCTCCCGAGGCAGGAAGTGCAAGACTTCGCGACGCGATAAATAAAAACCTTACAGAAGAAGAGATAATGAACGCTTGCCGCATCGCATTTGAAAACGGCAGAAGCTCGGTTAAGCTCTATTTTATGATAGGGCTTCCGACGGAAACAGATGAAGATATAAAAGGAATTGCCGAGCTATCGCAGAAGATACTTTATCTCTGGAAAACGCACGCAACGAACAAAAAGCGCGGTGTAAAGATAACGGTCAGTGCGGCATGCTTTGTCCCGAAGCCGCAGACGCCTTTCCAGTGGGAAGCGCAGAATACGCGCGAGGAATTCAAGCGTAAAGCACTGCTTCTGCGTGAGGCGATAACGGCAAAGGCAATAACATACAACTGGCATGAGCCGGATGTCAGCTTCCTTGAAGCTGTGTTTGCGCGCGGAGACAGAAAAATCGGGCGCGTTATCGAAGCGGCGTGGAAAAGGGGAATGAAGCTTGACGGGTGGGAAGAGCATTTTAGTCTTGATACGTGGATGAGCGCGTTTGAGGACTGTGGCGTAGACCCTGAGTTTTACGCAAACCGCGAGAGATGCGCGGATGAAGTTCTGCCATGGGATCACATCTCTACCGGCGTAACAAAACGCTTCCTGCGCTGCGAATGTGAAAAGGCGTACCGCTCGGAAGCATCACCCAACTGCCGTGAAAAATGCCTCGGTTGCGGAGCATCAAATCTTCTTTGCGGAGGTAAGTGTGATGCGTAAAGTAAGAGTTATGTATGAAAAGAAGGGTAGAGCTATTTATATTTCGCACCTTGATATAATGAGAACGTTCCAGCGCGTGCTGACAAGAGCGGGTATTGCGGTAAAGCACACCGAGGGCTTTAATCCGCATCCGTATATCTCGATTGCACTTCCCCTGTCGCTTGGATATACCGGTGAGTGTGAGTTTCTTGATATGGTAATTATGGATAATATGGGAAATGATGAAATTGTATCAAGAATGAACATGACAATGCCTGAGGGGATAGAGGTCCTGCGCGTCTATGAGAACGCGCGTCCTGTGCGTGAAATTGCATATTCGGAGTTTGATATCTCGCTTGAATATGACAACGGGGTTCCGCTTGGTGTGGTAAAAAAACTTACAGAGCTTTTTTCGCATGAAGAAATTGTTCTTATGAAGAAAAGCAAGCGCGGAGAAACGGAAACAAACATTGCTCCGTTTATAAAATCCGTATGTGTAAGCGCCCAGGGCGGCGATGTCCGGATAAAGGCTATTCTTGCGGCGGGAAACACATCGCTTAACCCCGAATATATCGTAAAGGCGATAGAAAAATATCTTCCGGATTGCGCACCGGATTTCGCGGAATTTACGAGAATAAATGTTTATGACGAAAAAATGCACGAATTCAGGTAAAAAAGCTTGACTTTTCATTTTTATAGTGATATAATATCTAAGCCGCATTGAGTGGGTTTGCTAAACTGCTTAGGCAGTGCCTACAAGAGCGAGACTCTAAATTATGAAGAGAGGTGCAAGAAGAATGCAGGCAATTTTCGTTACAGGCGGAAAGCAGTACAAGGTTTCTGAGGGCGATGTTATCTACGTTGAGCTTCTCAACACTGAGAGCGAAACAGTAGAGTTTGACAACGTACTTATGACAATCGACGGCGATAACGTAACTGTTGGTGCTCCGAATGTTGAGGGTGCTAAGGTTACTGCTAAGGTTCTGAAGAACGGCAAGGGCAAGAAGATCATGGTCTTCAAGTTCAAGGCAAAGAAGAACTACCGCCGCCGTCAGGGTCACAGACAGCCGTACACAAAGCTCCAGATCGAGAAGATCGGCTAAGTTATGACTACTGTCAAATTGATTAAAAAAGGCGATAAAGCCATAGGGTTTGACGTATCCGGTCATTCCGGTTATGCCGAGAGCGGTAGCGACATTATATGCGCAGCTGTCTCAAGTGCAGTCGGTCTTGCAGAAACAATCATTAATGATTCTTTCCACGCGGATGCAGATGTTCTGGTTGAACCCGAAACGGCAAGAATAAAGCTCATTCTTTCAAATGAGGACAAGGCTTGCCAAAAGGTACTTGAAGCATTTGAACGCCATATGCGCGGGATTGCTTTAGAGTATCCAAAGTATATTGAAATTATGGAGGTGCAGTCTAATGCTTAAAATCGGAATTCAGTTTTTTGCACATAAAAAGGGTGTTGGTTCCACAAAGAACGGCCGTGACTCCGAGTCCAAGCGCCTCGGCGTTAAGCGTGCAGACGGTCAGTTTGTTCTCTCCGGAAACATTCTCGTTCGTCAGCGCGGCACAAAGATCCACCCGGGCACAAACGTAAGCAAGGGTTCTGATGATACCCTGTTTGCAACAATGGACGGCGTAGTACGCTTCGAGCGTTTCGGTAAGGACCGCAAGAAGGTTTCCATCTACCCGGTTGCTCAGTAAAAAACAATCGTTCGGGCAGGTCTTATCCGACCTGCCCGTATTTTTAATTAAATAATAGGTAATAGTGAAGAGCGAATAAGTTCATTTTGCTTTTTCCCTATTCACTATTACTTATACCCTTGAACTGGAGGTGCGCAAAGTGTTTGTTGATGTTGCAAGCGCAAGATTTATTGCAGGTCGCGGCGGTGACGGTGCCGTTGCGTTCCATCGTGAAAAATATATAGCATCCGGCGGACCGGACGGCGGCGATGGGGGAGATGGCGGAAACGTTGTCCTCAAAGTCGATGATAATATGTCCACGCTTGTTGAGTTTCGCTACAAAACAAAATACAAGGCAGAAAACGGCGCAAACGGAAGCGGCAAGCGGTGCTCCGGAAAGCGCGGCAAAGACATTGTGGTAAAGGTTCCGCGCGGAACGCTTGTTTACGATGTTGCAAGCGGTGCTCTCGTCAAGGATATGTCCGATGACGAGCCGTTCATTATATGCAAGGGCGGCCGCGGTGGTTGGGGAAATCAGCATTTTGCGACTCCCACGCGCCAGGCTCCGCGTTTTGCACGTCCCGGGCTTGAGGGTGAGGAGCTTGAAGTAAGGCTTGAGCTTAAGCTTCTTGCGGATGTTGGTCTTGCCGGTTTTCCGAATGTCGGCAAATCCACGCTTTTATCTGTTGTCAGCGCGGCGCGTCCGAAAATCGCAAACTACCATTTCACAACTATTACGCCAAACCTCGGTGTTGTGCGTGTGGATGAAAGCTTTTCTTACGTTATGGCGGATATTCCCGGAATTATCGAAGGTGCAAGTGAAGGCGCAGGGCTTGGTCACCGCTTCCTGCGGCATATCGACCGCTGCCGCCTGATAGTCCATATGGTGGATGTGTCAGGCAGTGAAGGAAGAGACCCGATTGCCGATTTTGAAGCGATAAACGATGAACTTTCGCGATATAATCCTGAGCTTGCAAAGCGCCCGCAAATCGTTGCGGCGAACAAAAGCGATTTGATTTATGACCGCGAGGCGGCGGATAAATTCCGCGCATATATCAAAAATCTCGGGCTTGATTATTTCGAAATATCGGCAGCGACAAATGTGGGCGTTTCTGAGCTTATGAAAAAGGTTGCAGAGGTGCTTTCAAAGCTTCCGCCGATCGAAACTTACACCCCGAACTTTGTCCGTGTCGAGGAAGATACCACAAGTCACGACTTTGAAATCTTCCGTCTTGACGGTGATGTTTATTCGGTTGAGGCAAACTGGATAAAGCGTGCTATGGGTTCTGTCAACTTTGAGGATTATGAATCCCGCATCTATTTTGAACGCCTGCTCCGCAAATACGGGGTGTACGACGCGCTTGAAGAGCGTGGCGCACAAGAAGGGGATACCATCATAATTTACTCTATGGAATTTGAATATGTAAAGTAAGAGCAACACCGCCGGAAAGTACCGGCGGTGTTGTGTGTTAATTTTTGCTATTGTACAATATAGGTTTTTTATTTGCTACTGAGGTAATTCTCCGTCCGGAAGTCGGAAGGTCTCCATATCCTGAGATGAAATGTCAGTTTGCGTTGAGGTTACGGAGTAAACCACTTTTCCCTCAGGGTTGAGGCTTTGTCCGAAGACAAGAAGTCCGGTGGAATATGAAACCCAGTATCTGTTTGTGTATCCGCTTGCCGGGTTTCTGACCTCGGCATAGACACAGGCAGTACCGTCGTAAACGGTAAGCTGTGCTGTAAGAATATCCTCGTCCTTTGCTGAAGTGATATCCTCATAGGACATCATCATTTGCTCATCATCGGGCTTAAAGCTTCCACGCGCCGTCTTGTGTGCTGTGCGCTCTCCGGGTCTCCATGCATAAACAGACTCGGCGGTGTATATATAATGTGCTGACGGATTCTGCGAGGAAACAGATGAAAAAACATCAACGCGGGAAAGGTTGCCCTTAACCCATTTTTGCCGGGCAAAGGATGCGCTTCCGGAATTGTGCGATATAGTGCTTTGAGTTCTGGAAAAGTATTCCTCCGGACGTTTTATCGCAGCAATAATTGCCTTTACGTTTGTTTTATCAATTGTAACGGACTCTGTGCCGACAGTTTCGACAGGGTTAAAGGAGTGAAATTCAGGCGGGTATTCGGGTATAGTGTTTATAAGTGTTGCCGACATATTCGGAAGAAAAAGTATTGCAACAACGGAAACGAGAAGGATAAAGAGTGCAATAAAAACGAAGAACATTGTACGGTGTTTCATACCGGAACGCTCCTTTTTCCTCATTTGAAATCAGCGGGTTTATCGCCGATACCGGCAAGCTTCCAGAGAATGGCGTCTGCTATTCTCTTTGATGCATTTCCGTCTCCGTAGGGGTTGACGGCATGTGCCATTTTCTTGTATGCCTCTTCATTATCAAGAAGATCATATGCCATATCACGGATAACCTCGCGCTCGACGCCCGCGATTTTTACCGTTCCGGCGGCAACAGCTTCCGGACGCTCGGTTTCACAGCGCATGACGAGAACAGGTTTTCCGAGAGACGGCGCTTCCTCCTGAAGTCCGCCGGAATCCGTGAGGATAAAGTGGGCGCGTGCCATGAGATTGTGCATATCGTCGACGTCAATCGGGTCGAGCAGATGCACGCGCGGCGCATCACCGAGAATTTCGTATACGGTTTCGCGGACAACGGGGCTCATATGGACGGGGTAGATTACCTGCACATTAGGGTGAGATTCAACAATATCACGTACAGCGTGCATGATATTGCGCATCGGCTCGCCGTAATTCTCACGACGGTGTGCCGTCATAAGAATTGTGCGGTAAGAATCAAAATCAATCTTTGTTATATCTTCGTTGTGGAATTTATAGTCATCGGATACAGTATACTTGAGTGCATCGATAACGGTATTACCCGTGATGAAGATGCCGTCGTTCAGGTTTTCGCGACGCAGGTTTTCTGCGTTGTTGTCGGTGGGACAGAAGTTAAGGTCTGCAATGCTTCCGATAAGCTTTCTGTTCATCTCTTCAGGGAACGGAGAATACTTATCAAAGGAACGCAGCCCTGCCTCTACATGACCGACGGGGATTCTGTGGTAAAACGCCGCAAGTGCACTTACAAAAGCTGTTGATGTGTCGCCGTGGACAAGAACGATATCGGGCTTAGCCTCGGACAGAACGCCGTCAAGACCGGTAAGAGCCTTGGTGGTTATTGTAGCAAGCGTCTGATTAGGAGTCATAATGTTGAGGTCATAATCCGGCTTGACCTTGAAGATGTCAAGGACGGAGTCAAGCATTTCGCGATGCTGTGCTGTGACACAACAAATGGAATTTATTTCGGGTCTTTTTGAAAGCTCAATAACGAGCGGAGCCATTTTAACGGCTTCCGGACGAGTGCCGAAAACGGACATAACGGTTAATTTTTTCATTTGTCATAAAACCTCCGAAAAAGTTGTATCTTTATTGTATACCAAATTCACATATTTTGCAAGGTTTGGAAAAAATAAAAAATCTATTGCATCAAAAAGTTAAATTTAGTATAATAAACATATTGTAGTAAAAAGGAGAGAAAGTGCTTTGAAAAACGCTATTTTGGAATTGCTTGAAAAAGATGCGAAAATGTCTGCGGAGCAGATTGCGTCTTCGCTTGAAATGAAGGTTGAGGACGTTGCCGCCGCCATTGAAGAATATGAGGAAAAAGACATTATTGCGGGATATAAGACGCTTATCGACTGGGATAAGGTCGGCGATGAGGGCGTTACGGCACTTATCGAGATAAAGGTTATTCCTCAGCGCGGGCAGGGCTTTGAACGCATTGCGGAGCGCATGAGCCAGTATGAAGAGGTTGAGAGCGTGTATCTTATGTCGGGTGCATATGATATTGCCGTTACAATTCATGGGCAGTCGCTTCGCGAGGTCGCGGGATTTGTGTCAGACAAAATTGCACCGCTTGAATATGTAACCAGCACGGCAACGCATTTTGTGCTTAAAAAGTTCAAAGATAAGGGAGTTATGTACACGAACACAGAAAAAAATCAGGAACGCGGATATGCGTTTTAATCATTCCGGAGGAAATATATTATGGATTATAATGCAAAACTGTCATCCCGTGCAAGCAGTATAAAGCCTTCGGGGATCAGGAAATATTTTGATCTGATATCGGGAAGCGATGTTATCTCACTCGGGATAGGTGAGCCGGATTTCGTTACGCCGTGGCATATCCGCGATGCGGGCATCGCATCTCTTGAAAAAGGATACACATACTACACCCCGAACGCGGGAACGATGGAGCTTCGCCGCGCGGTTACGGATTATATGCAGCGTTCGTTTTCTCTTTCCTACGCACCCGAGGATGAGGTTGTTGTCACCGTCGGTGGAAGCGAGGCTATCGATCTTGCTATGCGCGCACTTATAAATCCCGGTGATGAGGTTATCGTGCCGGAGCCATCGTTTGTTTGTTACGGGCCTATTGCATCGCTTGCAAGCGGCGTTCCGGTTCATGTTGCGACGGTTGCGGAGGATGATTTCAAGCTGACGCCGGAAAAGCTTGAGGCTGTGATAACTCCGAAGAGCAAGCTGCTTGTTCTTCCGTATCCCAACAACCCGACCGGCGCAATTCTTGAAAAGCACGAGCTTGAGACTCTTGCAAAAGTTATCATAAAGCATGACCTTATGGTTATTTCTGATGAAATATACTCCGAGCTTACCTATGGTGCAAAGCACGTTTCAATCGCGTCGATTGATGAGATGCGTGAGCGCACCATCGTTGTAAACGGATTTTCAAAATCCTATGCAATGACTGGGTGGCGTCTGGGGTATGCGTGCTGCCCGCGTGAGATTGCAACGGTTATGACACGCATTCATCAATATGGAATTATGTCGGCACCTACGATGGCTCAGTTTGCCGCGGTTGAGGCGCTTAACAACGGCGATAAGGATATCGAGGAAATGCGCGAGGAATATAACCAGCGCCGCCGCTTTATGTGCGACCGCTTCAATTCAATAGGGCTTACCTGTGCGATGCCGCAGGGCGCGTTCTATATGTTTCCGTGCATAAAGGCTACCGGACTTACGTCGGATGAGTTCTGTATGCGTCTGCTTCAGGAAAAGCACGTTGCGGTAATTCCGGGCAATGCGTTCGGCGACAGCGGCGAAGGCTTTGTGAGATGCTGCTATGCGGCGTCGATGAAGAATATTGCAAAGGCTCTGTCTAGGATAGAGGAATTTGTACAGTCACTTTAATGTGCGGGTGTGATGCTATGAGATACGGTTTTGCAAAGGCTTATGCAAAGCTTAATTTAACGCTTGATGTTCTGGGATTACTTGATGACGGATACCACGATCTGGAAATGGTGATGCAAAGTATATCACTTCATGATTCTGTTGCTGTGAGAATAGGCTGCGGTGGTGATATATCGTGCATATCGAATATACCGTACATCCCTAACGATGAACGCAATATTGCTGTGAAAGCGGCGCGTGCATTTCTTAATGCGACGGGAAGCAACTGCGGAGGAATAGCGATTGCTGTGGAAAAACGGATACCGTCAAGTGCAGGAATGGCGGGAGGAAGTGCCGACGGAGCTGCTGCTCTGAGGCTGCTCAACGAGCTGTGTGATTTTCCGCTTTCGGACGAAGAGTTGTGCGCAGTAGGTCTTACCGTGGGTGCGGATGTTCCGTTCTGCCTTATGGGCGGGACTGCACTTGCTTGTGCAAAGGGCGAGGCTATGACCGAACTTCCGGCGCTTCCGGATTGCTTTTTTGTTATAGCAAAGCCCTCTCGAGGGATGTCAACAAAAGCTGTTTTTGCGGAGATTGACAATCATCCCATAGAAAAGCATCCGGACACAAAATCGATGCTTTCTGCGATAGAAAACGGTGATATTCCGTCGGTCGCGGCTAACGTATACAATGTTTTTGAGCCGGTTGTATCTGCTGATGTAAGGGATATTTCGAGTATAAAAGATGTGCTTCTTAATAGCGGTGCGCTCTGCGCGGCAATGACGGGTAGCGGCAGTGCTGTGTTCGGCATATTCACAAACCGTGAAGAAGCAGAAGGGGCGAAAAGAAGACTTGCCAGACGGTATTCAGATGTGTTTGTTGCACAGCCGATGAGTGCCGCAAAGGTACGCGGTTGCACGTTCGCATTGTGAGGTATAGCTTTTTTGTTGATGAAAGATACAGATATAAATAAAAACTAAAACTGGCACTTTTTGCTTGACATTGTACTGATTTACATATAAAATAATACTTAGCGACTTATAATGACTAAAAATTTAGGAGTTGAATAAAAATGATTAAAGAAATGAAAGCAGATAAGCTTAATATTAAGCTTTGTGAGTCTCGCTCAGAGCTCGGCGCTGTTGCTGCAGCTGATACTGTTGCTGCAATAAAGAAGCTTCTTGCAGAGAAGGACGAAATCAATATGATTTTCGCTGCTGCTCCGTCCCAGAATGAGTTCCTTGAAACTCTCAAGAACGACAAGAGCATTGACTTCTCCCGCATCAATGCATTCCACATGGATGAGTACATAGGTCTTTCTGCGCATGCGCCGCAGGGTTTCGGTAACTTCCTTCGTGACAGACTTTTCGGTCAGGTTCCGTTTAAGTCCGTAAACTACCTTGATTGCTCCGCAAAGGATCCTGAAGCAGAGTGCGCTCGTTACTCCAAGCTTCTTGAAGAGAATCCGACAGACATCGTCTGCATGGGTATCGGTGAGAACGGTCACATCGCTTTCAATGACCCGCCAGTAGCTGACTTTAACGATCCGAAGCTTGTTAAGGTTGTTCAGCTTGACCTCGTCTGCCGTCAGCAGCAGGTTAACGACGGTTGCTTTGAAAAGCTTGACGATGTCCCGACACATGCTCTTTCTCTTACTGTTCCGGCGCTTATGCGTCCGAAGTACGTATTCTGCATGGTTCCGGCTTCTACAAAGGCTCAGGCTGTTCATGACACCATCTACAACACTGAGATCAACGAGAAGTGCCCGGCAACAATTCTCCGCACACACGATGCTGCAACGCTCTATATCGAGCCGGACAGCGCTGCACTTATTAAGTAATTAAATAACTGAAAAGTAAAACAGCCGCAAAAGCTATCTGCTTTTGCGGCTATTTTATATGCTATCGAATATTCACTTTTTTCGCAGATAGTTCATTCTTGTATCAAGCTCTGAACTGAGCTGTGGGTGCGATGCGGATTTTTGCCGTAAAATGACAAAAAAGAAGTTGTTGCTTTTTGTTCCCCACTTTACACCACGGCAAACCTGTGGAAAAAACTTTGGAAAATGTGGAAAACATCCTAATGTTTCAGTTTAATTACAAAAAAATCGAAAAAAGTGTAATGAAATTTTAAAAAAACTATTGATTTTTTGAAAGAATGCGTTTATAATATAAATACACTGTGGTGTGAAGTGGTTTAAAATGGAGGTGAAGCTGTGAGAGGCGAATATGCACACGTAATAGACGATAAGGGCAGGTTCTTTATCCCGTCAAAATTCCGCACGGAGCTTGGTTGCAGCTTCGTCCTTACAAAAGGTCTCGGGAAGTGCCTTGCGGCATATCCCCTTTCGGAGTGGGCTCTTTTTGAAGAAAAGATAAAGTCACTCCCCACCCGCAAATCACGTGAACTCCAGCTCTTCTTCGTCGCTCCGTCTCAGGATATGGAGCTTGACGGGCAAGGGCGTATTCTCGTTCCTGCAAAGCTTCGTGCCTATGCAGGACTCGATAAAAATCTTGTTATTGTAGGTATGATTGACCATCTTGAAATCTGGTCAGAGGAAGAGTGGAATGCTCAGAATCTCACATCCGATTACATTATGGATGTAATGGATGAAGCGGGGATATAGCGATGTATGAGATTCACTTCCCTGTTATGCTTGATGAGTGCCTCCAAATGCTGAATATAAAACCAAATGGGCTTTATATCGATGGTACGTTCGGGCGCGGCGGACATTCAAGAGAGATAGCAAAGAGACTAAGCGGCGGCAGGCTTATCTGCATAGACCGCGACAGCACGGCGATAGAATACGGTAAAAGGGAATTTGCCGGATTTGAAAATGTAGAATTCATTAAAGGCGATTTTTGCGATATACCGGCACTGGTATTTGAAAAGGCGGACGGAATACTTCTTGACCTCGGTGTTTCGTCGCCTCAGCTTGATGAAGCCGAACGTGGCTTTTCATATATGGCGGACGGGCCTCTTGATATGAGAATGGACAGGGAGCGTTCGCTTACCGCTCGCGATATTGTCAACGAAAGAAGCTTTGATGAGCTTCGACGCATACTTTCCGAATACGGCGAAGAAAGATATGCAGGGAAAATTGCATCGGCAATTGTGCGTGAGAGAGAAAAATGCGAGATTACAACTACATCGCAGCTTGTTGAAATTATAAAATCTGCTATGCCGGCTGCGGCGCTTCGCGAAAAGCAGCATCCTGCAAAAAGGAGCTTTCAGGGACTGCGGATTGCAGTAAATGACGAGCTCGGGGAAATAGAAAAGTTTTTGGATGCGCTTCCTGATATATTAAGTCGCGGAGGACGCGCGGTGATAATCACGTTTCATTCTCTGGAGGACAGGCTTGTTAAGCACGCTTTCCGCAAGGCGGAGAAGCCGTGCACATGCCCGCCGTCACTTCCGGTGTGTGTCTGCGGTAAGGTTCCCACGCTTAAGTGCGTGTCGAACAAACCGATTCTCCCAAGCGAAGAAGAAGTAGAAAAAAATCCGCGCTCGCGCTCGGCAAAGGTCCGTGTCGCGCAGCGGCTGTAAGAAAGGAAAGGCATAAGAATATGCAGGCAGTAGCTAAAAGTAAACCGGTATACGACCTTTCAAGATTTGACCGCAGAACAAGTGTAAATGAAAAGGGGGCAAAGGCTTGCACAGCGGCAAAAAGTTCCGCACGTGCAAAGGCAAGACCGCAGATCAGCGGCTTTTCCGTTTTTTGCGGAGCAGTTGTTTTTGTGATGCTTATCGCACTTCTTTATTCATACGTTCACCTTACGGAAGCATCAGACATTAACCGCCGCCGTGAAGCGGAGCTTGAGGATCTGCGCGAGCAGGTACAGATGCTTGAGGTAAGCCGCAATCAGCGTATGGGTGCGCTTCAGGTGCGCGACTGGGCAGTTACAAAGCTTGGTATGAGTAAAATTGACAAGTCACAGATAACCTATGTCTCTACATCCGGAGGAGACCGCTTTGAGATAGGCGAGGAAAAGCCGCAGACGACATCAAAGCTCGTTGCAGGACTTGCAAAAGGCTTTTCAACGGTTATTGAATACATAAATTGACGGTGTCCACAATATAAATTATAGGCAAGGATTATCAGCGGAGTTTGTGATTTTGCATTCTCCGCATCTTTATATAGTCGGGGTGATACAAAGTGGCGAGAAAAGGACCGTCAAACAAAATACTGGGCAGAATAATAATATGCATGGTTTTATGCCTTACAGTGGGGTTTGTGCCTCTTGCGGCGGCGCTTGTGAAAATTCAGCTATTTGACTATAAGAAGTACCAGTCGATGGCGATAGAACAGCAGACACGTGATACGGTTATTACGCCGAAGCGTGGAGTTATCTATGACCGCAACATGAAAGAGGTTGCTGTCAGTGCAACTGCGGAAACAGTGTTTATCTCTCCTGCAGAGATGGAAACCGAGGAGGATGCGCGCACGGTTGCAAAAATCTTGTCGGAAACGCTTGAGCTTGAATATGACGATGTTTTAAAGAAAACAGAGAATAAGAAAAGCTATTATCAGGTAATAAAAAAGAAAATAGGCATTGAAGCTGCGACGAAGCTGCGAGAACAGATAAAAGAATACGGCGTAAAAGGTATTCATCTTGCTGAGGATACGAAGCGTTATTATCCTTACGGAAGCTTTGCGTCGCAGGTAATCGGTTTTTGCGGTGACGATAATACCGGGCTTTTCGGCATTGAAATGAAAAACGAAAACGTCCTTAAAGGAATGCCGGGAAGAGTTATCGCCGCAAAAAACGCGCGCGGAACGGATATGTCATTCCAGTATGAGGAATATCACGATGCGCAGAACGGACAGAATATTGTACTGACGATTGACGAGACGATTCAGCAGGTGCTGGAGAATCATCTCCGCACAGCGGTTATTGATGGAAAAATAGAAAACCGTGGAGCCGGAATAGTTTACAACATAAAAACGGGTGAAATCCTTGCTATGGCTACTTACGGGGATTTTGACCTGAATGCGCCATTTGAAATCACGGACCCCGAGGCTCTCAAAAGAATAGAAGAAGCGAGCGAGGATGAAAGAAAGACCGTGCGCTCGAATGAGCTTCAGGCATCGTGGAGAAATAAGTTTATTTCCGATGCATATGAGCCGGGATCGGTTTTTAAGATACTCACAGTAGCTATGGGATACGAGGAAGGAGTTGTAAACGAAAACTCAAGCTTCAGCTGTCCTGGCGGACTCCGTGTTGCAGACAGAACCATTCACTGCTGGAAACGGCAGGGGCACGGAACTGTTTCGCTTTCCCAGGCACTTGAAAAATCCTGCAACTGTGCACTTATGAACATTGCGGCAAGAATAGGGAATGAGAAGTTTTATAACTACTGCGAGGGCTTTGGACTTCTGGATAAAACAGGTGTTGACCTTATAGGCGAAGCGGGCGGGTACTTCTTTAGCGAGAAGGATTTTAAAAATCCCAAGAATAAGGTAAGCCTTGCCGTTGCTTCGTTCGGTCAGACATTCAAGGTAACCCCGATGCAGATTGTGTGCGCCGTGGGTGCGGTGGTAAATGATGGAAAGCTTATGAAGCCGCACATTGTAAAGGAAATAGTAGACGATAACGGCATTGTTATAAAGAAGAACGAGGCGGAGATTGTCCGTCAGATAATATCCGAAAAGACTTCGGATTTTATAAATGCATCCATTGAAGAAACCGTTGCAACCGGAACGGGTAAAAATGCAAGAGTTTCCGGTTACAGAATAGGCGGAAAAACCGGTACTTCGGAAAAAGTTGACGAATATACCGCGGAAGAGGGCAAAAAATACATCGCTTCTTTCTTCGGTGTTGCACCTATGGAGGATCCGGAAATTGCGATTCTCGTAATGCTTGACACTCCGCGTGGCATATACCTTGAGGGTAGTCAGCTTGCAGCTCCTGTGGCGGGAAAAGTTTTTGGTGAGATTCTCCCGTATCTCGGGTTTGAACCGACATACACAGCAGATGAGCTTGTGGGCGCAGAGGTAACGATGCCAAATCTAATCGGCGGGACGAGCGAGGGCGTAAACAAGCTTCTCAGCACAAATCGTAACTATTCGTCATTTACCATAAAAACAGTGGGCGACGGCAAGGTTTGTACAGATCAGCTTCCGGCGGAAGGCTCAAAGATTCCGAAAAACTCAACGATTGTTGTGTATATGGGCGGCAAGGTGGAAAATGAACAGGTAGAGATGCCGAATGTTATCGGTATGACGCCGGAATCTGCAAATAAGGTGCTCACAAACGCCGGCTTGTATATGAAAGCAAACGGCGCGGTTTCAGAGCGCTCGTCTGCCGTAGGCGCAACGAAACAGCAATACCCGGAGGGAACGAAACTCCCGAAAGGCACTGTGGTATCGGTAGAGTTTTATGATATTGCCGGTGTATCTGAGGGGATTTCACGGTAAATTAAAAGAAAGGCAGAGTAGTCTTATGAAACTTCGCGACATACTGAGCGGCATTGAGGTACTGGCATCTGATGTGGATTTTGACACTGACGCACGCGGTGTTGAGTGTGATTCGCGCAAAGTGGGGAAAGACACCGTCTTTGTCGCTATCCGCGGTTATGAGACGGACGGGAATAAATATATAAAATCTGCATTTGAAAACGGCGCGTGTGCATTTATTACAGATAAAAAAGATGCACCGGGCAAAAATAAGATCCTTGTTAAAGATGCAAGGCGTGCACTTGCCACTGCGGCAAAAAATTTTTACGGAAATCCTGCGCGGGATATGAAGATGATAGGGATTACCGGAACTAACGGAAAAACAACGGTAACATACCTTATAAAGCGCGTGCTTGAAGAAACGGGCGCAGTGTGCGGACTTATCGGCACTAACCAGAATATGATAGGCAATACCGTGCTTCCGACGGAGCGAACAACTCCTGAATCGCATGAGCTGTGGGCTCTTTTTGCGAAAATGCGCGATGCAGGGTGCACGCACGTTATTATGGAGGTTTCTTCTCATTCGCTGGAGCTTTCGCGCGTTTTCGGCATAGAGTATGAGGTTGGTGCTTTTACCAATCTCACTCAGGACCATCTTGACTTTCACAAGACAATGGAAAAATATGAAGCGGCAAAGCAAAAGCTTTTTGAGCAGTCAAAGGTCGCTGTAATCAACTACGACGATGAGGCGGGACGGCGTATAGCGAAAAATGTGCCGTGCCGTGCCGTAACGTTTTCGGCAAAGGACAACAGCGCGGATTACGTTGCGAAAAATATCCGAACGAAGGCGGCTTCTGTTGAGTTTGAACTGGTGGGGATTGACACCATCGGAAGAATAGAAATGAATATTCCGGGAAAGTTCTCGGTTTATAATGCAATGTGTGCGTCAAGCGTTTTGCTCTCACTTGGTCTTACGCTTCCGCAGATAAGTGCAGCGCTTCGCGGAATTGGAGGCGTTAAAGGGCGCGCAGAGGTTGTGCCGACTGATACAGATTACACGGTTATGATAGACTATGCCCATTCGCCGGACGGCCTTGAAAACATTTTAAAAACGGTGCGTGAGATAGCGGAGGGGCGCGTTATCGCAGTGTTTGGCTGTGGCGGAGACCGCGATGCTACCAAGCGCCCGAAAATGGGAAGAATTGCCGCAGAGTATGCAGATCTGGTTATCGTTACATCTGATAATCCCAGAACGGAAAATCCGGATGCAATTATTGATGATATAATACCCGGTATTGAGGAAGTGACCTCGGATTATGAGCGTGTTACGGACAGACGTGAGGCTGTTTTTCGTGCGCTTTCAGTTGCAGAAAAGGGCGATATAGTCGTGCTTGCCGGGAAAGGTCACGAGACGTATCAGGAAATAGACCACGTAAAGCATCATATGGATGAACGTGAGATAGTAAACGAGTATTTCGGGAGATAAGCGATGGAAAGATTAAGCGTGGTATACATTTCAAGTCTTTGCAACGGCAGACTTCTCGGCGGAGATGCAACCGTTACGGGAATAGTGCGCGATAACCGCGAGATACGCGGCGGAGAAATGTTTGTTGCAATTTGCGGAGAAAAGTTTGACGGACACGATTTTGTACATGATGCAGAGGCAAAAGGTGCGTCGGTTGTTCTTGTTTCACATGAGATAAGCGGACTTGGGATACCGCAGATTATAGTTGATGATACTGTGGCCGCGCTTGGTGAAATCGCAAAGGGATATCTTAAAATGCTTTCCCTCCGTCGTGTGTGTATAACGGGCAGCGTCGGTAAAACGACGACAAAGGAAATGTGCGCCGCAGCTCTTTCGGCATCGTTCAAAACACACAAGACGCAAGGAAATTACAATAACAACATAGGGCTTCCTCTGACTGTTTTCGGGCTTGATAAAAGCCATGAGGCTGCAGTCTTTGAAATCGGGACGAACCATTTCGGGGAAATCCTGCCGCTGGCAATGATTGCCGCACCTGAGGTTGCGGTGATAACCACTATTGGAGAAAGTCATCTTGAAGCGTTCTGCACAAAGGAAGGCGTTCTCCGCGAAAAAACTGAGATTTTCAAAGGGCTTACGGAAGGCGGAGTGGCCGTTCTCAACGGAGATGACCCATTGCTTTGGGGACTCAGAGGTAAGATACCGTACCGCGTTATGTGGTTTGGACTTGAAAATGCGGAATGTGATATATTCGGCGAAATAATATCAAACGGCGCGTATGAATCAACGTTTACCGTGCGTGGCAGCAATGAAAAATTCACAATTGCTTGCGGCGGTGAGCACAATGTTCGTGATGCACTGAGCGCAATAGCGGTGGGCAGAACTCTTGGTATGGATGATGCAGCAATTTCGGAAGGGTTATCAAGTTTTAAAAATACCGGAATGCGTCAGGATATATATGAATATAACGGTATAACAATAATTCGTGATTGCTATAACGCAAATCCGGATTCAATGCGCGCATCACTCGCACTGTTGCGTGATTTTGATGTGACGGGAAAGCACATGTGTGCGCTCGGTGATATGCGTGAGCTTGGAGAGCGTGCGGCGGAATTTCACCGGCAGGTCGGTGAGTTTGCCGCTACGTGTGCCGATATGATATTTGTCACCGGAGAATATGCGGAAAGCTATTTTGACGGCGCAGGAGAAAAATGTATAATCTGTGAGGATAAAAAAAGTCTTGCAGTTAAGCTTTCAAAGCATATTAAGGCAGGCGATGCACTGCTTGTAAAGGGCAGCTACGGGACGAAGATGTGGCAGGTGCTTGAGTATCTGCAGGGTGAAAGGGAGTAGAAAAAATGATTACGGAATATCTTGCGGCGGCAGGACTTGGGTTTGTGATTACATATCTTTTCGGAAAGGTGCTGATTCCGTACCTTCGCAAGCTCAAATTTGGACAGAAGATTCTTGAAATAGGGCCAAAATGGCATATGGGAAAGCAGGGAACTCCCACGATGGGCGGTATAATGTTCATTCTCGGAAGCGGTGCTGCCTCGGTGCTCGTCGGTGTTCCGCATATGATGCAGGGAGACCTGCGGCATATAATTGTATTTCTTTTTGCGGCTGTGTTCGGCTTTATTGGCTTTGTTGATGACTATGCCAAGATAATGAAAAAGAAAAATCAGGGACTTACCGCGATGCAGAAGCTTCTTCTTCAGCTTACATCGGCGGCGGTGTTTCTCTCTCTGCTGAGAGTTCTGGGAGATCTCACGCCTGCGTTTTATATTCCGTTTTTTGATGCTACGATAAGCGTCTCTTGGGTTCCGTATCTCATAATAATGCTTATTGCAATTGTGGGAACTGTAAATGCAGTAAATCTGACCGACGGTGTTGACGGTCTTGCAACAAGCGTTACTATGCCGGTTACTCTGGTGTTTGCAATAATCGGTGCGTATATGGCGTATTCGACGGTGGGAATTTTTGCTTCTGCGCTTTTCGGTGCGCTTGCAGCGTTTCTTATTTATAATTTTAACCCCGCAAAGGTGTTTATGGGTGATACAGGTTCGCTGTTTCTCGGCGGTGCGGTATGCGGTATTGCTTTTGCATATGATATTCCGATTGTTCTCCTTCTTATGGGGATTGTTTATATCGCAGAAGCACTTTCTGTTATTCTTCAGGTCACGTATTTCAAGCTTACTCACGGCAAACGTCTGTTTAAAATGTCACCGATACATCACCATTTTGAGATGAGCGGATGGAATGAAAAGAAAATTTGTGCTGTTTTCATGACTATTTCGGCAATAGGTGCACTTGCGGGATTTGCAGGTATTATGGGAAAACTGTTTTAAGTCTTAACGTTTGGAGTGGATGGGATATATGGCAAGGAAAACGAGCGTATCACAGAGCGGCAAGACCCGTGCTGTGCGGGGAACAATGGATTATCCGTTTCTTATTCTCGTAATTGTGCTTATGGGAATAGGGCTTCTTATGCTGTTTTCGGCGAGCTTCGCCACAGCGTATTATGAGGGCCTTTCTTCTACATATTACTTTACGCGTCAGGCGGTTTTTGCCGTGGCGGGACTTGCGATAATGTTTATCGTCAGTTTTATGGATTATCGCAGATTCCGTGTGCTTTCCCCGCTTCTCATGCTCGTTGCGGTAATGCTTCTTGTTCTTGTTCTCTTTATAGGAAAGGGAAACTTTGGTGAAAAGCGATGGATAAGCCTTGGGTTCATACAGTTTCAGCCGTCTGAGATTGCAAAAGTTGCGGTAATTTTCCTTTTTTCGAGTATGATTTCCGTGAACTCCGAGAAAATGCACACGTTCCGTCACGGTGTGCTTCCGTATATCGCAATTCTGGCAGTGCTTGCGGGACTTATGTTTTTGGAACCGCATCTTTCCGGTGCTGTGCTTATCGTCGGTGTCGGTGCAGCGCTCATGTTTATGGGTGGCACGCATTGGGGTTGGTTTGCGGGTGCGATAGCTACGGCGGGCGTTGCGGGTGCCGCTGCGATAAGCTTTCTCGATTATGCGCGCAAGCGTGTAGAGACGTGGCTGAATCCGTTTCTTGACCCGCGCGGTGACGGATATCAGATTATCCAGTCACTGTATGCAATCGGTTCGGGCGGTGCACTTGGTTTAGGTTTTGGCAACAGCCGTCAGAAGTATTTGTATCTTCCAGAAGCTCATAACGACTTTATCTTTGCGATAGTTTGCGAAGAACTTGGTTTTATCGGGGCGATACTGATTCTCGCTTTGTTTGCGCTTCTTATAATCCGTGGATACTGGATTGCGCTTCATGCACGCGATAAGTTTGGCTCGCTCCTTGCGGGCGGAGTAACAACTATGGTAGCACTACAGGCGATTCTCAACATTGGTGTTGTGACCGGCGTGCTTCCTGTTACGGGCGCGGCGCTTCCGTTCTTCTCGTACGGAGGTACAGCACTTTTGATTTTGCTTGCAGAGATGGGCGTTGTTTTGTCTGTTTCAAGGTATATTCCGGCAAAGAAAGCCGGATAGGAGGTTTGCTTTATGCGCTTTATGTTTGCGTGCGGAGGTACGGGAGGACACATTAACCCGGCGCTTGCCGTTGCAAAGCTTGTAAAGGAAAAGAAAAAAAGTGCGCAAATCCTCTTCGTCGGCGTGAGCGGCGGAATGGAAGAGCGCTTGGTATCCGCGGCGGGATTTGAGATAAAGACGATAGAATCCAGACCGATATCACGCAAAAGCGGACTTTCAGGTCTTGTAGCCAATATAGATGCAATAAAACGCGTTTTTTCTGCCGAGCGTGATGCAAAAAAGCTTATCGAGGAGTTTTCTCCCGATATAGTTATGGGTACAGGGGGATATGCGTGTTACCCAGTGCTTTCGGCAGCGGCACGGCTCGGAATACCCACGGTTGTACACGAATCCAATGCATATCCCGGTCTTGCAACACGTATGCTTGCAAAGCGCGTTACGCGCGTGCTGCTCAATTTTGAAGTAAGCCGAAAGCGTCTATCAAACAGAGCTTCCTGCACGGTGGTGGGGAACCCCGTACGCGGAGATATTCTTATGTATGACAGAGAGACTGCACGGCACGAGCTTGGCATCACAAAGCCGCTTCTCGTAAGCTTCTGGGGCTCTCTCGGTGCACGCGAAATGAACAAGGCGATTGCGGAAGTAATCCGCATCGAGAATGAAAATCCCGGTGAGTTCTTCCATATTCATGCCACGGGAAAGTTCGGTTATGAGTGGATGCCTGATATTATAAAGAAAATGGGAGTTGATCTCCAAAAGCAGAGCTTCATAACTCTGCGTGAATATATTGATGATATGCCGCGCGTGCTTGCGGCGGCAGATGTTGTTATGTGCCGTGGCGGTGCCGGAACGCTTTCGGAAGTCAGCGCACGAGGTGTGCCTGCGATAATCGTGCCGTCACCGAATGTAACCGACAATCATCAGTTTAAGAATGCATCTGAGCTTGGAAATTCAGGCGGTGCGGTTGTAATTGAGGAAAAAGACGTAACTCCTAAGATTCTGTATGACACAGCAAAAAAACTTCTTGCCGATACGAAAAAAAGAGCAAAAATGTCGGAAAACCTTCTTAAAAATGCTATACTTGACGGAGCTGAGCGCATCTATGACGAAATGATGCGCATCATAGCAAAATAACAAAAAAGTAACCCATTTGTGCGGCGTGGCATAGAATACTGTGAAAACAATGTTCGGCCGACGTTGAAAACAAGTGGGAGGGTGCTTTCTTGTTATGAGCACATTGATTGTAAACGGGGGGAGAATGCTTGACGGAAAAGTATCCGTCCACGGTTCAAAAAACAGTGTTCTTCCTATTCTTGCCGCAACTATTCTCAATTCGGGTATAAGCGAAATACATAACTGCCCGAGACTGCGTGATGTTGACGCGGCTATTGAAATTTTAAGATGTATCGGTTGTAAGGTGACGTTTGACGGTAATACCGTTGTTGTTGATTCAACGGATGCAAAAAATCACGCAATACCGGATGAGCTTATGCGTGAAATGCGTTCATCCGTAATATTTATGGGCGCAATGCTTGCAAGGCTCGGAAGGGTTTCTCTCTTCACTCCGGGCGGGTGTGAGCTGGGGGCGCGGCCGATTGATCTGCATATTTCCGCCCTTAAGCTGCTCGGTGCGCACATCCGTGAAAACGGAGGTGCGATAAGCTGTGAAGCGCGCAGAATGAGAGGCCGGGATATCGTTCTTTCGTTTCCAAGTGTCGGCGCGACGGAAAATACAATGCTTGCTGCCACTGCGTGTGAGGGAAGAACGCGCATTTTCAATGCCGCGCGTGAGCCGGAGATTGAAGATTTACAGGATTTTCTTGTAAAAATGGGTGCTGAGGTTTCCGGTGCGGGAAGCTCAACAATTGTAATAAACGGAAAGAAAAAGCTTGGTAATGTATCACATCGCGTGATACCGGACAGAATCTGTGCAGCTACGTTTATGTGTGCCGCCGCGCTGTGCGGAGGACACGTACACGTGGAAAACGTTGTGCCTGAACATGTTTCTACCATTACATCCGTTCTGGATGCTGTGGGGTGTGAGGTTTTTGTCGGGCGCGACTTTGTGGACATAAGCCGCATAGGAAGGCTTTCTGCTTTCAGGTGTGTCAGAACAATGCCGTATCCGGGATTTCCGACCGATGCCCAGCCTCCGCTTATGGCACTTGCGACAAAATGTATGGGCACAAGTATGTTTGTGGAAACTATTTTTGATGGACGCTATCGGCATATAGGCGGGCTTTGCCGTCTTGGTGCGGATATAAAGACGGAAGGTAAGGTCGCTCTCGTATACGGCGTTCCAAAGCTTTGCGGATGCTCCGTTGAAGCTACGGATCTGCGCGGTGGTGCAGCGCTTGTTATCGCGGCAATGGCGGCAGAAGGGCAGAGTGAAATAGGGGAAATTCATCATATCGACCGCGGATATGAAAAAATAGAGGAAAGCATGGCTTATCTCGGCGCGGAAATCACGCGCAACTGAGAAATATATACGAAAGAAAAGAGGATGAGGAATGGCGACGAGACGGCGCAGAAGAAAAAAGAGGAACGGCAGTTTTGTGCTGTCGTTGCTTACGTTTTTGATTGTTATAGGGGCAATTGTTGCATCGGTAACGGTGTTTTTGAAGGTCGCAGAGGTGCAGGTCAGCGGAAGTGTTCGGTATCCGGCATCGGATATCATTGAAAGCTCGGGGATAAAAACGGGCGATAATATGTTTCTCGTAAATAAGTTTGAGGTTGCCGAAAAGCTTCTTTCGGAATATCCGTATATAGAGCAGATTAAAATACGGAGAAGACTCCCTGATACATTTTTGTTTGAGATTACCGAGCGCGTTGCGGCGGCATATGTTGTCTCCGACGGCAATCGCTGGCTGATAGACAACAATGCACATATTCTTGAGCGTATTGCGCCGGATGCCGAGGTAAAAGTGCCGAAAATATCGGGATGTGAGGTTATGACTCCGTTTGCAGGCTCGCCTCTTGTCCTGAAAAATGAGGATCAGCTTCCCGTTCTGCGCGAGGTGCTTACGGCACTGCGCTATACAGAAATGACTGGGAATACCTCTCGTGTTGAGATTGATAAGTTATATGATATAAAGCTTGTTTACGGTGACCGTTTTCTCATCGTTCTCGGCGACGCTTCCGAGCTTGCAAAGAAAATTGAGATGCTTCGCGCGGTAATCGGACAGCTTAACGATTTTGATAAGGGGACGATAAACGTCAGTGCGGTCAAAGAGGCGCGCTTCCGTCCGGATTCTGCAATAGACCTTTCCGAAAAGAAAAATGAGCCGGTTGCAGAAAAAACGGATTCAGGAGAAGTTGCGGCAAAAGAAGAGCCTTTGCCTGAAGAAACAGCAGAAACTGCGCCGGATACAGGCTCGGCAGGCGAAGTGGTTGAAGAAGAAGTGCAGAGTTCGGAAGAAGAAAATTCCTGAAACGATAAAAATTAAAAAAAATTATAATATTTTGATTAATTACTATTGACCTTTTGATAAAAAACATATAAAATATATAATATGTTATAATAATGACAAAAGATAATCTCAAGGAGGATTTACATATGCCTTTCGAGTTGGATACCGGCACAGATGTTATTGTACCTATTAAAGTTATAGGAGCAGGCGGCGGCGGGGGTAACGCCGTTAACCAGATGATTAATTCGGGTGTTCGCGGGGTTGAGTTCATTGTTATGAACACAGACCGCCAGGCACTTCAGAAATCCTGCGCAACATACAGAGTACAACTTGGTGAAAAGCTGACAAAGGGTCTCGGCGCAGGCTCCGATCCTGAGGTTGGAAAGAAGGCGGCAGAGGAAAGCCGCGAAGCGATAAAGAAAATGCTTGAGGGCACTGATATGGTGTTTATCACAGCAGGTATGGGCGGCGGCACCGGAACGGGTGCGGCACCTATTGTTGCAGAAATCGCAAGGGAAATGGAAATCCTCACCATCGGCGTTGTTACAAAGCCGTTCGGCTTTGAGGGTAAGCGCCGTATGCTTCAGGCAGAAGAGGGAATTGAAACCCTCCGCGCTAAGGTTGACTCGCTTGTTGTTATCCCGAACGAGCGGTTAAAGTGCGTTTCAGAACAGAAGATAACCTTCCTCAACGCATTTGAAATTGCAGACGATGTTCTTCGTCAGGCAATCCAGAGCATTTCAGAGCTTATCTCCGGCGGCGGTCTTGTTAACCTTGACTTTGCTGACGTTAAGAAGATTATGAAGGATGCAGGCTATGCTCATATGGGCGTCGGTCGCGCATCAGGTAAGGATAAGGCTGCAGAAGCTGCACGCATCGCAATTCAGAGCCCGCTTCTTGAAACTTCAATCAACGGTGCTCACGGTGTTATCATCAACATCACCGGTTCTCTTGATATCGGTCTTGATGAGGTTGAAATTGCGGCTGAGATGGTAAGAGAAGCTGCTCACGAGGATGCAAATATCATATTCGGCGCGGCGTTTGACCCGTCTCTTGAGGACGAAATCCGCGTTACGGTTATTGCAACCGGATTCGAGGGGAAATCCACTCCGCTTCCGGCAAAGGAAGAGAAGAAGGAGGCTCCGGTTGACGCTGCTGCAGAGAGCGGAAACCTTTTCTCAAAGTTTGCAAGCTCTTATGCTGAGTTTGATACGGATGTCGCGGAAGCTGAGCCGACACAGGTCACTCTTTCCGATGAAAAGGAAGACGATCCGTTTGAAATGATAGAGAAGATATTCAAAAACAGAGGCTAAAAAATACAGGGAGGGTTGTTCTGATCGGGCTGATGTCCTGATAGGGCAGCTCTCTTTTATTGCAAGGAGAAAATTAAAATGTCTTATGCCCAGATTATTGCGGAAGCATTTTCCGTCCACGAGGATTATGTTGAAAATATTATTTCATTGCTTGATGAGGGCAACACCATTCCTTTTATTGCGCGCTACCGTAAAGAGATGCACGGCACGATGGACGACCAGACTATACGTCAGATTGCGGACAGGCTTGAGTATCTTCGCAACCTTGATGCCCGCCGTGAAGAGGTGAGGGGGCTTATCGAAGCGCAGGGAAATCTCACCGAGGAGATATCAGCCACGCTCGATAAGGCAGAAACGCTCTCAGAAATAGACGACATCTACCGTCCGTTCCGGCCGAAGAGAAAAACGCGCGCTTCTGTTGCTCGCGAAAAAGGGCTTGAGCCGCTTGCGGAGGAAATTATGTCCTCGCAGAACACATCTGCAGATCCGTTTGAGATGGCAAAGCAGTATATAGATGCCGAAAAGGGCGTTGAGGATGAGGAGGCTGCGCTTGCGGGCGCGTCTGACATCATCGCAGAAAATGTATCCGATGATGCCGAGGTTCGCAAACGCGTAAGAAATCTCGTCCGCTTCCACGGCATTGTTATTGCAGAGACGGCAAAAGATGGCGAGGATAGCGTATACGCCACGTATTATGAGTTTCGTCAGCCGGTGGAAAAGCTTGCGGGACACCGCGTTCTGGCTCTTAACCGCGGCGAGAAGGAAGGTTTTCTGAAGGTGTCGGTTGAGACAGACCCGCAAAGACCGTTAAATAGTATCTGTTCCCTTTATGTTCAGGGAACAAGCGCATGTGCGACGGTTGTCCGCAACGCTTGTGAGGATGCATATTCCCGCCTTATCTATCCGTCAATTGAGCGCGAAATACGCTCGGAGCTTACAGATGCCGCGGCAGAGGATGCGATAAAGCTCTTCGGTATGAATTTGCGCCAGCTTCTCCTCGCGCCGCCGGTTAAAGGAAAAACTGCAATCGGACTTGACCCCGGATACCGTACCGGATGTAAGCTTGCCGTTGTTGATAAAACCGGAAAGGTGCTTGACACCGCAGTTATCTATCCCACACACGGCGCAGGGCAGGAGGCACGTTCTGCTGAGATTCTCAAAGAAAAAATCTCGCGCTGGTCAGTTGAGATTGTCGCAATAGGAAACGGCACAGCATCAAAGGAAACGGAGATGTTCTGCTCAAAAGTCTTAAAATCCATCCCAGAGAAGGTTTCGTATATGGTTGTATCCGAGGCGGGAGCATCGGTGTATTCTGCATCAAAGCTTGCCGCGGAGGAAATGCCGGAGTTTGATTTGACGCTTCGCTCTGCTGTATCAATTGCAAGAAGGCTTCAGGACCCTTTGGCTGAGCTTGTAAAGATTGAGCCGAAGGCAATAGGTGTAGGGCAGTATCAGCACGATATGCCGCAAAAACGCCTTGAAGGCGCGCTTGACGGCGTTGTTGAGGATTGCGTAAACAGCGTTGGCGCAGATCTTAACACAGCATCTGCGGCACTGCTCGGACATATCTCCGGTCTTACTTCGGCTGTGTGCAAAAACATAGTAGCTTACCGCGAGGAGAACGGAAGCTTCACTTCTCGCGCAGAGCTTAAGAAAGTGCCGAAGCTCGGAGCAAAAGCTTTTGAGCAGTGCGCGGGATTTTTGAGAGTTCCCGGAAGCCGTAATGTTCTTGACAATACCGCGGTTCATCCCGAATCATACAAAGCGGCAAAGGCACTGCTTGCTCATTTTGGAATTGATGAAAAGGATATTGCACAGCAGGGCGAGAAGCTTACAGATGCGGCGGCAGGTGCTGACCTTTCATCTCTTGCGGAAGAGCTTGGAATCGGCGTCCCCACCCTTCGCGATATTATCCGCGAGCTTGCAAAGCCGGGTCGTGACCCGCGCGGTGAGCTTCCTGAGGCGAGCCTGCGCGAGGATGTTCTTGATATCAAGGATTTAAAAGAGGGAATGACTCTTACCGGAACTGTCCGTAACGTTATAGACTTCGGCGCGTTTGTAGATATCGGTGTGCATCAGGACGGACTTGTTCACGTTTCCCAGATAAGCAACAAATTTATAAAGCATCCGTCAGAGGTGCTTTCCGTCGGAGATATCGTCAATGTGAAGGTTCTTTCCGTTGATGTTGATAAAAAGAGAATAGGCCTTACAATGAAAGGCTTTTAAACAATAACATAACATAATAACCCGGATGGCTCAGCCATCCGGGTTATTATGTTATCGAGAAAAAATATTAGATTTATTTTGCAAAGTTAATGAGTGCCGCGGCATCAAGCTTGTCGTAGTTCTTTATAAATTCTGCAAGCTCAGATGCAATCTTCTTAGCACCGCCGACCTCGTCGCTTTCTATGTTGAGCGGCAGAAGCGGGTCATGGAGAGATAAGCGGAGGAGGAACCAGCCGTTGCCGTGATCGCGATCAAGGTTTACGCGCACACCCTCAAAATTGCTCGGAGCAAGCGACCAGCCGGGCTGCTTTTCTGCATATGCCGAAAGCTCGTCAATAACGTTCTGGCCGTATGCCTTGAAATCGTCGAGCAGAATGTTCATACGGAACTCAACGCTCTCTGCAGGCTCATCAAGCGTGCTGATAAGAGACTCGAGCGTATAGCCCTCACGCTTTCCGCGGGCAAGCTCGATGAGAAGCTTTGTGACGAGATATGCACCGTCATCAAGGAAGTAATTTTCCTTGAGCGCGCCGTGACCAGAGGTTTCTATTGCAAGCTGGCTGTCCTGTCCTGCACGGTTTAAGCGGACGGACTCGTTTATAACATTGCGATATCCGCGCTTGAAGCGGTGGTGAACACCGCCCTTTTCCTCAATGAATTTTGCAAGACCGGTGGATGTTATAGAGTCGGTAACGATTGTTGTTCCCGGATGCTCGCGCAGAAGAATTGCCGAGAGAAGGGCAATGATGCGGTTGCGGTTAAGCTCACTTCCATCGGAGAGAACAGCGCCCGCACGGTCAACGTCCGTGTCAAAGATTATACCAAGGTCAGCACCTGTTTCGCGCACAGCTTCGGTGATGCTTTCCATAGCTTCCTTGTCTTCTGGGTTTGGAATGTGGTTCGGGAAGCTTCCGTCCGGATCGAGGTATCGGCTGCCTGCCGTATCTGCACCGAGCGGAGCGAGAACCTTATCTACGAAAAATCCGCCTGCGCCGTTGCCTGCATCGACAACGATGCGGAAGCCCGAAAGAGGCTTATCCTCACCGGTTGCCTTGCGGATTTTGTTTGCAAGAATTTCGGCATATGCGCTCATAAATTCGTCGGTCGTAAGCTTGCCGGCAGAAAGACCTGTCGTTTGACTGCTTTCGGCAAAGGAGAGAATTTCTTTGATGTCGGAGCCTTCAAGGCCGCCGTCGCGCGTGAAGAACTTAAACCCGTTGCGGTTGAACGGAAGATGGCTTGCGGTAATCATAACTGCGCCGTCGTATTCATATCCGTCCGTTACGGTGGACATAAACATAGCAGGTGTGCTTGCCATTCCAAAGTCGCAAACATCAAGACCTGACTCCGTCATTGCAGAGCAAATCCATGAAGCCAGCTTCTCGCCGGAAAGACGAGAATCACGGCCTACGGCAACGCGAAGGCCCTCTTCTTTTCCCGTTTTCTTTATAAGCCACAGCGCAAAGCCACGGCCGATGTCACGGCAGACATCCTCAAAAAGAGTTATCGGCTGTCCTTCAATCCCGTCAAGTGCAACTCCGCGGATGTCGCTTCCGTTGCGAAGCTTCTGATAATCCATATGTATAACCTCCTAAGGTATTAATTATTTTGATGTTATATGTATATATTACCACTTTTCCGTCGTTTAATCAACAGTTATGTGTAAAATCAAAATTTCAGTTCTATTACTTACGGCCTGTACATAAAATGTTGGTGTAAAGATACAAAGGAGAAACGGCAAATGGATGTTATGATAAAAGCGTTCGAGGAAAGCTTATCGTTTCTTACACAAAAGTTCAGATGTGTGGCGCAAGAGCTTTCTCACGAAGAAAAGCGAAATGCCCGTGAGTTTCGTCTCCGCGCGGGAGTGGGGTTTTCGGTGTTCGTAAACGGAGAGGAAAAGAGACTTTTGCGCGACGTTACAGCAGAGGATATTTCCGATGTTCTGGAACTTGCCACGGAAAGCTCGCTTCACTGCGCAAGGATAAAACTTGCACAGGGGTTTGTTACCGTTCGCGGCGGGCACAGGGTAGGACTTTGCGGAACTGTTGTGAAGGGTGCAGATGGTGTTTCGGGAATACGAGAGCTATCATCCGTTTCCATACGCATAGCGAAGGAAATAAAGGGTACGGCGGACAGCGTATATGATGTCGTTATGCAGAACGGTATATTTCGGAACACCCTGATTATTGCGCCGCCGGGCGGCGGGAAAACAACGCTTCTGCGTGACCTTGTGAGGGGGATTTCTGACAGGGGAATGCGCATATCACTTGTGGACGAGCGGGGGGAAATTGCCGCGAAATACAGAGGAGTTCCTCAGCTTGACGTTGGCAGATGTACTGATGTGCTTGACGGCATAGACAAAGCGCACGGAAGTATGATGCTTCTGCGGTCGATGACTCCGGATATTATTGCGATGGATGAGATTTCCGATGCGGAGGACTGCGGAGCGGTCAAGAGCATTTTCGGTTGCGGGAGCGGGATTTTGGCGACTGCGCACGGAAAGAATCTGGCGGAGATTTTACGGCGCGATGCATACCGTGAGCTTTTTGATATGCAGGTTTTTGAATGTGTGATAGCTCTTGGAAAAGACGGTGATGGTTTTATAAAAAAGGTCGAAGAGGTGTAGAAAGAAAGGACGGTAAAAATGATAAAGGCAATAGGGGCAATTCTTCTTGCGGGTGGCGCGGCACTTATCGGCATTTCAGCATCGTCGGAGCTTACGGCGCGCGTGCGGACGCTTTATATGTTCTGCCGCGCACTTGAGATTATGCGTTCGGAAATCGCTGAGGTGCTAAGTCCTCTAGAGACAGTTCTGCAAAAACTCGGCAGAGAAATTCCGGAGCCGTTTTGCGGATTTTTCTCGGAATGTGCAGAAGAAATGAAGCGGCGCGGCGATATTCCTTTCGGGATTATCTGGAAAAAACAGCTGACTTATAACGCTGCACTGACGCTCGGCGCGCGGGAAAAAGAAGAGCTGGTATCACTCGGAAATGTGCTGGGCAGATACAGCGCAGATGAGCAACGGATAAGTATAGAGCGCACGTTGCGGACGCTGGAGTCAATTCTCTCGGTTGCGGACAGCGACCGCCGGAGACTTGGAGGTTTGTATGCAAAGCTTGGTGTAATATGCGGGATATCTATTGTTATAGTTTTTATCTGAATGAGGGAAGTAAAAAATGCAGGTTGATTTGATTTTCAAGGTTGCGGCAATAGGAATACTTGTGGCTGTTCTCAATCAGCTTCTTGTGCGCTCGGGGCGTGAGGAGCAGGCAATGATGACAACGCTTGCAGGGCTTATAGTGGTGCTTATGATTATAGTACGCGAGATAAGCAACCTCTTTGATCTTGTGAAATCTACTTTTGGTTTCTGAGCGTATGGGAGAGCTTGTTCGTGTGTGCGCTATTGCGCTTGTGGGAGTTATAACAGCGGCACTGCTTCGGAAAAGTGTACCCGAGATGGCTGTGGTTATGACGCTTGTGCTCATCATTGGAATGGTGTTTGCGGCATCGGGAGTTCTCGGCTCTGTAATCAAGTTCATCCACGAGCTTGCAGGTGGCGCAGGGATAGAACGCGAGCTGATATCTCCGGTGCTTCGTTGCGTTGGGATAAGCATTGTGTCGCGCATGGGGTGCGATGTCTGCAAAGACGCGGGGGTAAGCTCTGCAGCTTCATATATTGAGCTTGTGGCAGGTGCGGCATCGGTGATGTGCGCCGCGCCTTTAATGCTTGCGGTACTTCGGCAAATAGGAATGTAATGAGGTTGTACATATGAAAAGAATACTGTGTTTTGCGGCGGCGATTATTCTGCTTGCACTTCCGTGCCGCGCGGCGGAGAAGGATTTTTATGAGCGCCAGTTAGATGCACTCGGCACGGACGAGCTGCTTAGTGCCGTTCCGGATGATGCATCGGATGTTGAGCTCGATGCTGACTTATCATTCAAAGACGGACTTTCTGTGATATGGGATAAGCTGTGCAGAAATTTGAAAACCGTGCTGATGAGCGGAATGAGATGTGTGATATCGGTTGTTGCAGTGTCGATGCTCGGGGGTGCGGTGAGCGCGATGGGGAATGCAAAGGACTCACCCACGGTAAACCTTGCACTGTCACTGACCTGCGCGCTCGCGGTAACTGCGGCGGCAGCGGGAAGCATCAGGAGTGTCATCGGAATGGGGCGCGATTTGATTTATCAGCTTGATTCCTTTTCAAAAGCACTTCTTCCGACTGTTGCAGCGGCAGAGGCGGCAAGCGGAGTTCCGGGTGCGGCAATTGCAAAGGCGGCGGCTTCCGCGTTCTTTGGGGATGTGCTTGTTTCCCTTATCAGCCACGTACTTCTTCCACTTGTGTATATCCATATTTTCGCTGCGACGGCAAATGCTGCGGTGAGAAACGATTCCCTCCGAAGGATTGGGGATATGGCGGCAAAAATAATTTCTGTTTCGCTTAAATTTCTTCTTGGTGCGTTTATATCCTATATAACGATCGCCGGTATTGTTTCAGGAAGCGTGGATAAGGCGGGGCTGCGCGTGATGCAGCTTGCAGTCGGCGGTGTACCGATTGTCGGAGGAATAATGGCAGACGCGGCAGAAACGGTTCTGTCCGGTGCCGCGTTGATAAAAAATACCGTCGGCGTGTTCGGAATGCTTGTTGTATTGACGGCGTGCGTAGTTCCGTTCTGTTCGCTTGCAGGGAACTATATTCTGTTCAAGGTCTGCGCGGTGTGTGCATCGCCGATGATAGGCGGAAGCATTTCAGAGCTTTGTGACCGGCTTGGACAGAGCTTCGGACTCGTGCTTGCAATGGCATCGTCCTGTGTGACAGTTATTTTCATAACCATTGTTGCGGCAATGAGCAGTGCGGGGGTGGGATAGATGCAGTTTGTTCAGAACTGGGTAACTTCAATCGCGGCGGTGACGCTTATCGTGTCTGTTATAACCGCACTTTGCCCCCAAAATGCCGCGGGGAGAGCGGTTTCGCTCGCCTCATGTCTTCTTATGACGGCAACTCTTCTCTCGCCCATAAGCCGGGTTGATGTTTCCGCACTGTCCGATGAGATGGAAAAGTACTCACTTAAAGCCGAGCAGAGATATGAAAAACTTCTTGATGAGCAGGAGAATATCAGGGAAAAGCTCATAGAAGAAAACACTCGTGCATATATATTGCAGAGAGCAGAAAGCTCAGGGATTGAGTGTGATATTACCGTACAATGCAGAGGCGGAGTGCCGCATACCGTCTATATAACAGCAGAAAACGATGCAGAGCTTATTGCTGCATCGGAGCTTGTTGAGAAAGAACTCGGCATCTCGCGCGAGCATCAGAGGCTAAAAAGGAGATGAAAAAATGACGGAAGTAAAACAAGGTATTGTGAAACTAACAGGCTTTGCGGGAAAGTACAAATACATATTGCTTGTCATTGCAGTGGGTTTTTTGCTTTTGACCTTTCCTGCCGCTGAGAAGAGCGACAAGGAAACAAAAAGAACAGAAATCTTTAATCTTCAAGCGTTTGAGAAAGAGGTAGAACGAGCATTGTCTGAGTGTGAGGGGGTGGGAAGATGCAAGGTAATGCTTTCGGTAAGGTCCGGACCGGAAAGCGTTTTTGCAAAAGAAGCGCGCGAAAGCCGGCGCGAGGATGAAGGTGCGCGTGAAAGCGACATTGATACAAAGCCGAGTGTTGTGAACGGCGGTTCGGGTGGGGAGACTCCTGTTCTAATAAAGGAGTTGTATCCTGAGTTTCGCGGTGCTGTGGTTATTTGTGACGGCGCGGAAAGCTCAGTGTTGCGTGGGAAAGTGATTGAAGCGGTATCAGCGCTTACAGGGCTTCGCAGCGACAGAATAAGCGTTATAAAAATGAAAGAGTAAAGGAGCTAAATATGAAAAAAAAGAATCTTGTGGCAACGGTGATTATTTTATTTGTGTGCGTGGCGGTTTATCTGAATATGAATACAGTGAATCCGCAGGAGGATTCTAAAAGGATAGAAGGAAACCTGGGTCAGAGCAGTACGGTTTCAGGGACGGAAGAAACGGAACAGGAAGAAAAGGAAAACGTAAAAAAAGATGCAAACGGCGATGTTACAGAGTATTTCAGCCGTGCGCGTGAGGAAAAGCAAAAGGCGCGCGATACCGCGCTTACAACGTTAAAAGAAGCACTTTCCGAGGAGAATCTTTCGGAGGCATCGCGCGACAGCGCGGCGGAAAGCATTGAAACCATCTCAACGGGCGCGGTCAGTGAAACGCGCATAGAAACGCTTGTAAAAGCAAAAGGATATACCGACTGCGTTGCGCTCATAAACGACACGGGCGTAAACGTTATTGTCACAGCTCCCGAGGACGGACTTTCAGCAAGCGATACAACAAAAATAAAGGATATCGCGGTAAGCGAAACAGATTTTTTGCCGGGACAGATAAAAATTATTGAAATTAAGTAAAAGATGAGGTATACTATAAATATAACACAGTAGAAGGAGTGTATCTCATTATGGCTGAAATTAAAGAATATGTAGCAAAAACAGACGAAAACGGAAGCGTTACGATATCTGAAGAGGTTATAGCATCCATTGCATCAATCGCGGCATTGGAGATTGACGGTGTTGCAAGCCTCGGTACTTCGGGAGTTGCTGAGTTTCTCGGGAAAAAAGCAAACTCAAAGGGCGTTAAAATCACGATAGGTGAGGACAGCGCAGAGATTGCCCTGACGGTAACCGTCAAAAAAGGCTTTGTTATCCCCACGGTTGCAAAATCCGTTCAGGCAAATGTTATTACGGCGGTTGAGTCCATGACCGGTCTTTCTGTGAGTGCGGTGAACGTCAAGGTCGGAAATGTTGCCTTTGAAAAGGAAACAAAAAAGAGAAAGACTGCGGAAGAGGTATCTGCAGAATAAAACAAACCGGTTTCGGGCGGGTGCGCATCAGCACCCGCCTATATTAAAAATTTATTTACAAATTTCCTCTTGAAAAATTTTCCGGAATGATTTATAATCAATTAAACAAAAAGGGAGTAATCGGCGCTGTGGCGCAGTAAAGTCAACAACCGTGCGTTTTTCGCTCTGGCTTTATTTTAAATGATGAGACTTATTTGCAGATTTTTTGCAGATAAGTCTTTTTTTATATATAAAAAGCATATAATAAATAAATCAGAGAGGTGTATTAAATGAAAGAGTATTTAAGCGATGCAAGTGAGGTCTTGAGAGGGCTGTCTGCGTCTGAAAACGGACTCGGCACAGCCGAGGCAGAAGCGAGACTTGCAAAAAACGGCAAGAACAAATTGCGCGAAGAAAAAAGCGAAGGACTGCTTCACCGTTTTTTCAGACAGCTTACCGAGCCAATGACAATCATTCTGATTGTCGCGGCGCTTATTGCGGGTGTGATGGCGCTGTATGAAAATCACTTCCCAACGGACGTAATTATTATCATGGCGGTTGTCCTCATCAACGCAGTGCTCGGTGTTGTGCAGGAAAGCAAAGCGGAAAAGTCCATTGCGGCGCTGCAGGAGATGGCGGCGGCAACATCAAAGGTACTGCGCGACGGGAAAATGATAACCGTGCACAGCGAAGACCTTGTTGTGGGTGACGTTATTGTTTTGGAAGCGGGGGATGCAGTGCCTGCGGATGCAAGGCTTCTTGAAACCGCGAGTATGAAGGTTGAAGAAGCCGCACTTACGGGAGAATCAGTACCTGTTACAAAGACCTCCGAGACACTTTCGGGTGAAAATATTTCGCTTGGTGACAGAAGGAATATGGTTTTTTCCGGCAGTACGGTTGTTTATGGCCGTGGGCGCGCTGTTGTAACGCAGACGGGTATGGATACTGAAATGGGCAAAATTGCCGATGCACTGACGCAGGCGAAGGACGGAAAAACTCCGCTCCAGCTAAAGCTTTCCGAGCTTTCCGCTATTCTCACAAAGCTTGTTATCGGAATTTGCGTCGTAATATTTGCTATAAATATTGCGCGCGCATATTTTGCGGGTGGCGGTGTGCGTCTTGATACTGTGCTTGACACGTTTATGATTGCGGTATCGCTCGCTGTTGCGGCGATTCCCGAGGGGCTTGCAACGGTTGTTACAATTGTGCTTTCAATCGGCGTAACCAATATGTCAAAGCGAAATGCAATAATCCGCAAGCTTACCGCGGTAGAGACGCTTGGATGTACGCAGATTATCTGCTCCGATAAAACCGGAACGCTTACGCAGAACAAAATGACGGTGGTAGAGCACTTTGGCGAAGACGAAATGCTTCTTGCAACGTCAATGGCGCTCGCATCTGATGCAGAGCTTGATGTTGATGCGAAGTCGGCTGTTGGTGAGCCGACGGAATGTGCGCTTGTAAACTATGCATATAAGCTTGGCTTTGATAAAAACGAGAAGAGCGGGCAGTGTCCGCGCGTGGGCGAAGCACCGTTTTCATCTGAGCGCAAGATGATGTCAACTGTTCACAAAAAGGCTGACGGTAGCATTGTTCAGTTTACAAAGGGTGCGCCGGATGAGGTGCTGAGAAGATGCACAAAGGCGTATGTGGATGGGAAAACAACGGATATGACTGATGCGCTACGAGAAGAGATATTAAAAAGTAACAAGAATATGGCAGATCGCGCTTTGCGAGTGCTGGCATCGGCGATGAAAATGCACGATGCCATTCCGTCGGATTTTGAACCGGAGACACTTGAGCGGGAGCTGTGCTTTATAGGTCTTGTCGGTATGATTGACCCCGTGCGCGATGAGGTGAAAAGCGCGATAGAGGAATGTAAAAACGCGGGAATCCGCCCGATAATGATAACTGGTGACCACAAGGACACCGCAGTTGCGATTGCGCGTGAGCTCGGAATTATTGAGAATGCTGATGCGGCAATGACGGGCGCGGAGCTTTCGCTTTTGTCAGATGAGGAGTTTGACGGCGTTGTCGAAAAATATTCCGTATATGCACGTGTGCAGCCTGAGCATAAAACGCGCATAGTAAAGGCGTGGCAGAAGCTCGGCAAGATAAGCGCAATGACGGGCGATGGCGTAAACGATGCTCCGTCAATCAAAAATGCCGATATCGGTGTGGGAATGGGTATCACGGGAACGGATGTAACGAAAAACGTTGCAGATATGATTCTTGCGGATGATAACTTTGCAACAATTGTCTCTGCAGTAGGCGAGGGTCGCAGGATTTACGACAATATAAGAAAATGTATCCAGTTTCTTCTTGCGTCAAATCTTTCCGAGGTGCTTTCTATTTTCGTTGCAACGCTTATGGGATTCACGCTTTTCGGACCGGTTCACCTTTTGTGGATAAACCTTGTAACCGACTGCCTACCGGCGCTTGCGCTCGGTATGGAAAAGCCTGAAAGTGACCTTATGAAGCGCGCTCCACGCTCGCCAGATGAGGGTGTGTTTGCCGGCGGTGTAGGAGTTGGCGTTATATATCAGGGCGTTATTCTTACGGCAATTACGCTTGCATCATACTTCATAGGGCATGATGTGCTTTATCCTGACCACGCTCTGCGCTTCGGTGCAGCGGCGCTTGGATATGATGCAAACACCCTCGGAACATCTATGGCGTTTCTCTCGCTTGCGTTCGCGGAGATTTTCCACTCGTTCAATCTGCGCTCACTCCGTGGCTCTGTCTTTAAGATGAAGAGACGTAACCTCTGGCTGTGGGGAGCGGCAGTGGTATCGTTCATTCTTGTAACGCTTGTTGTGGAAATCCCGTTCCTCGCACACGCATTCTCCCTTGCCCGCCTTGATGCGCAGGAATACGGAGTTGCAACGGCTCTCGCATTTTCAATCATCCCAATTGAAGAAATCATAAAATTCATACGAAGAAGAAAAAATAAATAGCGGATATATAATGACCTCCGGCAGATGCCGGAGGTCATTTGCAATTATACGAAGTTTTTAATTATTCCTTTTCAAGTGCGAGGGTTCTTGTTGTGAGATCGCAAACCTCTGCCGGGCCGTAGTACTGGATAGCACCGGGATATACGTATGAGGTTTCAATTGCCCAGGTTTCTCTGTTTGCTTCAAAGAACTTAAACGGCTTGCCATGAAGCTCAACAAGAGCTTTCTTGATAACCGGTTTATCTTCGCCATGACGGCGCTCGATGTTCATCATTTTTGTTATCGGCATACCTCCTGCAACCCACTCGTCCGCGGGCTTTGAAAGGTTTGAAATTTTGGAGAGATATCCGTTGTAGCCGTACTGAATGAGCATAAATGCGTTGTAACCGAGGCTGTAGCAGTAGTCCGCATCGAAGTTTGACGGGAATGCGCATCTTCCCTCATAACCGAGGAAGTGGTGGAGCGGGGAAAATTTACCGCTGTACGTTCCTGCCTTTTTGCGTGCGGCAAGCTTATCGGAGACGAGCGCGGAGAAAAGCTTTTCTGATTCGATAAGAGAAACCTGAACGTTGCCATGCGGGTCGCGCTCTAAGAACAGCTGTTGCTGGATGCCTTGGGGAAGAATTGCGAATACTTCTATGGACTCTTTTGTGAGTCCTTTTTCGATAAATGCATATTTGTCTGCCCATGTCGGAAGTGCGTTGAACTCATCAGCGCGGCTTCCTGCAAGAAGCTCGTTTATTTCAGCAATCAGCACTGCAAACTCGGGAACAAACTCAACAACGCCCTCGGGGATTATTGCAACACCAAAGTTCATACCCTTTGCAGCTCTTCCTGCTACGGAATCTGCAATATAATCTGCAATCTGGGAAAGAGACATCTTCTTTGCGGCAACCTCTTCAGAGATAAGGCAGATGTTCGGCTGTGTTTCAAGTGCACACTCAAGAGCAACGTGGGAAGCAGAACGCCCCATAACCTTGACGAAATGCCAGTATTTCTTTGCAGAGTTTGCGTCTCTTTCGATGTTTCCGATAAGTTCGCTGTATGTCTTTGTTGCAGTGTCAAAACCGAATGAGCACTCAATGTCTTCATTCTTAAGGTCGCCGTCGATGGTCTTCGGGCAACCGATTACCTGAACGCCGGTGTTATTTGCGGCAAAATATTCCGCAAGAACAGCTGCGTTGGTGTTGGAGTCGTCACCGCCGATGATGACGATTGCCGTGATACCGTGCTTTTTGCAGACGTCAGAGACGATGGCAAACTGCTCGTTGGTTTCAAGCTTTGTTCTGCCGGAACCGATGATGTCAAAACCGCCGGTGTTTCTGTATTTGTTGATATACTCATCATCAAAAATTATATAATCGTCCTCAATAAGACCGCTCGGACCGCCCTTGAAGCCGTAAAGAACGTTTTCAGGATTGGTGGACTTAAGCGCATCATACAATCCGCAGATAACGTTGTGTCCGCCCGGTGCCTGACCGCCGGAGAGGATAACGCCGACAACCTGTCGCTTAGCTGCGGAAGTGTTCTGACCTTTCTGGAAAACGATCTCCTTCTTTCCGTAGGTGTTGGGAAAAAGTGCTGCGATTTTCTCGCAATCAGCAACGCTTTTTGTTTCCGCACCCTCTAAAACGCTGATTTCGGCAATGCCGCCGCGAAGCATCTGCGGAAGCTTCGGTGCATATTCGTATCTTGCTTTCTGTAGCGGTGAAATTTTCATCAGAATCTTCTCCTATCTATTTATATGTTAATATTGTAACACATTTTGCCCGAATCGTAAAGATATATGTTAGAAAAAGATTTTTCCCTATTACGCGCATTTTTATGAAAACAGACGAAACATCACTTGCGAAGTTGCCCGATTTGTCACAAAGTCTGCTTGAATTAGATATTTAACCGTCATATAATAAAAGATAAAAGAGTCATAATGGCAAATTGTAAAATATTCCCGCAAAAGTGCGGTGGAAAAAACTTCATGGTGAGAAAGGGAATTGACATGGAAAAGCTGGCAATTAACGGGGGGCTCCGGTAAAGACAACCCCTTACGGAAAGGGGATGCGCTTCGGCAAGGAGGAGCTTGCCTATTATCTTGAAGAGGCGCTTAACCAGAACACGCTGTTTTACTGGAAGGGAAATATGACAAAGCGTTTCTGTAAAAAGTTTGCACATATGTACGGTGCAAAATACTGTGCAGGTTCAAGCTCGGGCACAGCGGCAATTCACGTTGCACTCGGAGCTTGCGGGATAGGCTCGGGCGATGAGGTTATTACGTCCCCGATTACTGATATGGGAAGCGTTATCGGTATTCTTTTCCAGAATGCAATTCCGGTATTTGCAGACCTTGATCCGAACTCATACAATATGACTGCCGATAGCGTGGAGAAAAAGATTACGGATAAGACAAAGGCAATTCTTGTTGTCCACCTTGCAGGTAATGCTGCTGAGGTTGATAAAATATGCGAAATTGCGAAAAACGCAACATTTACGTTGTTGAGGATTGCGCTCAGGCTTACTGCACAAAGTACAAGGGTAAGTATGCCGGTACTTTCGGTGACATCGGTTGTTTCTCGCTTAATGACTTTAAGCATATCTCCGCAGGTGACGGAGGTATGATTATTACCGATAATGAAGAGCTTTATCATAGGGCGGTTATGTTTGCTGATAAAAACTACAACCGTTTCGGAGAGGATGTCGCGAAGAATGTTTCCAATCTTGCTCCGAATTACCGCATGAATGAGCTTACGGCAGCTGTCGGTCTTGCTCAGCTTGACAAGGTTGAGAATATCTGCGCAAAGCGCCACGTATACGGCGAAAAGCTTAACCATGCGCTTGAAAAGATCCCGGGAATTATGCCACATAAGATAACGGACGGATGCGAAAGCTCTTACTGGTTCTATCTGCTACGCGTTGACAAGGAAGAGCTGGGCGCGGATAACAAACAGCTTGCAAAAGCTCTGCAGGCAGAGGGGATATGTGCTAGTGCGGGATATATTCCGCATTGCGTATATCAGTATGATATGTTCAAAAACCGCACTGCATACCCGGGTGGCTCGAACTATCCGTTTGAGAACACCGAGTACAAGGCGGGAGACTGCCCCGTTGCAGAAGAAATCCTTGACACCTGCATCAAGGTTCAGGTAAATGAGTTCTTTACGGAGCAGGATCTTGAAGAGACAATTAAGGCATTTGAAAAGGTTTGCGCGTATTTTCGCGCCAATAAGTAAGGTGAGGGTAAAATGAATATAAAGGACAAACTCAAAATAATGCACGACAATCCCGTTGTCGCGTGGCACGAGCATTTCTGGTGCACCGGAGATTGAGCGCTGCGTGAAGGAGCTTGGCTTTGTCGGTGTAAAGCTTTACTATGATTATTTTATGGACGACCCGGTGTATGAACCGATAATTGAAAAGTGCATAGAGCTTGATATACCTATCTTGCAGCATTCCATGCACTTTATGGATGCGGGAAATAAAGTGCGCCAGCCGCATGCAACCGATGGTGTGCATATGGCAAACGCAGCGAGGAGATATCCCGAGGCAACGTTTGTTATGGGACATTTCACAATCGCCGAGTGGCAGTATTCCTTAAAAGCGATTGCCGACTGTTCGAATGTGTATACCGATATGAGCGGCAGCGTGTATGACCGTCCCCAAATGGAAGAGGCAGTAAGAGTTCTCGGTGCTGACAGAATCCTTTTCGGTACTGACAATTCTCTGTCTGCCTGCGCGGGTAAGATTTTGGGAGCGCGTATTTCCGATGAGGATAAAAAGACTATTCTCGCAGGCTCTGCATTTTCGAGATTTCTGGAAAGGACGGGTAAGTAAGCTATGTTTATTGATATTAATACATATGTAGGACACTGGCCGTTCCGTAATCTTGAATTCAATACGCTCGAAGGTCTTGACACACTTGCGCGTGAATATGACATTACGCATATGGTCGTTGCAAACTTAAACGGTATTTTCTATAAGGATGCAAACGCTGCAAATCTTGAGCTTTTAGGCGAGCTTGAAGGTTACGAAGGGAAAACAAAGTTCATTCCGATGGCACTTGTGAATCCTGCTTATCCCGGCTGGGAACGCGATGCGCGCAAGATGATAGCGATGGGTTTTTGCGGCTTTGAGCTTGCTCCGCTTTACCACGGCTATTCTCTCTCTCCGGAGATGCTTTTTGACCAGTATTCTCCCATTCATCGTGCGGGGAAGGTTATGGAGCTGGCACGTGAGCTTGGCGTTCCGGTAAGGGTTTGCGCAAGCTTTGAAAACTTCCGAGGAAGAAGCGAACTTGACACTGCAAAAAGCATCTCCGCAGATGACTATGTAGCACTGGTTTCAAAGTACAGTGATGTTCCGCTACTTGCTACTGGATTTTCAATATTCGCCGCCGAAAGGCTTGGTGAGCTTGCAAAGACGCGCAAAAATATTTTCTTTGATACAACAGCTACTGCACTTCTTGATTCAAATCTCTGCAGAAACGCCGTGGAAAGAGTTCCGGAGGAGTGCATTTGCTTCGGCTCTCTCTCGCCGTTTAACTATATGGAAACAAATCTTCTGCGTATAGAGCTTTCGGGGCTTTCGGCAGAAAAGATAAAGGAAAACGGCAAAAAAAGCATTTAAAAATCTGTAATAAACAGCAATCAACCCGTGAGGCAAAAACCTCACGGGTTGATTGCTTGAAAGTATTTTTGATAATATTTTCAGTAAAAAAAGATTGAAACACGCTTCGGTTTGTGATAAAATATTACATTATATAATGGGAGAGTGTGAACACTTTGAGAATGAGAAAAAAGCTGAATCTTGCGGGGCGCCTTGCAAAATGCGCACCCGTTTGCCCCGCAGAGCCGGAGAAGATGCGCGGCAAGTGGAAAGAAAGCTTCGGGTTTGAGAGGATATGCATAGAGATAGGCTGCGGAAAGGGCAGGTTTATAACTGAGACTGCTAAGAATGATGATAAAACCCTGTTCATTGGCGTTGAGCGCGAGCAGGGTGCGCTTGTTATGGCTATGGAAAAGGCTATGGAGCAGGAAATACCGAATGTGCGTTTTCTTGATGTTGATGCAGAGCATCTGTGCGAAATATTCGAAGACGGGGAAATAGACGGAATTTATCTCAATTTCAGCGACCCGTGGCCGAAGAAAAAGCAAGCCAAACGCCGTCTTACTCACGGAGATTTCCTTGCAAGATATGATAAGGTGCTTTCTGATAGCGGATTTATATATTTTAAAACAGACAATTCAAAGCTTTTTGAGTTTTCGCTCAATTCGATGTCCGAATACGGGTTGCGTTTGCGCAATATTACCTTTGACCTGGCATCAAGCGGGATTCCGAATGTCGTTACGGAATACGAATCACGCTTCATGGAGCAGGGAATGAACATATACAGAGTAGAGGCATACAAACCGAGTGGCTCTATTCCGCGGGGCTTAAGTGAGGTGTAGGATTTGAAAAATCTTCTGGGGCGCTTTGAAGAAGAGCTTTCGACGTATTCAAAGGCACAAAGACTTATTGCCGGATATATTCTTGAAAATTACGATAAAGCTGCTTTTGTAACTGCCGGACGGCTTGCCGCGCGCGTGGGTGTCAGCGAGTCTACCGTCGTCCGCTTTGCGGCGGAGCTTGGGTATGACGGATATCCCGAAATGCAGCGTGATTTGCAGGATGTTGTGAAGAACAAGCTTACGGCAACACAGAGAATAGAGCTTTCAAGCGAAAAAATCCGTGAGGATGTTGTTGGATCGGTTCTTCGTGCAGATGCAGAAAATATCCTTGCGACGATTGATGAAATCAACAGAGATGAGTTTAACAAGGTTTGTGAATGCATTCTTCGCGCAAAGAGCATCTATGTAATAGGAGTTCGCGCTTCAAGTGCTTTGGCGCAGTTTCTCGGATTTTATTTGAATCTTATGTTCCCCAATGTTCATATAATAAGCACGATAAGCGTCAGCGAGGTGTTTGAGCAGATACTGCGTATATCGGATGAGGATGTGTTTATCGGAGTAAGCTTCCCGCGATATTCAAAGCGTACGCTAAAGGCGATGAAGTTTGCTCACAGCCGCGGTGCAAAGGTCGTTGCGCTGACAGACACGGAAAGCTCTCCGCTTTGCCGGTATGCTGATTATAAAATGACGGCACGAAGCGGCATGGTTTCGTTTGCGGATTCGCTTGTTGCACCTCTTTCTCTTATAAACGCGCTGATTGCGGCGCTCAGCATAAAGAAAGGTGACGAGGTAGTTAAAACCCTTTCCAATCTTGAAACCATCTGGGATGAATACGAAGTATACGAGAAGGCATACAATGAGTAAAAAGGTTATAGTAATAGGCGCGGGTGCTGCAGGTCTTCTTGCGGCAGGATTTGCCGGACGCGCGGGTGCGGATGTGCTTGTTCTTGAGAAAAATCCGCAGCCGGGTAAAAAACTTAATATAACGGGAAAAGGCAGATGCAATGTAACAAACAACTGTGATTTTCGCGAGCTTTTAGAGAACATTCCGCAGAATCCGCGGTTTATGTACAGCGCATTTTCGGCATTTTCGCCGCAGGATATGATGGAACTTCTGGAAAGTCTTGGTGTACGGTTAAAAACAGAGCGTGGATTTCGTGTTTTTCCGGAATCGGACAGTGCGCGAGAGGTTACCGATGCGCTGATTTTATTTGCAAAGCAAAACGGTGCAAGGATAAAGACAGAAACCGTTTGCGGCGTACTCGCCGAAGACGGAAGAGTAACCGGGGTAAAGACAAGGGAGGATACGTATGCGTGCGATTCGGTTATCGTTGCTACGGGTGGTGTGTCGTATCCGCTTACCGGATCTACCGGTGATGGGTATGCCTTTGCGGAAAGCTGCGGGCATACAGTAAGAAAACCGCAGGGGTCACTTATCCCCCTTGTGGGAGAGGGCGATTTGTGCAGAGGTGCGCAGGGACTTACCCTTAAGAATGTTACACTTACGGCGAAAAACGAAAAAGGAACAGTGCTTTTTTCAGAGCTGGGCGAGATGCTGTTTACGCATTTCGGCTTGTCCGGTCCACTCGTTCTTTCGGCAAGCGCGCATATGCGAGATTTTGAAAATGAAAAATACCATGTGCTTATTGATTTAAAGCCGGGACTTACGCATGAAAAGCTTGAGGAGAGAATTTTGCGCGATATAGAAGAAAAGAAGAATAAGGATATGAGAAATCTTCTGCGCGGTCTTCTTCCTTCGGGCATTATCCCTATTGTCCTTGCGAAAAGCCACATAGAGGCTAATGTGAAGGCGAATACACTTACACGTGAGATGCGCCGTGCGTTGCGTGACACGCTTAAAGGTTTGCGTATAGATATAGACGGCAAGCGCCCGATTGCAGAGGCAGTCATAACCTCAGGTGGCGTGAATGTCCGTGAAATAAATCCGAAAACAATGGAATCCAAAATCACAAGCGGATTATTCTTTGCCGGTGAAGTAATAGACGTTGATGCATATACAGGAGGCTTCAATCTCCAGATAGCATGGTCGACGGCATACTCGGCAGGAACGTATTCTGCGGCAGAATAAAGGAGAGAACGTTATGAATAAGTGTGCAATAGCGATTGACGGACCGAGCGGTGCGGGTAAAAGCACAATATCAAAATTGCTTGCAAAGGAGCTTGGCTTTACATATGTCGACACCGGCGCGATATATCGCACGGTAGGTGTTTATGTGAAGCGCACGGGTGCAAATCCAAAGGACGCTGCAGAAGTGGAAAAATTGCTCCCCTTAATTAATATTGAAATAGCTCACCGCGACGGAGTTCAGCGTTTGTTCTTGAATGGGGACGATGTAACGGATGAAATCCGCGAGCATGTCATTTCAGGATATGCATCCGATGTGTCGGCTATTCCTGCAGTGCGTGCGTTTCTGCTTGAGATGCAGCGCGAGTTTGCAAGGCGTGACAACGTTATAATGGATGGGCGCGATATCGGAACGGTTGTCCTTCCGGATGCGCGCATAAAGATTTTCCTTACAGCGACGGATGAAGACCGTGCGAAGAGAAGATATGACGAGCTGATTCATAAAGGGCAGAATGTTTCTTTTGAGACTGTGCTTTCGGATATGCGTGCGAGGGATAAGCAGGACTCAAGCCGCAGCGTTGCACCTCTTGCGGCGGCGGAGGATGCGATAACGGTTGATACTACCGGGAATACGCTGGAGAAGAGCGTAGAGCTTCTTAAAAACATAATAAAAGAGAGGTTGGATGGCTGATGCGGTTTTATAAATTTCTTGTTTCTGTTGTAATTCCGGTTTTTCGACTTTTCTTCCGTGTGAGAATTACCGGCAAGGAGAATGTGCCGGAGGGCGCGACTGTTGTGTGCGCGAACCATACCTCAATGCTGGATCCGTTTTTTGCCGTTATGCTGTTTGAAAAAGCCGATCTTCCAGTGTTTATGGGGAAGATTGAGCTTTTCCGCGTTCCGGTAATAGGTACGCTTCTTAGAAAGATTGAGGCAATTCCTGTTGACCGGGGGTCTACTTCAATGTCCACGCTTCGCGATGCCATCAATCATCTTAAAAATGGCAGAAAGATCGTTATCTTCCCGGAAGGCACACGAGTGTCGGGCGAGGCTGACGTTGCCGGCGCAAAGACTGGCGCTGCAATGATTGCCTGCCGTGCAGGTGCTTCAATGCTTCCTGTTTTTATAAGCGGGAAAAAGCGTCTTTTTGGTCGTGTGGATGTAATCGTCGGAACGCCTGTCCGGACAGATTCGTTCGAGGGAAGCGGCAACACAAAGTATAAAGCCGTGGTAGAGCGGGTTTTCGGCGACATACTTGCGCTTGGAAAGGGCGGTGAAGCCTGATGGCAAAGGTGACCGTTGCGAAAACCGCGGGCTTCTGCTTCGGTGTACGGCGTGCGGTGGATATGGCGGAAAAGCTCGGACGTGAAGGCGTGCGAGCATGTACAATAGGCCCGATAATTCACAATGCACACGTTGTAGAGCATCTTAAATCGCTTGGGGTACCGAGCGTAGACTCGGCAGCGCAGGTGCCGGAAGGCAGTCTTGCGGTTATCCGCTCACACGGCGTGGCAAAAAGCGTTTATGACGAGCTTGCGTCCCGAAAAATTGAATATGTGGATGCTACGTGCCCGTATGTTATGCGTATCCACAATATCGTCCGCGAAAAATCCGAGGATGGATGTGAGGTCATAATCGTCGGAAAAAGATCGCATCCGGAGGTTCTCGGTATCGCAGGACAGTGTTTACACTCAGAAATCGTCGGTTCGGCGGAAGAAATGTCAAAACTTTTTAAAAACCGTCCTGAGCTTAGAGCCAGGCGGGTTTGCGCTGTTTCTCAGACCACTGTCGGAAGAAAAATTTGGGAAAGTTGCGTAAAAATTTTAAAAAAAGTGTGTACAAATTGCGAAATATTTGATACAATATGTCTCGCGACCGATAAACGACAGACCGAAGCTGCAAGCCTGGCATCGGAATCAGACGTTATGGTTGTAATCGGGGACAGGACAAGCTCAAATACTCAGGAGCTTGTTGCGATATGTACTTCCGTGTGTCCGAAGGTTATCCGCGTTGAGAACGCAGAAGAGATTGATCTCTCCGAAATTCGCGGCGCAGAGAGTATCGGAATCACGGCGGGCGCATCGACACCCGATTGGATAATTAAGGAGGTAAAAGGCAAGATGAGCGAAGAAATCAAGAACTTTGAGGGAGAATCTTTTGAGGAGTTACTTTTAAGTTCTCTCAAAACTTTTAATAATGGAGATAAGGTTGTCGGCGTGATAACAGCAATCACCCCGTCCGATATTCAGGTAGACCTTGGCGCAAAGTACGCCGGTTATATCCCGTATTCAGAAATCGGCGAAGATGCAGAAGCAGATAAGTATAAAGTCGGCGACGAGATTGAGTGCTCCGTTGTCCGTGTAAACGATGTTGAAGGAATTATCACACTTTCCAAGAAGCGTCTTGACGCTATAAAGGGTTGGGATGATGTAGAGCTTGCACGTCAGGACAAGACTACTGTTGAAGGTACCGTTACAGATGTAAACGCAGGCGGTGTTGTAGTTACCGTTCGCGGACTCCGCGTTTTCGTTCCGGCATCACAGTCCGGACTTCCGAAGAGCGCAGACTTAAACGATCTTCTCAAGAAGAAGGTTCAGCTTAAGATTAAAGAAGTCAACCGTCCGCGCCGTCGCATCGTTGGTTCTATCCGCGAGGTTGCGGCAGAGGCTCGCCGTGAGGCTCAGGAGCGCGTATGGGCAGACATCGAGGTCGGCAAGGAGTACAAGGGCGTTGTTCGTTCCCTCGCTTCTTACGGCGCATTTATCGACATCGGTGGTGTTGACGGAATGCTCCACATTTCCGAAATGACATGGGGACGCATCGGCCATCCGTCCGAGATGTTCAAGGAAGGTCAGGAGGTTGACGTTTTCGTTCTCGCTCTTGATGCTGAAAAGAAGAAGATTTCCCTTGGCTACAAGAAGGCAGAGGACAATCCGTGGCTTAAGTTCAAGGCAGCTTACAATGTAGAGGATACCGCAAAGGTCAAGATTGTTAAGCTTATGCCGTTTGGTGCATTTGCAGAGATTGTTCCGGGAGTTGACGGTCTTATCCACATTTCCCAGATTACAAACACACGTATCGCAAAGGTAAGCGATGCACTTAAGGAAGGCGACGAGGTAGAGGCTAAGATCATCGCAGTTGACGAAGAGAATCAGAAGATTTCTCTCTCTATGCGTGCTCTTATCCCGGGTGAAGCCGCTCCGGCAGAGACTGCTGCAGAAGAAGCTCCGGAAGATACCGAAGAGCTCGTTGCAACCTCTGGTGAGGAGAACGACATCCTCCCTGAAGAGACAGTTGCAGAGGACGCAGCTGACGCTGAGTAATTAAAACAGAACATATACCAAAAACCGTCTGTGTTACCGCAGGCGGTTTTTAATGTTCCCAAAACTGAACAATCTGTAAATTCTCGCTTCTTTGATTGACTTTGTAAATTTGCGGTAATAAAATAATCAATATGGATTATTATGCAAAAAACACGTTGGAGGTAGGAGAATGATTCGGAAGCTTCTTGGCTGCGTCGGTAAATACAAACTGCCGGCAATACTCTCGCCGATATTCATATCGCTTGAAGTAGTTATGGAAATATTCATTCCGCTTCTCATGTCAAAGATTATCGACGTGGGAATAAAAGGCGGAGCGGGTGTCGGCTATATTGTCAAAGTCGGTGGGCTGATGGTACTTATGTCTCTGTTTTCACTTACGTTCGGTGTGCTGTCGGGAAGATATGCATCCGTTGCGAGCACCGGCTTTGCAAAGAATGTCCGCAAGCGTATGTTTGACAAAATTCAGGACTTTTCCTTTGCCAATGTCGATAAGTTTTCCACGGCGTCGCTCGTAACTCGCCTTACCACGGACGTAACGTTTGTTCAGCATGCATTTATGATGGTTATACGTATGATGGTGCGGTCTCCTGTTATGCTTGTCAGCGCAACGGTGCTTGCCGTTTCGATAAATGCAGAGCTTGCGCGCGTGTTTTTCGTTGCAATTCCGGTGCTTGCGGTTGCGCTTTCTTTTATATCAATAAAAGCATTTCCGCGCTTTAAACAGATGTTCACAAAATACGATGCGATGAACTCGGCTGTTCAGGAGGGACTTGTTGCAATCCGCGTTGTAAAGGCGTATAACAGAGAAGAGCACGAAAACGGCAAATTCTCAAAAGCGGCAGAGGGTGTTATGAACGCCCAAAGACGTGCAGAGCGCGTGCTTATCATGAATATGCCGATAATGCAGGTCGTTATGTATTCATGCATAATTGCGGTTCTGTGGCTCGGCGGCAACCTTATTTCCGTCGGTGGTATGGAAACAGGGGAGCTTATAAGCTTTATAAGCTACATCACACAGATACTCATGTCGCTTATGGGACTTTCGATGTGTTTTGTAAGCATTATCATGTCACGCGCGTCCGTTGTGCGTATATGCGAGGTGCTTGACGAAGATATAGATATAAAGAACAACGTTGCAGGAAAGATGGAAGTTGAAAACGGCGAGATTGTTTTTGACAACGTTTCGTTCTCATATTCCGGTGACAAGAGCAAATGTGCGCTTGATGGCATAAGCTTTAAAATCAACTCCGGCGAGACCGTTGGAATGATTGGCGGAACAGGTTCGGGAAAGACAACGCTTGTATCGCTTATCCCGCGTCTTTACGATGTAAGCGAAGGCATGGTGTCCGTCGGCGGGTGCGATGTGCGCGACTATGACCTTAACGCGCTTCGTGATTCCGTGGCGATGGTTTTGCAGAACAATGTGCTGTTCTCGGGTACGATAGAGGAAAATCTCCGCTGGGGAAATGAAAACGCAACGCGTGAGGAAATTGAGTCGGCATGCAAGCGTGCTGCGGCACACGATTTTATAAGTGCGTTTCCGGACGGATATGAAACTCAGCTCGGACAGGGCGGCGTAAACCTCTCCGGCGGTCAAAAGCAGAGAGTGTGTATTGCGCGTGCGCTCCTGAAGCATCCGAAGATAATAATTCTTGATGACAGCACAAGCGCGGTCGATACGTCAACTGACAAGAAAATACGCGATGCATTCCGAGCATCTCTTGCAGACACGACAAAAATAATCATTGCGCAGCGTGTGTCATCCGTCAGCGATGCGGATAAGATAATCGTTCTTGATGCCGGAGGTATAAATGCGATAGGAACGCATGAAGAACTTCTCTGCTCAAATGAAATTTACCGTGAAATTCACGATTCTCAGCAGAAGGTGGTGGAGCAGTAATGGCAAACGGAAGACCTATGCATGGCCCCGGCGGCCCACGCGGAAGAAGAGGGATGCAGAAGCCGAAGAACGCAGGGCAGACAATACTTCGCCTTCTCGGTTATATGGGAAGCCAGAAGCATCTGCTTGTGCTGGTGTTTTTGGGGATACTCTGCAGTTCTCTTGCAGGCGTAGCGGGAACATATTTTCTGAAACCTGTAATCAATTCGATTGAAGCAGGGCTTGCGGACGGTAGCTTTGATGTAGCTGCTTTTGCGGCAAAGCTTGCTCTTATGGGGTGCGTATATACCGTTGGTGTTGCGGGTGCATATATGTACAGCCGCCTTATGATGAATATTTCCACTGAAACGATGCGAAGGATTCGTGTGGATACATTTACCCGCCTGCAGAGCTTGCCGATAAAATATTTTGATACGCATACTCACGGTGAAATAATGAGCCGCTTTACAAACGATACCGACACACTCCGCGAGATGCTCAGTCAGGGTATACCCCAGATGTTTTCGTCCGGTGTGACGATTATCGGCGTGTTTATACTTATGTGTATATTGAGCCCTGTTCTTACGGCTCTCATTGTCGTTATGGTTTTTGTGATAACCTTTACCGTGAAGCTTATCGGAGTCCAGAGTGCGAAATACTTCAAGCGGCAGCAGAAGGCGATAGGTGCTGTTAACGGATATATAGAAGAAATGATAGAAGGGCAGAAGGTTGTAAAGGTTTTCTGCCACGAGGAAAAATCGAAAGAGGCATTTGGAAAAATCAATGAGGAGCTTTTTGATGCGGCATCAAATGCAAATACCTTTGCCAGCGTCCTTGGTCCTATTACGAACAATTTCTCATATATCAACTATGCGCTTACCGCAACCATAGGTGCGGCACTCGCAGTTGGCGGAGTTCTGGATATAGGAACCGTTGCGTCGTTTCTTCAGTCCACGCGCTCGTTCTTCCAGCCGATAACGCAGATTTCTCAGCAGTTCAATTCCATCATAAATGCACTTGCGGGTGCAGAACGTATATTTGAGCTTATAGATGAAACTCCGGAACGGGATGACGGAACGGTAACGCTTGTGTACGCTGAACGAAAAGAAGACGGAACGCTTCGTGAATCGGAAAAGCGGACGGGTGTATGGGCGTGGAAGGAGCTGATGCCGGACGGCAGCGTTAAATATACCGAGGTTTCGGGCGATGTCCGTTTTGAAAATGTTGTTTTCGGATATGATAATGACAAAACTGTTCTCAATGGAATATCGCTTTACGCAAAGCCGGGGCAGAAAATTGCGTTTGTAGGCTCTACCGGAGCGGGAAAGACGACTATAACAAATCTTATAAATCGCTTCTATGATGTTCCGGACGGGAAAATCACTTACGATGGGATAAATATTAATAAGATAAGAAAAAGCGATTTGCGCCGCTCTCTCGGTATGGTGCTTCAGGATACGCACCTTTTCACCGGAACTGTTGCGGAAAACATCCGCTACGGTAATCTCAACGCAACGGATGAGGAGATTGTTCGTGCCGCGAAGCTTGCAAACGCTCATTCGTTTATCACGCATCTTCCCGACGGATACGACACGGTGCTTACCTCCGACGGCGTAAACTTAAGTCAGGGACAGCGCCAGCTTCTTGCAATTGCCCGTGCTGCCGTAGCAGACCCGCCGGTGCTGATACTTGATGAGGCGACAAGCTCGATTGACACAAGAACAGAAGCCCTTATTGAAAAAGGGATGGATACGCTTATGGAAGGAAGAACGGTGTTCGTAATTGCGCACCGCCTTTCCACAGTACGCAACGCAAAGGCGATAATGGTTCTTGAAAACGGAGAGATAATTGAGCGGGGTACGCATGAGGACCTCTTAAAACAGCGCGGAAAGTACTATCAGTTATACACCGGAATGTTCGAGCTGGAATAAAAATGAAAAAAATTAAAAAAAACACTTGACCTGACACATTAACCTGTGTTACAATGTATATTACCTGTGAAAGGTTTATTTTTCGTGCTCTTTTTTAAAAGCTGCACTTAAACCTACGCGGGAGAAACAAAAAGTTTCCGCGAAGCCGTAATGGCTGTCAGGGAGGCAAATTATTCTTTGGAGGCCGAAAATTATGAGAACAAAAATCACGCTCGTTTGCACAGAATGCAAGCGCAGAAACTACGACACAATGAAGGAAAAGAAGAACACACCGGACAGACTCGAGCTTAAGAAGCATTGCCCGTTCTGCCGTAAGCATACCCTTCACAGAGAATCCAAGTAATCTGTTTTTCTTTCCTCAATTACAAATGAAAGGGTGTGCACAGAATGGCTGAGAAAAAAGTCGAGAAGAAAAAGCGCGGCGGCATTGCTTTATGGTTCCGCGAAATGAAGAGTGAGCTTAAGAAGGTCACATGGCCGACAGCTTCGCAGGTGTATAAGAACACCGTTATCGTTCTTATCGTGTGCGCAATTTTTGCTGTTATCACCGGCGTTATGGACATTGTGCTCAAATACGGAGTTTCGCTTCTCCACAACATATAACGGGGGAGAACGGAAATGGCAGGTAATGCTAAGTGGTATGTGGTTCACACATATTCCGGCTATGAAAACACAGTAGCCGCAACAATTGAAAAAGCTGTTGAAAACAGAAAACTGCATGACCTTATCTGCGCGGTCAACATTCCTGTTGAAACCGTTGTTGAAGTTAAAGACGGTAAGAAAAAGGAAGTTGAACGCAAGATTTTCCCGGGATACGTTCTCGTGAAAATGGTTATGACCGATGAAAGCTGGCACGTTGTGCGCAACACGCGCGGTGTTACGGGCTTTGTCGGACCGGCAAGTAAGCCGGTGCCGCTTTCCGATGAAGAGGTTGCAAACCTCGGCGTTGAAAAGCATGAGATTGTCATCGATTATAAGGTTGGTGACAGCGTCAAAATTATTGACGGTGCTCTTGAAGACTTTGTCGGCGTTGTTGACGAAATCGCGCTTGATAAAAACAAAATCCGCGTTATCGTTTCGATGTTTGGCAGAGAAACTCCGGTTGAGCTTGAACCTGACCAGGTCGAGCCGGTCACGGAGGATTAATTTTGCATGCAGGCGCAATGCGCTTTTGCATAACTTCGGTTGCACATGCGGCCGACGTGGGAGGTATCCGCGCATGGGACGAGCCGTCTCCGCTGCGCAGAAGATACCGCCATTTACCACATTTTATTAAGGAGGTGCGATATCATGGCACAGAAAGTAGTAGGATTCATTAAGCTTCAGATTCCGGCAGGTAAGGCAACTCCGGCGCCCCCTGTAGGTCCGGCTCTCGGTCAGCACGGTGTTAATATCGTTCAGTTCACAAAGGAATTTAACGAGCGCACTAAGAACGACATCGGACTTGTTATCCCGGTAGTCATCACGGTTTATGCGGACCGTTCGTTCACATTTATCACAAAGACACCGCCGGCATCCGTGCTTATTAAGAAGGCTTGCAAGATTGAAAGCGGCTCAGGCGTCCCGAACAAGACGAAGGTTGCAAAGATCAGCAAGGAAGACCTCAGAAAGATCGCTGAGCTTAAGGCTCCCGACCTTAATGCGGCTACAGTCGAATCTGCAATGAGCATGATTGCAGGAACATGCAGAAGCATGGGAATTACGGTTGAAGAGTAATCTTTAATCGCAGAACACGGCGATAGCCGATGTTACTTACGTGGGAGGGCTATAAGAAAAGCCCGAAAACTACCACAAGGAGGTTTATAGAATGCGTAGAGGTAAAAAGTATATTGAAAGCGCAAAGCTCGTTGACCGTGCAGTTTCGTACGAAGTCGATGAAGCATTTGAGCTTATGTCAAAGTTCGGTAAGGCAAAGTTTGACGAGACGGTTGAGCTTCACATTAAGCTCGGTGTTGACTCCCGCCATGCCGACCAGCAGGTTCGTGGTGCGGTTGTTCTTCCGCACGGTACCGGTAAGACCGTTCGCGTTGCAGTATTTGCAAAGGGCGATAAGGCTAAAGAAGCAGAAGAGGCTGGTGCAGACGTTGTAGGTGCAGAGGATCTTCTCGCACGTATTCAGGGCGAGAACTTCTTCGATTTCGACGTTGTTGTTGCAACTCCCGATATGATGGGCCTTGTCGGACGTCTTGGTAAGGTCCTTGGTCCTAAGGGACTCATGCCGAACCCGAAGGCAGGCACAGTTACAATGGATGTTGCAAAGGCTATTGCAGACCTTAAGGCTGGTAAGATTGAGTATCGTCTTGATAAGACAAACATCATTCACTGCCCGATCGGCAAGGTTTCCTTCGGTAAGGAAAAGCTCGCTGAAAACTTCAATACCCTTGTTGGCGCTGTTATAAAGGCAAAGCCGGCAGCTGCTAAGGGTACTTACATCCGTTCCTGCGTCGTTACATCGACAATGGGCCCGGGTATCAAGGTCAGCGTTGCAAAAATGCTTGGCTAAAAATAGCTATTGACAAGCCTGTCAATATATGCTATAATATTTAATGCGTCTTAAGACAGCAGGTGCGTTTCGCGTAATCGTAAAGAGCCTGCCGAGGAGCAAGTTATAATTAACTTTGTGTTATTATGTAATTTGTAACCCATGCGTCTTAATGCGCATGGGTTTTTCCATTAATTTCAGACGGAGGTGAATCCACATGCCCAGTGCAAAGGTTTTAGAACAGAAAAAGCAGATAGTTGCAGAGCTTGCAGAGAAGATGAAGAACGCAAGCAGCGGTGTCCTTGTTGATTACAAGGGTATCAACGTTGCTGACGATACTCAGCTTCGTGCAGAGATGCGCAAGAACAATGTTGATTATAAGGTTATCAAGAACACACTCATTCGCTTTGCTGCGAAGGAAGCAGGTCTTGAAGGTCTTGACGGCATTCTTGAAGGCACAACTGCTCTTGCAATGAGCGCAGATGATGTCATCGCTCCGGCTAAGGTTGTTGCTGAGTTCGCTAAGAAGAACGAGGATATCTACAACATTAAAGCTGGATTTATGGATGGCAAGGTTGTCAGCGTAGAAGAGATTATGGCGCTTGCAAATCTCCCGAGCAAGGAAGTTCTCCTCGGAAGACTCGTCGGCGGCTTGCAGGGTCCGATTTTCGGTCTCGCTCTTGTGCTTAAGGCAATCGCAGAAAAGGTTGAGAAGGAAGGTCCGGTATCGGCTTCCGCTCCCGCAGAAGAGGCTGCAGCTGAAGAAGCAGCACCTGCAGATGCACCCGCTGAGGAAGCAGCTGCTCCGGCAGAAGAAGCTCCCGCAGCAGAATAATTAAAAAACATAATTTATCAGGAGGTTATTAACATGTCTGAGAAGATCACAAATTTCATTGAAGAAGTAAAAGGCTTAACAGTTCTTGAGCTCAACGAGCTCGTAAAGGCACTCGAGGAAGAGTTCGGCGTATCCGCAACAGCTGCTGTTGCAGTTGCAGCTCCGGCTGCAGGCGGTGCAGACGCTGGCGCAGCTGCTGAGAAGGATTCCTTCGACGTAGTTCTCGCTGACGTTGGTGGCGCAAAGCTCAACGTTATCAAGGTTGTTCGCGAGATCACTGGTCTCGGCCTTAAGGAAGCTAAGGAGCTCGTTGAGAGCGCACCGAAGGCAGTTAAGGAAGGCGCTTCCAAGGATGAAGCTGAAGAAATTCAGAAGAAGCTTGAAGAAGCAGGCGCAAAGGTTGAGCTTAAGTAATTTAGGCTTTATCGAAAATGCTTTCAATCCGCAAGGAGCAGGAAACTTGCTCCTTGCGGAAAAATTCTCAAAAAAAGCTTGACTATTTGCACTAAACCCGCTATAATATATAAGGTTAAGTTAATAACGGATATGGAGAGTTGGCTGAGCTGGTCGAAGGCGCACGATTGGAAATCGTGTATACCCTATAAAGGTATCGAGGGTTCGAATCCCTCACTCTCCGCCAGAAAAAGCGACTTGTTTTGACAAGTCGCTTTTTCAATGAAATTTGCCTGCGGCAAGTGAAATAGCTCCGCTATGAAATACACTTCGTGTATGAAATATTGCTACGCAATATGAAAAGGCAAATTTTATTTCACATTTTTCTGTAAAGAAAAATATTTCACAATCCGTTAGGATTATTTCATATCAATGGAGTTGATATTTCATTAAATATTTACGTGTTACTTATTCTGTGATAAAATATTAGCAGAGGTGTTACATATGAAGGAAAACAAACTTATAGATTTATCTACGGATTTTGCAGTAAAAATTATTAAGTTATGTGAAACGATAAAGGGGCATTATTCGCTTGTAAATCAGTTAGAGAGAAGTTCAACATCAATCGGGGCAAACATTCATGAAGCAAACTATGCCCACGGAAAGAACGATTTTATTGCAAAATTACAGATTGCTTTAAAAGAATGTTATGAAACAGAATATTGGCTCGAACTTTTTGTAAAGTCGGAAATTTTAGATAGAGAAACCGCGAAAGATTTATATAATCAATGCGGTACAATTCGCAAAATATTGATTTCTTCAATTAATACTGCAAAAAAGAACAATAATTGAATGGTCATCTAAACCATTCGGCTCTATGCTACGTCGGAACAAGTTATGCTTGTTCCGATTTTTTTAGCAAAATAATCAGCCAAATGCTTCACCATTCCTCCGCTCTGTAAAGGATCACGTCCGGACTAAGCCAAGTGGAGCCAAATAAAATGATAAATATAAGATTTTATGAGCTTTATAAGATATTGTGCATGATAGGAGATATACGATGCATTATTTAAACTATAGAAAATCGAGAGATTTGTCATGGCGGGTATTAATTGACAATAATGTAACCCGGTTGCCTGTTAGTGTAAGCAGGATCTGCAAAAACCTCGGTGTTTCAGTTATAAGTTATAAAAAGGGATATGAGATAATCAAAACTGCGGGACTTGAAGAAATATGCGAACAAAACGACGGTATGACATTTATGGGTTCTATATTCTACAACAATGAATGCAAAATCGAACGTCAGCGCTTTACCATTGCTCACGAGCTTTGTCATATTCTTATGCATACCGAGAGTAAATATAATCTTGAACCGTCTTCGGGAGACCCATTTATAGAAAAAGAAGCAAATATATTTGCCAGTAGAATACTTGCTCCGGCTTGCGTTTTATGGGGAATTGGCGTTACCACGGATGAAGAAATATGCAGAATATGTGGTATAAGTCTTGCTGCCGCAAAATTCAGAATGAAGCGGCTGAACGCGTTGTATGAAAGAGAAAAAATATTCCTGAATGAAAGGAATAAAAGCTGTTTCTTAATGTCTCCTTTGGAAAAAAAGGTATACGAACAATTTTATGATTACATAAGAACAAATAAATTATAAATTAATATCTTCGTCTTTGATAGCGTCTATCATTTTCAAAATTAGTTTTATTTTATCTTCGGTCAATTCCACCTGCGTCGTTTGTCCGTTTCTGCAATATACTATTGTATTGTCTTTGATGGTATCATTTTCAATGTGTATTTCTTTTTTGTCTGTTCTACCAAGAAGATAATCCACAGAAACACCAAAAAAATCAGCAAGAAATTGTTGTTTTTCAAAATCCGGATTAGCCTTTCCGGTTTCCCACTTTGTAACAGCAGAACAATCCACATTAATTTTTTTAGCTAACTGTTTCTGAGTTAGCTTATTTGTTTTTCTTAATTCTTTTATTCGTAATCCAATCAAATTAAAGCTCCTCCATATATGCATATATATATTATAGTGAATTAAATTCACTTCGTAAAGAGAAAAACGAAAATTAAATATGAGTAAAAATCACAAACTCTATTGACAAATGGTAAAAAAAGGAGTAAAATATGAATACAACTCACATTATGCGCAAAGGTGATGAAAGGTATTCATAAAAAGGGGGCGCTGAGTATAAACATAAAATCATTGCGGCAAAAAAAAAGCCTTCGGCAAGAAGATTTGGCTAGGGAACTGAATGTTGACCGAACAACAGTCACAAAATGGGAAACCGGAAGTGCTGTTCCAAAGGCCGGGAAGCTTCCTCATATTGCCAAAATTCTCAATTGCACAATAGAGGAACTATACAATTCAGACACTTAAGAAAAGGAGTAAGACATAATTGTGATTTCTTCGTGTGAAAAACCTTCCGTGTCAAAGCCGTGGCTAAAGTATTACAGCGAGGAGTCTCTTGCAAGTACTTTGCCAAAATGTTCTGCATACCAATACATAAAGCAGATCAACGAGAGATATCCCAAGCAGGTAGCCTTGAGTTATTATGGTAAAGATATTAAGTATAAAGAGTTTTTTGAACAAGTTGATAAATGTGCAAATGCTTTTTATGCGATCGGCATAAGAGAAAACCAGACTGTGTCTATACTTTCGGTGTCTGTTCCGGAGACGATATTTGCAATTTACGCACTCAATAAAATTGGTGCAATTGCAAATACAATTGACCCGAGAATGGATGTAAACAGCATAAAACGGATGATAAAGGAATCAGATTCAAAGGTTTTGGTTACGTTGGACATAGCTTTTGACAAAGTTAAGCGAATTAAAGCAGAGATTGACCAGAAACATATTATTGTTCAATCAGCCTTTAGTTCTCTTCCGCTTGTCAAAAGGGTATTAAAAAAAATGTCCGGTAAGACATCTGTCACGTATGACAATGTAGTATCCTCTTGGGCTGATTTTATAAAAAAAGGGCAGGCTATCAAGTCTCCGGAGGCTCCATATAAAGGAAACGCAACGGTGGCAATTACATACACAGGTGGCACAACGGGTTTTCCTAAGGGAGTAATGATTACAAACGACAGTATGAATGCCGTTGCTTTTAACTTCAAACACTCAAGCATTAAAACTAAGAGAAAAGAAAAATTCCTGGGCATCATCCCGGTGTTTTCGTCTTATGGCTTAGTGTGCGGTTTGCATATGCCGCTGTCATTGGGTTTAACAATGGTGTTAGTACCGAATTTTAATCCACTTAAACTGGGAAAGCTTATTAAAAAGTTCAGACCGCAACATATGATAAGTGTTCCTGCCTTTTACGAAATCATGATGGAAAGCAAGAAAGTTAAAAATCTTAATTTGTCGTTCCTTATCACTATGGGTTCAGGCGGAGATACTATGAACGAGGGGCTTGAAGCAAAGCTTCATAGTTTTATGAAAGAACATAATATGCACCGGCCTCTTGCCCAGGGATATGGAATGAGCGAGCTTTCCGCTGCAGTCTCGTTTTGTGCAGAAAATGTTTATAAAAAAGGGAGTGTTGGAATCCCTTCAATAACAACAACGGTAGGCATTTTTAAGCCTGATACTTTTGAGGAACTTGCTGTTATGGAGGAAGGGGAAATCTGCGTTACAGGGCCATCCATGATGAAAGGTTATTTCAAAAATGTCAGTGAAACAGAAGCTATTATGCGTAACCATCCCGATGGGAAATGCTGGATACATTCCGGTGATATAGGATATATTGACGAAGATGGTTTCTTGTTTGTTAACGGTCGGATTAAACGTATGATCACAAGATTCGACGGACATAAGATATTTCCTGTGAATATTGAGAGCCTGGTATCTGAACATCCGGAAGTAAGGAACTGTTGTGCTGTCGGAATAAAAGACAGGACACACGGTCAAGGACAAGTGCCAATGGTCCTTGTAACCCTTTCCGATTGCGATAAAGCTGCTGTATGCAAAGAGATTTTTGATATTTGCAATGCACAGCTTGAGGAGAGGGGAAAACCGGTAGCTGTTGTCAGCGTTGACGATATTCCACTTACCGGTATGGGAAAGAATGATTATCGCACGCTGGAGAAAATATATGTCGATTACGATTATATATCATACAGCGAAGAAAAGTAAATGCATATTTTTAATTAAAATAAACTTTAATACTATTTTTAAGGAGGAACAAGTATGTTCAAAACAATCAAAAAGTTCACATCCTGTTTGCTGGTGCTTTGTATGCTACTAAGCATGGTGCCTATGGGTGTGTTCGCAGCAGAAACCATTAATTATGTTTCTATTGGTGCATCTAATGTAAACGGATATGGTTTAGCAGGTTATTTTACCGATGAGGCCAGAGCAGAGGTAGAAGCTGCACCACTTGCCAATAAAACAAATGTAAAAATGTCCGGAAACGTGTATGGTTACGAAAGAGCTCCCGAGGGAAGTTATCCTTCCCTTATAGCAGATTATCTTGCAGGGCAAGGGAATATCGTAAATCACAACCAACTTGCAATAAGTTCTATGCGTGTGGAAGAGCTTCGCGTTCTTTTGGATAACACATATAATGGTGATGAATACACCGAATGGCGTTTCACCGCTGGTCAAAACTGGTTTAACAACGCTCTTCCTGGTGGTCTTAATGCACTACGTGCAGATTATCAGGCCAAAATTGCTGATGCAGATTTAGTTACTATTGATATCGGTGCTAACAATTTTGGTGTATTTCTTTCAAGATACATTATGAGCGGTGTTGATAATTCAATAAGTGTATCTGATATTAGTCCTGAAATTGGAGAAAAATATGCTATTGCTAAAGAATATGTCTTAGGCTTATTGGCAGAACAGGGCGTATCAGTAGGTGCTGATATAGAAGAAATTATAGAACTTTTAACTTATGCATTGGTTGGCTACTGCTATAACTTTGATGTAGTTATGGAAAAAATCTATGCATCAAATCCTGATGTTGATGTTGTAGTTGTAAGCATCCAAAACCTTATGGAAGGTAAAAGTATTAAAGTTCCCGGTTCAGAAGAAATCATTCCTTTTGGAGAATTAATTGGTTCTCTTGTTAATGCAGCAAACCTGTATACAGCTGATATTTCACCTTATGCAGACAAGTACACATACGTTGATGTACGCAAAAATGGTCATGTAAATTTCTTTGCTGACCAATTATTATCATGGGATGGTACCTCTGCACTTGATTCTGATATTATTGACTGTTTCAATGTATATGACAACGATTTATATGTAAGTGCTCGTCTTGCGGATGCATATTCAAGCAATCCTGCATGGGCTGATGAAGGCATTAGAAATAGAGTATTGAATGCTGCTTATAACACTACTGCAAAAATTATGAAAGCCGGATTAGAAATAGATACCTTAGATTTTGCAAGTTTTGCAGGTGCAAATACAGGTGCTATTGAAGGAGTGCTTTTTGACAATATAACAGATGAAATAGCAGCATCCGTTGAAGCAGAAGTTGCAGCAATACTAAGTGGTGGAGAAAGCGCATATGAATTTGATGCAAACCGCATCTTTGAAGATGCTCTCTTTGATTCAAATGGCATACCTTCTGACTTAGTTAAGACGGTAGCAGGATTTGGTATATATACCGGCATTGGCAATAGTTTCTTCTCACATCCAAGCCGCACAGGACACATTGAAATTAGTAATGCTATTATTAATGCTATAGAAAACGGCACAAAGGGAAAAGATGTTATAGCTGATAAATTTGATATTTTAATTCGTGAATTCAATGAGCTTATAGAAGAATATGGTCCTAATGCAGTTGAAAGAGTTTACAATTATCTCGAAAGCGAAGGCTATATTGCAGAACTTAAAACAGCAATTGATGAGCTTGTAGCGGACCTTGAAAATCCTGATTCAGACCTTAGTCAGAAGATAGTTTCTGAAACAGACAAACTTCTTGCTATCCTTGAAGTTAAAACAGGCGAGGAGCTTCCGTCGGGCGCAGAGGTTATCAATGCTATCAGAAACTATGAGGAAACCCTTGCAGAGCTTGAAGAGTATATCGCAAATAACGAGGAAATTCAAGAGGCTCTTGCAGAGGTTGAGAATATAATTGCTCAGATCAATGATGTAATTGCTAATCCTGAAGCCTATGTTCAGAATATTATAGATGATATTGTTGCTAAATACGAAGAAAATCTTGAAGCTGCAACAACTGCAGATTATGTAGCTTGTGGAGAGAACCACTATGTTGCCTTTGCAGGAACAACCACAAACGGCGATGAAGAATATGAATACAGCTACAAGTTTGGTGATTATATTGATGCAACAGACGCATCAACGCATTATTTTACAGATGCAGCTATTGCAGATGCTGTTGATTATATTGAAAGTCTTAATGCTACAGCTAAAGCAGACCTTAAAAGTGCAACTATTGTTACATATCAAACAGATGCAAAGAATATAGTTCTTCCTTTGGTTGATGGAGTTGATGTTACTGCTGATGATTGGGCATCACTTTTAGATGTAGATGCTGAAAAAGCGGCAGAAATTAAGGAAACAATCATTACTGCTCTTAAAGGCGAATATGCTGATGAAGGTGCAGCAGCGTTGAATGATGGTGTTAATACTGCTCTTGAAATTAAAGAAGAAGCAATGTCAAAGCTTCCTGATGATTGGGCAACAGCATTAGCTGCAGAAGGCGCAAAAGCAGACGAAGTTATTGAAACAATTTTAGAAACAGCTTATGATATAGTTTCATATAGTTTGGACGCTACATTAGTTGATATGGTTGCTCCTTTAGCAGAAGAACTTGTATTTAATACTGTTGCGTACCTTGTAAATAACATTAATGCTGTTGAAGCAATAAAAGCAACAAATCCTGATGCTTTGATAGCGATTGTTGGTTTACACAATCCCGTTAAGGGCTTAATGGTTTCAGTGGATGGTCAAGTTGTTGACCTTGGCGAATATGTTGATTACTTTATTGAGGCTACAAATGTGTACAATACAATTTATGCAGCAGCAAGTGAAAATGTAATCTTTGTTGAAGCTGACGAAACAGAAATCGCAGGCTATGAAGGTACAATTAATATTGACACGACTAATCCCAGTTCGCTTATGCAGGCTATAATGACATTGGACAATAAGCTTATAGCAGGTACAGTTGTAACAGAAAACGGACATAACTACATCGCAAATCAGCTTAAGGCAGCAATTACAAAGGTAAATCACATTGATTCTGATAATGATGACATTTGCGACAAGTGCGGAGAAAACCTCGCACCTATAACACCAACTCCTACACCAAACAGACCTACCTATGGTTCAGCTGGCGGCGGCGGTTCGTCTGCAGAACAGTTCACAATTAAGTTTGAAACAAATGGCGGAAGCCCGGTTGCAAACGTGATTGTAAAGAAGAATGAGACATTAACTGCACCGGCAAATCCGACAAAAGAAGGATTCATTTTTGGCGGTTGGTACACAGACAAGGCACTCACTGCAAAATATGATTTTTCAACACCTGTTACAAAGTCGTTTACGCTTTATGCAAAGTGGTCACAGAAAGATGTTCTTGCTAAGTTTATAGATTTAGACAAGGCGGCATGGTATTATGAATATGTGAAGACGGTTGTAGAAAAAGGTCTTATGAAGGGTGTTTCTGAGACAAAGTTTGCTCCAAATGCAACTCTTACAAGAGCTATGTTCGTAACAATACTTCACAGAGTGGAAGGTGAACCGACAGTTGTAGATGGTGTACAGTTCACAGATGTAGCTGCAGGGCAGTATTACCAGAATGCAGTTAAATGGGCAAGTGCAAATGGAATCGTACAAGGTGTATCAGAAACGGAATTTGCGCCTGATGTAGAAGTAACACGTGAGCAGATGGCGGCAATGATTGCCAGATATGCATATTATAAAAAGATAGAAGTATCTGCAGAAGACGATGTTAACTACACAGATAATAATATGATTTCAGAATATGCAAAGAATGCTGTAGTTGTAACAAACAAAATCGGTATTCTCATAGGAAACGATGACGGTAGCTTTGCACCGCAGAGAAATGCTACAAGAGCAGAGGCAGCAACGCTGTTTGTAAGACTTCTTGGAGTGATTGAGAAATAAAACGATGAAGTGCGCCCCTAAAGTTAAATACTTTAGGGGTGCATAATTTTATGCCTTCTAAAAAGTTTGAAAAAATAATTAACAATGAATTGAAAAGTGAGAAATTTCGAACAGGACAGCACACCGCAGTATGTAAACAACTGCAAAAATCACAGTGAAAAAATTACAGTTAATTCATGAATAAAAAACTTAAAACAGAAAAAAATATCGTGCATCGTGAATGGTGCGCGATATTTTTTTGAATTTTTCGTAAACACTTTACATTTTTTTGCGTTTTTTGTATAATTATGAATAATTAAAGGTGGGATGGTAATGGATATTATTGATTATAGGATTCTGGAATGCCTGAAAGAAAACTCCAGAGAGAACGCTACAAACATCGGAGCGAAAATCAACCTGTCCACATCGGCGGTCATAGAAAGAATAAAAAAACTTGAATCTTCCGGCTTGATAGAGGGCTATACGGCAATTATCAATCAAAGCGCTTTAGGACGCGAGATTATGGCTTTTATTTATGTGAGTATCGAGCACCCGAAGTATAATGAAAATTTCATTCGTCTAGTGAAAGAGAATTCATCTGTTGCTGAATGTCATTATATTGCCGGAGATTTTGACTTTATTCTGAAGGTTATCACACAAACGGGAAAATCTCTTGAGGCGGTTTTAAACTATATAAAGGCAATTGCAGGCGTTTCATTGACACGTACTTCGGTTGTGCTTTCGACTAATAAATGCGAAGTTTGTCTGCTTCCGGATGTGGAAAATGAGTAGGATATATTGATGAGGTGTTTTGACATTGGAACTTATTAATACAATTAATACTGCTGTTAACGATGTAGTATGGGGCCCGGTTATGTTGTTTCTGCTGATTGGTACTGGGTTATTTCTTTCTGTTAAAACCAAATTTATGCAATTTGGAAAATTTGGTTTTATGATGAAAAGTACCATATTGAGTATGTTTTCAAAAAATCAGCATCAGAAGGATAGCTCCGGCGTAAGCCCGTTTCAGGCAGTTGCCACCGCAATGGCGGGAACTATTGGCACAGGAAGCATTGCGGGTCTTGCAACGGCGATTGTTTCCGGAGGTCCCGGTGCGGTTTTCTGGATGTGGATAAGTGCGTTGCTTGGTATGGTAACGAAGTACTCGGAAATTGTTCTTTCGCTTAAGTACCGCGAGAAGAACGAGAACGATCAGTGGGTCGGCGGTCCGATGTATTACATTAAAAACGGACTTAATTTAAAATGGCTTGCAGCTCTATTTGCAATTTTTGCTATGTTTGCATGCCTGGGAACGGGCAATGCCACACAGTCCAATTCCATTGCAGTTGCGCTGCAGAGCACCATGGGAGTGAATCCCTATATTACGGGAATCGTTCTTACAGTTATTGCTGCAGCTGTCATTCTCGGCGGTATGCGCAGGATTGCATCCGTAAATGAGAAGCTTGTTCCATTCATGGCTGTTTCTTATGTTGCTTGCGCTGTGTTGGCGTTGGCATTTAATATCAAACAGGTTCCTGCGGCGTTTGCTCTGATTTTTAGAGAAGCATTTAACTTTAAGGCGGCGGCAGGCGGCGTGGCAGGCTACGGAATTATGCTTGCAATGCATTACGGTTTTTCGAGAGGTGTTTTTTCCAACGAAGCAGGTCTTGGAAGTGCACCTATTGCGCATGCGGCATCAAGCACAAAAAGTCCGGTTCTGCAAGGTCTCTGGGGTATGTTCGAGGTGTTTTTTACAACCATTGTTATTTGTACTCTTTCTGCACTTGTTATTCTCACAACCGGAATCTGGGAAACGGGGACGGCTCAGGGGGCGGCGTTGAGCATTGCATCGTTTAATGCGATTTTCCCCGGTGTGGGCGGTGTTATCGTAACGGTAGCCACTGTTTTCTTTGCTCTGTCTACAATTCTTGGTTGGGCATATTACGGTGAAGTAAGTGTAGAGTATTTATCTCATAATTCAACAACCGCAGTTCAGATTTATAGATGCATCTACGTTTTATTTGTTTTTATAGGCGCAGTAGGGAATCTCGATTTGATATGGAGCATATCTGAAACAATGAATGGGCTAATGGCGATTCCAAATCTTATTGGTATCATAGGTTTGAGTAAGGTAATAAAAACAGCGACGAAGGAGCATTTTGACAGGTTAAGATAAACAGTGTTTTAAATATAAAACTTTCAAGTGATACTAAAAAAGCGTACTGATATTTCAGTACGCTTTTTTGATAAAATAAGGCGGTGAGGATAGATTTATAGCATTGGATTTATGGCTTTTTTCGTGGCTGCAAAGAAAAAGCTAAAAAAGAGAGCTGGAAAAGTTTGGTTTAGCAGAATAAGGATAGATTAAACGTCACACAAAAACAAAAAAACACTTGACAAATCTTTCCGATGAGTGTATTATATATATGGTTAGCGGGTGCTAACTGTGATTTTGATGCTTTTTAGGTGATTTGAAAATGAACTTGATGACGGCGCAGGAAGGTAGAGAATACATAATTTCTGATATAAAAACAGACGATGAAGAGCTTAATTCCTTTCTATTCTCTCTTGGTTGTTACAGTGGAGAGCCGATAACGGTTATTTCCAGAAAAAAGAGCAGCTGTGTTGTTTCGATTAAAGATGGCAGATACAATATTGACAATCAGCTTGCCGAGGTTATAGAAATAGAAGGCTAAAGATTCGGCCGGATTTCCCGGCTTTTCTTTAACAGACTGAGTTAGCAGAGGGTAACTGGATTCTCCGAGTTAAACCTTTGAAATATACTTACATAACTTTAGGAGGAATTTAAAAATGAGAATTGCTTTGGCTGGCAATCCAAATAGCGGTAAAACTACCATGTACAATGCCCTTACCGGCAGAAATGAAAAGGTGGGCAACTGGGCAGGCGTTACAGTTGAAAAGAAAGAGCACGCAATAAAAAAGAGTTTTCATGGAAGTAAGGATGAGCTTATAGCCGTTGACCTTCCGGGCGCGTATTCTATGTCTCCGTTTACTTCAGAGGAGAGCGTCACGAGTGCATATGTAAAGGGAGAGAATCCTGATGTTATTATAAATATAGTGGACGGAACAAACCTAAGCCGCAGTCTGTTTTTTACAACGCAGCTTCTGGAACTTGGCATTCCTATGGTTGTTGCTCTTAATAAAGCGGACGTAAATAAGAAAAAAGAAACGAAGATCGACGTTGTGGCGCTGTCTGCAAAGCTCGGATGTCCTGTTGTTGAAACCGTTTCCGTATCTTCTGACGGTCTGCGCGAGGTTGTAAAAACTGCAGTTTCGGTTGTCGGAAAAACTCAGAAGACACCTTACACTCAGGCAGATATCGACCTTACCGACAAGGCGGAGGTTGAAAAAGCGGACAGAGCGCGTTTTACGTTCGTAAACAAGATTGTTGCAGATGTAGAAACACGCAAGGTTTTTACGAATAAGAAAAACTATCAGGATAAAATCGACGCTGTTCTCACAAACAAATGGCTTGGTATCCCGATTTTTGCAGTGGTTATGTATCTTGTGTTCCAGATATCCCAGGTTTGGGTGGGCACACCGATTGCCGACTGGCTCGTTGCAGGGCTTGAAACCTTTCAAGCGTGGGTGGGTGAGCTTCTTGCGGATGCAAACCCGCTTCTCTCGGCACTTTTGGTTGATGGCGTTATCGGCGGTGTTATCGCGGTTATCGGTTTTTTGCCGCTCGTTATGGTTATGTATTTCCTTATTGCTCTGCTTGAGGATTGCGGATATATGTCACGCGTTGCGGTTGTTCTTGATCCGATATTCAAAAAGGTCGGTCTTTCGGGCAAATCTGTCATTCCATTTGTTATCACAATTGGATGTGCCGTTCCGGGTATCATGGCAAGCCGTACAATCCGCAACGAGCGCGAGAGACGTGCAACAGCTATGCTTGCGCCGTTTATGCCTTGCGGTGCAAAAATTCCGGTTATTGCGCTCTTTGCCGGTGCGTTCTTTGAGGATGCAGGCTGGGTAAGCACAACAATGTACCTTTCGGGTATAGTTCTTATTTTCCTCTGCGCGCTTCTCATAAATAAGATAACAGGCTACAAGGCGCGTAAGTCCTTCTTTATTATCGAGCTTCCGGAATACAAGATTCCGAGCCTCTGGGGCGCATTCAAGTCGATGTGCTCACGTGGTTGGGCGTACATAGTAAAGGCGGCTACGATTATCCTTCTCTGCAATACAGCAGTACAGATTATGCAGACCTTTGACTGGAGCTTCGCTGTTGCGGAAAGCGCGGATACGTCTATTCTTGCATCAATTGCACGTCCGTTTGCGTATCTGCTCGTTCCGGTTGTAGGCGTTCTTTCGTGGCAGCTTGCCGCAGCGGCAGTGACCGGTTTTATTGCAAAGGAAAACGTTGTCGGCACTCTCGCTGTCTGCTTCGTTGGTCTTGAAAATCTTATTGATATGGATGAGCTTGCTCTCCTTGAAGGTGCAGGCGCAGAAGCGGCAGGCTTAATCGCAATAACAAAGGTTGCGGCGCTTGCGTATCTTATGTTCAACCTTTACACTCCGCCGTGCTTTGCGGCAATCGGTGCAATGAATGCCGAAATGAAGAGCGGAAAGTGGCTTTGGGGCGGAATAGGACTCCAGCTTGGTATCGGCTTTACAGTAGGCTATCTTGTATATCAGATTGGCACGCTTATCACTGCGGGAACGTTTGGTGCTGGCTTCATTCCGGGATTTGTTGCAATTGCGGTTTTTGCGGGGGTTATTACATATCTCATCCACAAAGCGGAAGCAGGATTGAAGAAAGAATACGCGCTCTCGAAATAAGGAGTGATTTTATTGGTTAATATTATTATCATTGCCGTACTTGTTGTCATACTCGGCGGCGCGGCGGCATATGTGATACGTGCGAAGAAAAGCGGAGTTAAGTGCATAGGTTGTCCGCACGGAAAAATATGTAACGGTTCCTGCTCCTCGTGCAGAGGATGTAATAAAGGTGAATAAAAATAGCGCACGGTGCAGTTCAAAATTGGAACTGCACCACTGCATTTTCTCTTTTTTCAAAATACCGGTTAAAACTACTTGAAAACGGCGGCAATATGTGGTAAAATAAATAAATATTCAAGAAAAAACGGAGGCCGGTTATGGGTTACACGCGTGAGGATATTGAAAGAATAGTAAAAGAGCAGGACGTGAAGTTTATCCGCCTGCAGTTTACCGATATTTTCGGAACAATGAAAAATATTTCAATTACTGAGCGACAGCTTGCCCGTGCGCTTGATAATAAGTGTATGTTTGATGGCTCGTCGATCGAGGGCTTTGTGCGCGTTGAAGAGTCCGATATGTACCTGCGTCCTGACCTTAATTCCTTTGTTATTCTGCCGTGGATTAAGGACGGCGGTAAGGTCGCCCGCCTTATCTGTGATGTGTATGACACAAACGGAGGTCCGTTTATGGGTGACCCGCGCTGTGTGCTTAAGAGCGTGCTTTCCGAAGCCGCAGATATGGGGTATACCGTAAATATCGGTCCTGAAGCAGAGTTTTTCCTCTTTAAGACCGATGAAAACGGCAATCCGACCGCGATAAGAAATGACCGTGCGGGGTATTTTGATCTCGGTCCTGTTGACACGGACGAAAACGTTCGCCGCGAGATGTGCAAGTATCTTGAGGAAATGGGCTTTGAGATTGAGGCATCACACCACGAGAACGCAGACAGCCAGCACGAAATTGATTTCAAGTACGGAGAAGCTCTTACGACTGCGGATAACATTATAACCTTTAAGCTTCTTGTAAAAACAATCGCCCATAAAAACGGGCTTCATGCAACCTTTATGCCTAAACCTATTTTTGGAATTGCAGGCTCGGGCATGCACATAAACATCTCCCTTTCAAAGGAAGGAAAAAACATTTTCTACGCACCCGGCGACAAGCTGGGACTCAGCCGCGAGGCGTATTGCTTCATTGCGGGTGTTATTGAGCATGCACGAGGAATGTGCGCGCTCACCAACCCGATTGTAAACTCGTATAAGCGCCTTGTTCCGGGATATGAGGCTCCGCTTTATATTGCGTGGTCGGCAAAGAACAGAAGCCCGCTTATTCGAGTGCCGAGCGCGACAGGCGAGGGCGCACGTATTGAGATAAGAAATCCTGACCCTGCGGCAAACCCGTATCTTGCATTTGCGGCAGTGCTCGCTGCAGGTCTTGACGGAATAAAGCGCGGGCTTACTCCGCCGCCGTCGGTAGAGACCAATATATTCGAGATGTCAAAAAAAGAACTGCGTGAGAACAACATCCGCGCGCTTCCTGCAAATCTTTCGGAAGCCGTTGACGAGCTTGAGCGCGACGAACTTCTTATGAATACGATAGGAAACCACATTGCGTCAAAGTATATCGAAGCAAAGCGCCGCGAATGGAAAGAATACACCTCCACCGTGCATGAGTGGGAGGTAAACAGATATCTCATTAAGTACTAAGAGGTATACGTCAATGAAGGAACGTCTTATTTTGCCTTCGGGCTATAACAGAAAAATGTCTATCCGTGATACCGAGCGCGGCGTCAAGATGATAAAGGATATGTTTGAGAGCCGCCTTGCAAAGGCGCTTAATCTCGAACGTGTCAGCGCACCGCTTTTTGTAAAAAGCGGGACAGGACTTAACGATAACTTAAACGGCATTGAACGGCCTGTTGCGTTTGACCTTCTTGAACAGCCGGGAAGCGTGTATGAAATCGTTCATTCCCTTGCAAAGTGGAAGAGAATGGCTTTGCGTGATTACGGCTTCGGTATAGGCGAAGGTTTATATACGGACATGAACGCTATCCGCCGCGATGAGATGACGGACAATCTCCACTCAATCTACGTTGACCAGTGGGATTGGGAGCTTGTTATTGATAAGGCCAGCAGAAAAACTGAATTTTTGTACGACATTGTGCGTAAGATATATGAAGTAGTCCGCGACGCTGAGCGCGAGGTTTCAGAGAAGTTCGGAACACAGCGCAAGCTTCCGGATGAGATTACATTTGTCACAACGTATGAGCTTGAGGAAATGTACCCCGACCTTACGGGCAAAGAGCGTGAGAAAGAGATTTCCAAGAAGCACGGCGCTGTGTTTATAGCGCAGATAGGTGACAAGTTAAAATCCGGCGGCAAGCACGACGGCCGTGCACCGGATTATGATGACTGGACATTAAACGGAGATATTGTTCTTTATTATCCGCTTCTTGACTGCCCGTTTGAGATATCATCAATGGGTATACGCGTTGATGAGGATGCGCTTCTTCGTCAGCTTCGCGCCGAAGGGTGCGAGGACAGACTTGAGCTTCCGTTCCAGAAAGCGCTGATGAACGGAGAGCTTCCGTATACAATCGGCGGCGGAATAGGTCAGTCGCGCTTGTGTATGTTTATGCTTGACTGTGCGCATATCGGAGAGGTTCAGTCGTCCGTCTGGCCGAAGGCAGACAAGGAAATCTGCAAGGAACACGGAATAAAGTTGTTATAAAAATAAAATTTTGGCCTATCGCAAGACCGCACTAACCGGGGAGTCAGCGGTGCCCTGTACCTGCAATCCGCTACAGCAGGGGCGAATTCCCGTTCCGAGGCGTAGGTGCGTGCGGCAGGGTTATACAAATGGTGTTGAGAGGTCGGTCCCGCGCAGCGTAGGGCTGTGAACCATGTCAGGCGGGGAACCGAGCAGCATTAAGCGGTTTACTTCGTGTGCCGCGGGTGTGCCGGCTTTGAGCCGCTTGTATAAATTCCGCGCATGTGCTTGTTGTCGAAGTTTGGGTGTGCGGTCGTGCGATGGGCCAAAAGTAAGATTTATTAAATCAGAGGTAGGTCTATGTATCAGGCACTGTACCGCAAGTGGCGGCCTCAGTCCTTTGCTGATGTTGTCGGGCAGTCGGCTATAACCGACACGCTGACAAAGCAGGTGGAGACTGGGAAAACTTCACACGCGTATTTGTTCTCGGGCTCTCGCGGAACGGGAAAGACTACCTGTGCAAAGATTCTGGCAAAGGCCATAAACTGTGAAAACCCTTTTCATGGCAATCCGTGCAATGAGTGTCCCTCATGTAAGGGAATTATGAGCGGAGAAGTTCTTGATGTTGTCGAAATTGACGCAGCTTCAAACAACGGTGTCGATTATGTCCGTGACCTTCGAGAGGAGGCAATATATTCTCCGGCGAACGTGAAAAAACGTGTGTACATCATCGACGAGGTTCATATGTTCTCAACAAGTGCGTTTAATGCACTTCTCAAGATAATGGAAGAACCGCCATCACACGTTGTTTTTATTCTTGCAACGACGGAACTGCACAAGGTTCCGGCAACGATATCCTCGCGGTGTCAGCGCTTTATTTTCAAACGTATTCCACAAGGCGCAATCGCAGAACGCCTGCAGTTTATAACGCGTAGTGAAGGCGCAACTCTTTCGGAGAATGCGGCAGGATACATAGCAAGCCTTTCTGACGGAGCAATGCGTGACGCGCTGTCTCTTCTTGACCAGTGCATTTCGGTAGGCGAGGGCAATGTTGATGCGGAAACGGTAGAAAATGTTGTCGGCCTTGCGGGAAAGAAACAGACTTTTGATATGGCACGTGCCATTGCAGACCGCGATGTCGGCGCAGCTCTTACATTTTTAAACGATATTTACACAAGCGGCAAAAACTTAAGCTCTGTGCTTACTGAGCTTTCTGAGGTTTTCCGCGATGTTCTTATACTCAAAACCGCAGGCGGAGAAAAGCTTCCGCGCTTAAGTGCGCGCTATACGGACGGAGAGCTTTGCTCTCTTTCAGATACGTTTGATACACTTCGTCTTTGCCGCGCAGTTGAAGCACTGCAGGAAGCAACCGGTGCAATTGCGTCAAGCTCGAATAAGCGCATAGATGCAGAACTGTGTTGCGTGCGCCTTTGCGAGGGCGCGGATTCTGCGGACCTTGATTCTGTAATTTCGCGCGTTAATGAGCTTGAAAACAAGATAAAAAACGAAAGCTTTGTCTCTGCTCCGGTAAGAAGCACAGTACAGCAGCCGGTAGCTTCCGCAACTGCAGAAGCTGCACCCGTGCAGAAACGCGAAGAGGCGGTATCTGTTCGCGCTGAAGCTAAAAGGTCAGAGATGTCGGTTTCTGAGAGTGTTCAAAAAGAACCTGTGCAGAAAAGTGCAGTAGCACAGGCCGGCGGTGATGCAAAAGCTGTATGGAATAGTATCCTCGCTGTGGCGAAAGAAAAGCTTTCTCCCGGCGTTGTCCCGCTGTTTGGCGGTATCACGGCAACTCTTTCAGGGAATATGCTGTCGCTGTCCAGTGACAAATCTTTTGTGCTTCAGATGTTGACAAGAGCGGAAAATTTGGATATACTAAGAAGTACGGCAAGCGCGGTTGCTCCGGGGATAACGCTTACTGCGGGAAAAAAGGTAGAAGCACCCAAGGTTGAAACGAGCGGACTTGATGAGCTGCTCGCAGGTCTTGATGACGATATGGATATAACAATACAATAAGGAGTGTTATTTCAATGGCAAGAGGCGGATTTCCGGGCGGAGGATTCCATGGTGGAATGAATATGAATAATATGATGAAGCAGGCTCAGAAAATGCAGCAGGATATGATGCGTATGCAGCAGGAGCTTGAAGAACAGACATATACTGCAAGCGCAGGCGGCGGGGCTGTTGAGGCTACCGTAAGCGGCAAGAACCGCGTTACTGCAATCAAGATTGCACCCGAAGCTGTTGATCCTGACGATGTTGAGATGCTTGAAGACCTCATTGTTGCGGCAATTGGTGAGGCGATGAATCAGGCGGAATCCGCTGCGGGTGCACAGATGAAAAAGATTACCGGCGGAATGAATATTCCGGGAATGTTTTAATCATAAGCCGAGCAGAGTCGAACATCTTAAGGGGTTCGATTCCCCTTGGTTTAATGGAGGCAAAGTATGATGCGCTTTTTTACGGCACCGGTTGAAAATTTGATAGAGCAGTTTCAGAAACTGCCCGGTGTCGGAAGAAAGACGGCACAGCGGCTTGCGTTCTTTATTCTTTCGCTTCCCGAGGCGGAGGCAGAAGGCTTTGCCAACGCTGTTCTCAATGCAAAAAAATTAGTAAAGTTCTGCAGTGAATGTCAGAACCTTACCGATACGGAACTTTGCTCTATCTGTGCCGATAATGCACGTGATAAGACAACGGTTTGCGTGGTGAGTGACCCAAAGGACGTTGCAGCAATTGAAAAAACCCGCGAATACAACGGGCTTTACCATGTGCTTCACGGTTGTATTTCTCCGATGAACGGCATCGGCCCCGATGATGTGCGCATTAAAGAACTCCTCACTCGCGTTGCAAAGGGCGAGATAAAGGAAGTTATTATGGCAACGAACCCCGATACTGAGGGCGAGGCAACGGCGATGTATATTTCTCGACTTTTAAAGCCGTTCGGAATAAGCACAACGCGCTTAGCCTACGGAATCCCTGTTGGTGGGCATCTTGAATTTGCCGATGAAATGACGCTTACCCGCGCCATCGAAGGCAGAAGAATTATGGACTGATTTAACAACTTTGCACTTTGCATTTAATACGCGGGCGTGGTGGAATGGCAGACACGCTGGTCTTAGGAGCCAGTGTCTTCGACGTGTGGGTTCAAGTCCCACCGCCCGCACCAACAAAGAGCTGACATCAAAAAGATGTCAGCTCTTTGTTATTGTTTCGCAGTGTGGGACTTGAACCCGTCACAATCCGTTTCGGTCAATTACAGGTTTTACCACAAAGCTTGTGTCAAGCGCGGAAATCGCGGTTATAACCATTGCCGCAACCGTGTCATTGGGTGCAGGATAGTCTATGGGGATTGCAACGTCAAACAGAATATTCTTAAACTCTCCGCTCGGAACAATGCGGAAATCGTGCATTGAAAACGAATTATCAAGCTTACGCAGCGCGGCGTATACATTATCGCGGATGCGGCAGACTTCTTCATTTTCCACCTCAAGAGGATCCATATGTATAAGGATTTCTATTCCGAGTTTTTTAGACACTTCGCTTTCGATATGGTCGATAACACCGTGGCTGTCCATAATGTTCTCGGTTGACGAAACCTCGGCGTGAAGTGAGGCGAAAATTCTTCCTGGGCCGTATTCGTGAACTATAAGGTCGTGGATACCGAGGATTTTGTCGTGCGCAAGAATTTCATCGTGAATATTCTGGACAAGCTCGGGATCCGGTGATGTTCCGAGAAGAGGGGTAAGCGTATCGCGGATAATGCCTATTCCTGCCCACATAACAAGTAGGCTAACGAGAATACCGATGTATCCGTCAACAGGAAGCGTTGTGAATTTGGCGGCGATTATCGAGATAAGCGTAACTCCGGTTGCAAGCGCGTCGGAGAGGCTGTCCGCAGAAACTGCTCCCATTGCGGATGAGCTGATTTTTCTGCCGAGCGTTTTGTTGAAAACGCTCATCCACAGTTTTACGCAGACGGAGAGAAACAGACCGAAAACGACAATTGGTGAAAACGTTGCACTCTCTCCGCTTATAATACGGCTAACGGATGTTTTTCCAAGCTCAAAGCCGACGAGCAGGACAAGAAACGCAATTACGAGAGCGCAGATATATTCTATCCTGCCGTGGCCGAATGGGTGCTCACGGTCTGCCGGCTTTGATGAGAGCTTGAAACCAACGAGTGTTACAACGCTTGATGCGCTGTCGGATAAGTTGTTGGCGGCATCTGCAGTTACGGCAATACTGTGTGAAAGAATACCGAGAATGAATTTAAGAACGGCAAGAAAAAGATTACAGACAATTCCAACCGTACTTGAAACCACACCGTAGCGTGTGCGCACGGCAGGGTTTCCTATATTTTCGGCATCCTTTATAAAGAGCCTTGTTATAAGTTTTGTCATTTTGAGAACAGTTCCTTTGATTATTTTATAAGTACACGCCTGATATGTGCAAATACATCTTTACGAGCAAGCTTCCCGGGCTTTGTTGTGAATTCATAGTCCGGCGAAATTTTGCGCATAACGGATGCGAAAAGCTCTCCCGTTACAGGGGACTTGAACGAAAGCTTTTCTTTGTTTGCGCGGTTGATTATGCCAAGCTCAGATGCAACGCAGAAAGCGATAAAATAAGGGTGAGAGGGAGTAAGACCATAGCTTTCAGCGCACGCGCGGTCAAGTTCTTCTGTGGAGTAGTCGGAATCAACAAAGCGTCTGTAAGCTTCCTTTACCTTTTCGGGCGGTGCAATCATCGTGATAAGCTCGCCGAAGGTCAGTGCACGGTTGGGTTGCAACGTATTATTGCGGTATGCAACCGTGTATCCTGCATTTGCAAGTGCGGCGGCATCTTCGTCGTAGCAGTCAACAAACGGAGAAAGAGCCAGAAGCTCGGATACGGTAACGACCTCATATCCGTAACTTTTGAGAATTTTCAGCTGCTCGGGAAGTGCGGCGGCAACGGGGGTAAGCCGAGCCATGCTGTAGCCGTCCTTCTGGAAAATTATCTGCCCGTTAAGAGAATCCGGATTGTCTTCGAGTGCATGGCGAAGCGGAGCGACCATTGCTTCAACATCGGATTCGAAATTACCGGTGGGAAGCCAGCCCCCGCCGTCAAAGCTCGCCGCCATATAGTTGTAGCCGGCATAGCGGTAAGCATCGTAAGAGTTTTTACCGTCGGGGATTTTGTCAACATAGTGCGGTGGGCGTGAAAGGTTCATTTTATAGCCGTGGCGGTCAAGCAGAAGAGCATCAAGCTCCATAATGTCTGCAATTACTTCGTGAACGTTGTTGAAATGCTCTCGCTCACCGTAAACCATTTTCATTTTGCCGAATAGGATATGGCGATATCCGTGATTTGATATTTCGTGGCCTCCGGCAAGGATACGCGAGATAAGCTCCGGCTTGTTTTTTGCACCTGCGCGGGAGTCTTGATTGATGTCGGGGTAGTGGTCGAATTTAACACCGCCCCATGTGAAGGAACCATGAGTTCCTGCCTCGTCCGGATAGTTGTGTTCAGTTGTTCCTATTACGTCAAACGTTCCGCGCGCGCCGAAGCTCTCAAGAGTTTCAAGAAGATGAACTGTGAGTCCGCAGTCCGTAATTTTCGGATTTGTTTCCGCATCTGTGGGACCGTCGTCAAACGTCATTGCAACAACACGGCGTAAGTGCGGGGGATAGACCTTTTCTATCCTGCGCACAGGGGTGATGTACTCACAGTCGCGGCTTTTCTGATACTCTTTCAAAACATGTTTTACGCGTCTTGCCAGATCATATAAAATCATTGTCCTTCCTCCTTGTATACCTCAATGTATTTTCCGGTTTGTTTTTTCTCAAAAGGATATTTTATACCGAGATAAATAAGTGCAAAAAGGGTTTTGATGTATTTGCCGTAGAGCCGCTCTACTTTGTAGCCGTATCTTTTGCAACGGAGAACCACTCCGGGACTTGCACAACCGCCCCAGACACGACCGCGACGGGAAAGAAGCGCTTCCTTAAGCTTTTCTTCAAAATCCGGCTCGTTTATTGCGGATTCGGGAAGGTCACATTCCCAGTAGCTTGTGCCGACTTCACTCGGGCAATGCGCATCGCTTCCGGCGGAAAAGGGGAGTTTGTGCTTTCTGCAAAGCTCAAGAGCGCGTTTGTTTGCCGAACTGAGCCTTGAGTGAACAACACGGGAATTGAAGACCTCTATTCCGTCAATCTGCTTGTAAAGAGCCTCGCTGTGCGGGCGCGGCGGCGCAAAGGGGTGGGCGTAAAAGACAAGTGCACCCTGTTCGTGTGCTGCACGGCAGATGTCGCGCCAGTAAAAACGTCCGTATTCATCGCGGGAGAGGTTTTCGTTTATGTGTTCTTTCATAAAGAAGACGAGAAGATGACCTACATCAGTTGAAAATTCGCAAGATGGTATCATAAAGAAATTGTCGCGGGGGCTGTGTTTGCGGAAAGCGTTGTGGTCAGATGTGGCTACTCCGGAAAGTCCTGCGCGACGTGCCGCTTCCACAAGCTCGTCAGAGGTCATCTGCGAATCGTAGGAAAGGTTTGTGTGAACGTGTAAATCAAATTTCATTATATGCTACCTCACGATACTGTCTGTTTTTTTCAGAGCGCATTTAAGATATCTGACCGATGAGCGTATGTCGCGTATATCAAGCACTCCGTCGGAAATGCAGGGGTTTAAAAGTCCGAAGATAAAAAATATGGCAAATTTTATTTTGCTCTTGCTGCGCCGGAGGTATGCGGGAAATGCAAGCAAATCCTGAAGAAGAAAGCGCATCCTGTGCCCGACCCTATAATTCGGTTTAAAACAAGTAAATACAGGAGGATTCTCACCGCGTGCTGCCCGGCAAAGTGCGAGGGGAATATTGCAACCGGAATTCGGGGCAAGGGCAGAGCTTCCCCAGAAGCGCGGGTTAATCTCCATAAGATAAAATCCTGTCTCACGGCTTCCTTTAAATTCGACCATTGCAACGCCAACCCAATCAAGCGCGCGCAAAAGCTTTACTGCATAATCGGCAAGCTCTGGAAGGTCAGCACTTTCACAGAAGCAGGATGGTCCGCCGGATGCGGGATATTCGCGAAGCCTGTGATGACAGAAGATTTCAAGCGGCTCGTGATTTTTGCCGAAGACAGCAGAGACACCGTATCCGTCACCTGTGATATATTGCTGGACGAGGATATCGCCGCTGTGCTTTGCAAATTCGGGATAGCTTTTCAAAAAGTCCTCTTTGGTGTTTACTATTTTATATCTTTCATCAGGAGAAAGACCGAGCATCTCGCCCGCGGGAAGCTTTATTACTGCCGGATAGGTGATGCGAAGAGACAATTCTTCCACAGTCTCATTTTCTTTTAAGAACGTTGTTTTGGGAACAGGAATACCGATACTTTCGGCAAAGGGAATAAGCCGTGACTTATCGTTTGCAAGCTCAATTGAAGAAAGGGGAGGTAATGTCGCATCTGCAAACTCTTCTATCTCATCTCGCCTTTTGCACATTGCAAGGAGCGATGTTATTCCTACCGGAATGATAACTGGAGGCTCGGGGTGCTTTTTCGAAAGCTTTCTTAAATCGGCAACAAACTGCGTCGGATTTTCTTCTGCGTCGGAGATATAGGCGGTTTCCGTTGTGTATTTTGAATAAAAGCCGAGTTCTGCACCTTTTTTGCAGACCGTTCGTTCCGTTGCGGTAATATGAAAACCCTCTTTGCCGAGCGAGCGAATAACCGGCAGGCTCATGCGGTAACGGACATCTGTGACGATTACAGATTTCAAATCAGACGCGCCCCTTTCTTTTTTACATTATTATATTAGTATACCACAAATTACCGGTAGTTGTAAAGCATAAGGATAACTAATAACTAAAAGATGATGTAGGTGTTACAATGATGTGTGACAAATAAATAAAAAAGGGTAGCGAATAGAAGCGACCTGTGTTAAGGTTGAGTTGCTCAGACAAAACCGAAAGGCAGGTGTCACCCTATTCGCTATGAATAAGATAACACAAGATATGCGCTTTAAGCAAGTGGTAATTGAATATTCTTTTAAACATGGAGTAACAAAAGCAGCAATCCGGTATAAAACAAGCAGACAAAATATATACCGTTGGCGCAATAAATATGATGGAACGGTACGTTCACTTGCTGACCGTTCTCATCGTCCGCACAGTCATCCAAATCAACACACTGAAGAAGAAATCACACTCGTCAAGAATATGCGTCGTCGAAACCCTTATTCGGGTTTAGTGGTGTTTTGGGTTAAGCTTCGTCAACGAGGATATACCAGATCTATTTCGGGACTATACCGCCTTTTAAGGCGAATAGACGGAAAGCCTGTTAAGCTTCCTAATCCAAAAGAAAAAACAAAACCATATGAGCAAATGCAGTATCCGGGTCAACGAGTGCAGATTGATGTAAAATTCGTCCCTGCTGCCTGTCTTGCTGGAAATGCAAAAGAAGAGAAATTCTATCAATACACTTTCATCGATGAATACAGCCGTTTTCGATATTTGGAAGCATTCAAAGAGCATAGTACCTACTCTTCAACTCAATTCCTTCTTCATGTTATTGAGAAGTTCCCTTATGCTATTGAATGCGTTCAAACTGATAATGGCTTTGAATTTACAAACCGATTGAGCAACAGCAGAGTAAAGCCTTTGACTCTTTTTGAAAAAACACTTGCTCAAATGGGAATTAGACACAAACTAATTAAACCTTTTACTCCTAGACACAACGGAAAAGTTGAACGCAGTCACCGCAAGGACAATGAAGAATTCTATGCTCGTCATACCTTCTTTTCGTTCGACGATTTCAA
>JAZSOS010000051.1:0-23745 GCA_045537045.1 Eubacteriales bacterium
CACCTACGCACTCAACCTCATAGCCCTTTTCCTTATAAGCCTTCGGCGGAATGAGCATAGCGAGGTTTGTCTTGCCGCAAGCAGACGGGAATGCTGCTGCGATGTACTTCTTAGTACCGTTCGGAGCCTTAACGCCGAGGATGAGCATGTGCTCAGCCATCCAGCCTTCCTTGCGTCCCTGATAAGAAGCGATACGGAGAGCGAAGCACTTCTTACCGAGAAGAACGTTGCCGCCGTAACCGGAGTTGATAGACCAGATTGTGTTATCCTGCGGGAACTGAACAATGTATCTCTCCTCAGGATTCATTGTAGCACGGCTGTGGAGACCGTGAACGAAATCAGCGCTGTCGCCGAGGCTGTCAAGAACAGCCTTGCCGATGCGTGTCATAATCTTCATGTTAAGAACAACATAGATAGAGTCGGTAATCTCAATACCTGCTTTTGCAAACGGAGAGCCGACAACACCCATGGAGAACGGAAGAACGTACATTGTTCTGCCCTTCATGCTGCCGTCATAAAGCTTTGTTAGCTTTGCATACATTTCCTTCGGGTCCATCCAGTTGTTTGTAGCACCTGCTTCTTCCTTTGTGGGAGCACAGATGAAGGTACGATCCTCGACACGTGCAACGTCGTCGATAGCCGTTCTGTGGAGATAGCAGCCCGGAAGCTTTTCCTGGTTGAGCTTGATCATCTCGCCGGATGCACAAGCTTCTGCACGGAGAGCCTCAAGCTGCTCCTCGCTGCCATCGATCCAAACGACGGAGTCAGGCTTTACCAATTCGGTGATTTCCTTAACCCAATCGTTTACATACTTGTTTGTTGTTAAACTCATTGTGAATTTGCCCCTTTCGTAATTGTGCATTTTTTGCTTTTTATTATTTTATTATGTTTTGACGCAAATATCAAGAGTAAATTGGAAGAAAATGAAAATTTTAACAAAAACTTTTTATTTATTTTGCCCATATATAAAAAATTCCATCGCATTTTTCGCGTTTTTGTAAAAAATTTCCAGTAGTTTTCTTCTCGTTTTTCTTCTTACGCCCATTTTATTATTTATCTTTTTCTTTTCGCCATACATTTCCCGTGAGGTTATTTATAAAAACCAGTATATACTTTATTCGGAAAGGAATGATAAAATAACATGGATGTCAAAAAGGAAGTTAAACAAAAAACCACCCTAAAAAGCATAATCAATCTTACAAAGGAAAAAATCCCGCCGGCATTTATCGTTTATCCGCTGAATTTTTTTGTATCTTTTATTCTGTCAAGAGGAGTTATTCTCGGCACATCCGCTCCGTTCGGACTGGCAGTAAGCGCCGCACTCGGCATGCGCCGTGGAACGCTTTTCGGGCTTCTCGGAGCAACGCTTGGTTATCTCAGCATAATAGACGTAATAAATTCACTTAAATACATAGCCTGCATTATCCTTATATATACCGCACACTTTGTTTTTGCCGATACGACTTTTTCAAAAAAACGGGTATTTGCACCGATCTCGGTTATTGTTCCGACAACATGCATAAATCTGATTTTTCTTGCAGATGCCGGCTTCCCGCTTTTTGACTGTGCGCTGTATGCCTTTGAAATCACGCTTGCTGCCGCGTGTACGGTTCTGTTGCCGTATGCCGACGGCTCGAGGAAGATTCGCGGGAATTACTTTTCTGCCGGAATACTTATGCTGTGCGCGGCTTTTACCGTAGCTCTGTGCAGCGTTAAAATTGCAGGTCTTATCTTCCCCGGGCATATTCTTGCCTGCAGCATTATTCTCCTCGCGGCATACACCGGCGGAATGAGTGCAGGTGCCGTTACGGGCATTACCCTCGGCTTTGCGGTCTCGCTTGCGGAAGTCTCGGCAGACTTTTGTATGGTATACGGGCTCCTCGGAATATGCACAGCGCTGTTCTTTGGCAAAAACAAATATCTTGCTGCCGCGCTTTCCTGCCTGTTTTCGCTTTTCGTATCTGTCTGCCTCAACCCTTCAACTTTAGCTTCCGGATGTCTCTCGTTTTTGTTCTCGTGCATAATTTTTGTTCTCACACAAAGTGTCTTCGCACGCTACTCACGACGTTTTTTCGTAAAGCAAACATCTCATCGTGACGTTCACATACGAGCATACACCTCGGAGCGTTTAAAGCTCGCCGCAGAGTCCTTCCGTAATCTTGCGCATCTGCTGGGTGACGCACGCGACCGCACTTCGAATTCGCCGCAGAATGAAAAAAGCATTTTTGAAAAGACATCCCGCGAGGTATGCAAAAAATGCACACTTGCAAAAATCTGCTGGGAACGCGATTTCGAAGCCACGCGCGATGCGATAAACAACGCTTCTCACGCAATCCGCGAAAACGGAACACTCTCAGCAAAGGACTTCCCCATTCATTTTTCCTCACGATGCATTCATATTGAAAATTTTGTCAACACGGTAAACCGCGAGATATTCTCAATGCGGTACAGAAATCAGTTTGAAGGACGGCTCCGAGAAAGCCACGCGCTGCTTACCAAGCAATACGCCGACGCGTCGCAGGTTTTCTCCTGCCTGTCTTCCGACATCGCCGACAATGCGCGCTTTGACGAGGAAGCCGAGCTTGCGCTTTCGGATTTGCTGACCTCTTACGGAATACTGTGCGACACGGCGGTATACCGGGACAACCGCGGCCACATAAACATCCATCTGTGCGGAAAAGACCTTTCCCGTATCGCAAACGAGTTCGACAAATTTTCTGTGGAGATAAAAAAGCTCTGCGGAGTGGATATCTTTCCGCCGCAATACACGCGCGGCGATGCACTTGATGATATGGTAATCCGCGAAAAGCCTCGGCTTCGCGGAATCTTCGGCGCGGCGGTCAAACGCAGAAGCGGCACGGAAGTAAGCGGTGACTCGGGAAGCTTTTTCCGTCCTACAAACGCGCACCTTGCACTTCTTCTTTCCGACGGAATGGGCAGCGGAAAGCTTGCTGCACACGAAAGTGCGCAGAGTGTGAAGCTGCTTGAAGGACTTCTAAAATCGGGGATAGCTCCTTCAGATGCACTTTCAACGCTTCAGTCGGCACTGACGCTTAAAGCGGAATACACCGGTGCGTTTGCAACACTTGACCTTATGTATGCCGATATGTTCACCGGCACATGCGAATTTTACAAGTTCGGCGGTGCACCTACATATATAAAGCGCGGGAGGCAGATGCGGCGTATAACAGCATCATCTCTTCCGGCAGGAATGAGCATCGGAGACGGCGCATCACCTGACCGCACCTGCATTAATCTATGCGAGGGTGATTTTGTGATAATGACAAGCGACGGGATTTCGGACGGCAGTGACGACGGGAAGCTTCTTGAATTTCTTTCAAAAACCGATGAAGCATCACCGAAAGCCCTTGCTGATGCGATACTTGCGTATTCCTTTGCCGTATACGGAAAAAACGACGATATGACCGTTGCCGTTGTTAAGATCGAAGCGGAAGAATAAACCATTCTTTTTTCGGTTAAAATAACCGTATAAGGAGCGATGCTTTATGGTTAAAGGAATTACAAAACAGGTAATTGTGGTTAAAACTCCGGTTTCGGGAATGTTTGAGCAGGCGATATTTATTCTCGGTGACAATGTTGCGGATACGTCCTCCGTCGATGCAGACGGAATACTCTCTGAGGCTTGCGCCATAGCGGATGACTATGTCCGCACGCACTGCACACCTACAAAAAAATCACCGAAAGCGCTTCTGCTTACGGCACTTATAAGCTCGTGCGCGACGCTCATTCTCGCCTGCCTTACGTTTATCTTTATTATTTAATTTGCACACTCACAGCCTCTTTTTCATACGAAAGCAGCCGGCATTTTCGCCGGCTGCTTTTGTGGTTATGTTATGTGTAATTTTTATTCTTGCACTTCCGTCTTCGCCGCGTCTTCCTGTTCATAGAAGGGTTCATCGTCGTAAATGAAACGGTGAAGCTTATCTGCCGCGGCGTCAAGGTCATAGACCATGGCGTAGCTTGAATTGGACTTATACGTGCCGTCAAGCGGGAATCTTCCCTGCTCAAAGGTCGGCTTGCCGCGGAGAAGCACCGCTCCCGCAATTCTCAGAATTTCTTCATTCGAAAGCGAGGTCTCAACCATCGGGATAAGGCTTTTTATAAGCGCGGGATATCTTACCGGATTTGTTGCAAGAGCCTTGTTCATAAGCTTCTCCATAACCTCGCGCTGACGCTCGGTGCGCTCAAAGTCCGCATTGCCGACGTATCTGATGCGTGCATATGCAACTGCCTGATAACCGTAAAGCGTAACCTCGCCCGCTTTTTTTATAAGGTTCGGCTTTTCTCCCACCTCGTCTGCCATTTCCTTAATATATTTATTGGCATTTCTTCTTTCCGCTTCCGTCACTTCAACCTCAACGCCGCCGAGAGCATCGACAATGCCGGCAAGCTGATTAAAATTGAGCGAAACATAATCTGTTATATTCATTTTAAAATTCCGGTTTATCGTCTTTATTGCAAGCTCAACACCGCCGCGTGCGTATGCGCCGTTAAGCTTATATCTGCCGTAACCGGGTATATCCACAAGGCTGTCACGCATCAGCGACACAGCTTTTATCTTATCATGCTTCATATCAACGGAAACTATCATCATCGCATCGGAGCGACCGGCGACCTCGTCCGTTCTGCTGTCCACACCGAACACAGCAATATTTATTACCTCATCAGAAAGACCTTCGTGCGTATCGAGCTCTTCTTCCTTAAGCTCTACCCCGCCGCGGTCAATGCTGTTCAATATCTGCGTTGCGGCAAAGCAGGTAATACCCGCAACAAACATAAACGCCACAACACCCCAGAATATAACTCTTTTTTTCATCGGATATTTCCTGCCCTTTTTGCAAATTACCTATATATATTAGCATATTCGACAATGATATTCAACTTTTTATAAATATTTTTTATTAATTTATTGTGAATATACCCTTGCAAAGTATGGAAAAACGTAGTATACTTTATAATAGATAATTTTGGCATATATACATATGCATTTTAAAATTCAGGAGGTCAAACACCATGAACGAGGTATTGAAGCAAATCGGCGCTTACGGCGTCGTGCCGGTCGTTAAGATCGACAATGTTGAAGATGCTCTTCCGCTCGGAAAGGCTCTTATCGACGGCGGTCTCCCGCTCGCAGAAATCACTTTCCGTACAGCAGCTGCTGAGGAAGCTATCCGCGCTATGGCAAAGGCATATCCGGAAATGCTTATCGGTGCAGGAACTGTTCTCACAACCGAGCAGGTTGACAAGGCTGTTGCGGCAGGTGCAAAGTTTATCGTTTCTCCGGGTCTCAATCCGAAGATCGTAAGCTACTGCGTAAGCAAGAACATCCCGATCACTCCGGGCTGCAGCAATCCGTCCGACATCGAAGCTGCAATTGAGCTTGGTCTTGACGTTGTTAAGTTCTTCCCGGCAGAAGCATGCGGCGGTCTTAACGCTATAAAGGCTATGAGCGCACCGTACGGCGGCATCAAGTTCATGCCGACAGGCGGCATCAGCGAAAAGAACATCAACGAGTATCTTGCATTCAATAAGATTCTTGCATGCGGCGGAAGCTGGATGGTTAAGGATGCTCTTATCAAGGAAGGCAAGTTTGATGAAATCACAGCTATGACAAAGGCTGCTGTCCAGAAGGTTCTCGGCTTCGAGCTTGCTCACATCGGAATCAACACTGAATCTGAGGCTGACGCTCTCGCAGTTGCAAACCTCTTCTCCGTTGCATTCGGCTTTGCTGTAAAAAACGGCAACAGCTCCGTATTCGCAGGAACAGGCGTTGAGGCTAACAAGAACGGCGGCAAGGGCAAGAACGGTCATATCGCTATCAAGACAAACAATATTGACCGCGCAATGGCTTACCTTGAGAGAATCGGCTTTGAAATTGATGCAGAGTCCATAAAGCCGGGCGTTGCAGCATATCTCAAGCAGGAGTTCGGCGGCTTTGCTGTTCACCTTCTCCAGGCGAAGTAATTTCGTTTCTCATTTAAAATCAAACGACCGAAGGGTATTTAACTCTTCGGTCGATTAAATAAATATTCATTTATATGTTGACAAAGCGCGATTAGCGTTGTATAATATTCACATTAACTTGAATAAATATTTACGGAGGTAAGTTGAAATGGATAAGTCCAAAATCAAAAAAGTAGTCCTTGCCTATTCCGGCGGACTTGACACATCTATCATTATTCCGTGGCTTAAGGAAAACTACAACAACTGTGAGGTTGTTGCTGTTTCCGGTAATGTAGGACAGGCAGACGAGCTTGAGGGTCTTGAAGAAAAAGCACTTAAGACAGGTGCTTCCAAGCTCTATGTTCTCGACCAGACGGATGAGTATGTGGATGAATACATAATCCCGACAATGAAAGCAGGCGCAATTTACGAGGAATATCTTCTCGGCACAAGCCATGCACGTCCGTGCATCGCAAAGGGTCTTGTTGAAATTGCACTCAAGGAAGGCGCAGATGCTATCTGCCCCGGCTGCACCGGTAAGGGCAACGACCAGGTCCGCTTTGAGCTTGCAATAAAGCACTTTGCACCGAATATGCCGATTATCGCTCCGTGGCGCGAGTGGGATATCAAATCCCGCGATGAAGAAATCGACTATGCGGAAGCACACAATGTTCCGCTTAAGATTAACCGCGAAACAAACTACTCCAAGGACAAAAACCTCTGGCACCTTTCCCACGAGGGACTTGACCTTGAGGACACCGGCAACGAGCCTATGTACGAAAAGCCCGGTTTCCTTGAAATGGGCGTTTCCCCGATTGCTGCTCCCGACAAACCGACTTACGTTGAGATTGAATTTGAGAAGGGCTGCCCTGTCGCTCTTAACGGCGAGAAGATGAGCGCAAAGAACATCATTCTCGGTCTTAACAAGCTCGGCGGTGAAAACGGCATCGGTATTCTTGATATCGTTGAAAACCGTCTTGTTGGCATGAAGTGTCGCGGCGTTTATGAAACTCCGGGCGGAACAATCCTTTATAAGGCACACTCTGTTCTTGTGTCCATCTGCCTCGACAAGATGACTCTCCATGAAAAGCAGAAGCTTGCAATTACGTTTGCAGAGCTTGTATACAACGGTCAGTGGTTCACACCTTTGCGCGAAGCTCTCTCCGCTTTTGTTGACAAAACTCAGGAGAAGGTTACAGGTAAGGTTCGCTTGAAGCTCTACAAGGGCAATATGATCAATGCAGGCGTATGGAGCCCGTATTCCCTTTACAGCGAAGAAATTGCAACCTTCGGCGAAAGCGATTACGACCAGAAGGACAGCGCAGGCTTTATCAACCTCTACGGTCTCCCGATAAAGGTTCAGGCTATCGTTGACGGAAAGAAGTAAGTTATGAGCAAAATGTGGGCCGGAAGAACTTCCGGAATTACAGACAGCATCGCGGATGATTTTAATTCTTCCATCCGCTTTGACTGCAAGATGTACCGCCAGGATATACGCGGCAGTATAGCGCACGCGCTTATGCTCGGTGCGCAGGGCATCATAACAAAGGACGAGGCGGACACTCTTATCGCAGGGCTTGAAGGAATCCTGCGTGATCTTGATAGCGGCGCACTCCAGTTTGATATGTCCTGCGAAGATATCCATATGTTCGTTGAGCAGGTACTTACGGAGCGACTTGGCGATGTCGGCAAGAAGCTTCACACCGCAAGAAGCCGCAACGACCAGGTAGCAGTCGATTTGCGTATGTATCTCCGCGACGAGGTTGATGAAATCAGCGGACTTATCCGCGAAGTTATCGCCGCACTCGTTTCTCAGGCTGAGAAATACAAAAGCGCGATTATGCCGGGATACACTCACCTTCAGCGCGCACAGCCGATAACCTTCGGGCATCATCTTATGGCGTATGCCATGATGCTTCTGCGCGATATTGACCGTCTTTCCGACTGCAGAAGGAGAATGAACGTCTCCCCCATCGGTTGCTGCGCCCTTGCCGGAACGACTTATAACACCGACAGACGCTTAGAGGCTCGCGAGCTTTCATTTGATGACATTATGCTCAACAGCCTTGACGGCGTTTCCGACCGCGACTATTGCATAGAACTTGCAGCCGCGCTTTCAACTCTTATGATGCATCTTTCGCGCATGAGCGAGGAAATTATTCTCTGGGCAAGCTGGGAATTTAAGTTCGTTGAGCTGTCTGATGCATACACCACCGGCTCCTCAATAATGCCGCAGAAGAAAAACCCCGATATGGCAGAGCTTATCCGAGGAAAAACCGGCAGGGTCTACGGTGACCTTATGGCGCTTCTTACAGTACTTAAAGGTATCCCGCTTGCATACAACAAGGATATGCAGGAGGATAAGGAAAGCATTTTCGATGCGGTTGAAACCGCCGAGATGTGTCTGCGAGTCCTCGCACCGATGCTCGCCACTATGAAACCGATACCGGAGAACATGAAGCGCGCAGCACAAAAAGGCTTTATAAACGCAACAGACCTCGCGGATTATCTTGTTAAGAAAAATCTTCCTTTCAGAAGTGCGTACAAGATTTCCGGTCAGCTTGTTGCGAAGTGCATTGCCGAAGGAAAGGTTTTAGAGGAGCTTACGCTTGCGGAGTACAAAGAATTTTCAGAGCTGTTCGAGAATGATCTGTACAACGAAATAAGCCTTGAAACCTGCGTTGAAAAGCGCATTTCCGAAGGCGGAACAAGCGTTAAATCCGTGGAAGCGCAGATTGCGTTTGTCAAAAATAAGATAAAATAGTTTAAAGAATACCGGCACTGCAAAACGCAGTGTCGGTGTTCTTTTTAACCGATTGTTTATTTGTAGTTCTGATATGCGTTGTCGTAGGTTGCAAGAATCTCATCAATCGGCTGAGCATATAGTTGCCAAATTTTTTTAAATATGTTAAAATAAAAAAAGAATACATCAGGGGGAGTTTTATTATTTATGGAACAAGAATTTCAAAAAAGACTCTGCGATTTGGCAGATAATACAATAAGGACAAACCGCCAAAACTCCACCCTGTTCCTCACTCCGGCTGAAAGCGCCGAGGCAAACCGTTTCTTTCGCGCAAGAAGCGATGTGAAACATCTTTTTTCCGGCGGGTTTGATGGTGCAGAAAGAGTGCGTCTTTTCTTTCTTCCCGACTATATTTCCGAGGAGGCTTTTCCGCTTGAGGACAACATAACGGCGATTTATGCAAAATGTCCGTTCGGAAGCCCGTCACACCGCGACTGGCTCGGCGCGCTCATGGGACTCGGCATCAAGCGCGAAACCGTCGGCGACATCTTAGCGCTCGGTGAAGAAGGGTATATCCTCTGCACGCCGCAAATCGCCGGTTTTATATGCGACAATCTCACAAAAATCGGCAGGCTCGGCGTGAAATGCCGCGAGGTTTCTCTCTCCGACATCCGTGTTCCGGAGCCTGTTTTCGATGTTGTATCCGGAACTGTGGCATCGCTCCGCGCCGATACCGTACTCTCCCTTGCGTTCGGAATATCACGCACAAAGGCCGCAGAGCTTATCCGCGACGGAAAATTTTCACTTGACCACATAGAAGAATTAAGCCCCGCGCGTGAAATATGCGAAGGAGCGCTTCTGTCACTCCGTGGATACGGACGTGCGCGGCTTGCCGGCATCGGTGGTATTAGCAAGAAAGGACGGCAGTTTACTGAGTTGCACGTATTTTCATCAAAATAGACAAAAAAAATTCTTCCCTCTGGCGGGAAGAATTTTTTTATTTTACAACTGTTTTAGTTTTAATAGTTGCGGCGTATGCACTGTTGCAAAGTCCGAGAACGGCAGAGATTATAAACAAAAGTTCTATGCCGAGCGTCTGCCATATCCACCCGCCGAAAAGCGCAATAAAGATAGTTATAACGTGGTTTATCGAAACCCCCGTCGATATTGTTGCCTTTACCTCTTCCTCATTATCCGACAAATCTCTGACGTAAACGTTTGATGCCATTGATGCAAGCGATATTATAGCATCAAGCACATAGTTTATGCAGCATATTACAAACGCAATGTTGGTGGGGAAAATTCTGTGTGCGAAGCCGTAGAAAAAGCAGACTGCAACGAGGATGAGCGTATCGGCAACCATCACCGCCTTATAGCCTATTCTGTCGATAACACGACCTACAACAGGCGATGCGAAAAAGCACGCAATTGCCGAAACGGCAAAGAGAAGGCTTATCGTTGCGGCGTTTGCGCCGTAGTGAAGAATAAGCACATACGGACCAAAGGTAAGGAAAACCTGCTTACGGGCACCGTAAAACATTTCAAGCATATAATATTTGGTGTATTTTTTATGGAAATAGAATCGACGCTTGTTTTTATCGGTTTCGCTTTTTCCAAAAATCCGGAGTGAAAGAGCGACCCCCACTGCAGCAAGAACAGCTGCCACCCAGAAGAACGCTGTATACGCTCTCCTTCCTGAGAATACAAGAAACGCAGGAATTATTACGAGATATCCAAAAAGCGTTCCTATCTGATTCACCGAGGTTTGTGCGCCGAGAGCTGCGCCGCCACATCCGGGTGCGGCGTATTTGAGCGAAAGGGTGCTTTTCATTCCTATCTGCATATGCTCGCCAATGGAATATGTACAGATAGCCAATATGGCAAGGACCTTTGTCGGCGGCAGAATAGCGTGCATTGCCATACCGCCAAGCATAATCACGGCACCTGCCTTATAAATAGTTTCTGCCGACAGCATATAAAATGCTGCAAGAATAAATATAAGAAGAATTCCGGGAAGTTCACGGAAAAACTCTGTCACACCCCTATCCATTTCTCCCATTTTGACGATTTCTGCAAGGAAATTATCAAGCATTCCCTTATACAGACCATATGACACACCCGTAATAAGAACAGACAGCAAAAACATACGGAATGGTGTGTTTTCCGCAAACACGCCCTTTATCTTCAAAACTGACAGTTTGTTTTTCATCACTTTACCTCATAACTCACTTTTTTCGATTAACCTCTTCCGGCTCAAATTCCTGAAGCGGGGCAAGAAAGCCTGCCGCCCAGAGCTTTTCCATAATATTCTCAAGCGTTTCATTATCATCCGCGGAGATTGTATGATAGTGATATCCCGCGGTAATGTTTTTGAGCAGGCTGGATTTTCCCTCGGTTATACCTTTTAGGAACTTTTGGACATCACTTCTTGTCTGTATGTTCAAGCCGGCTCTTACGGTGTTGTAGAACTTGTGATATACAAATATATCCTCAACACAGCCGCCACTGTCCACAATCAGATTGAGCTCGTTTTCAACATCCTCATCGGAATGAATTGTTTTTATGACCTTTGAAGGTCTTTTCTTCTTTTGCAGAACATATCCGCGTGAAAGAGCCAATATATCCTTTCCTTCCTCACGAAGCCGCGCAATATCCTTGACAATTATCTGGCGGCTTACTCCAAATTCTTCTGCAAGAGCACCCGCCGGAACCGGTTTTTCCGCCTCTGAAAGACGGTCTAAAATTCCGCTTCTTCTGACTTCTCCCTTCATATACGCGTCCCCTTATATTGCATGGAGATTTTTGAGAGATAAGTCAAGAATCGGAGAGGAATGTGTAAGTGCACCGCTGGAGATATAATCAACGCCAAGGTCAGTAAGTGCAGCAATATTTTCTTTTGTTACATTGCCGGAAACCTCAACCTCTGCCCTTCCGGCGATATAGCCCATCGCCTCTTTAATCTGCGCATACGTCATATTATCGAGCATAATGATATCCGCACCGGCTTCCACAGCTTCTTTTACCATATCAAGATTTTCTACCTCAACCTCGATTTTTCGGACAAACGGAGCATATTCCTTTGCCATTTTTATGGCCTGAGTGACACCGCCCGCTGCACCGATATGGTTATCCTTTAAAAGAACGCCGTCGGAAAGATTGTATCTGTGGTTGCATCCGCCACCTACTCTTACGGAATATTTTTCAAAAACGCGATTATTCGGCGTTGTTTTGCGTGTGTCGAGAAGAGTTGTCTTCGTGCCGGCAAGAAGCTCTGCAACACGGCGGGTATACGTTGCCACACCGCACATACGCTGAAGGTAATTAAGCGCAGTTCTCTCGCCGGAAAGAAGCACTCGGATATCGCCGCGTATCTTTGCGATAAGCTGGCCGCTCTTTATCTCCTCACCGTCCTCGGCAAAGAATGTTACCTCCGTTTCTTCATCAATGAGCGTAAACACACGCTCAAAAACCTGAATACCGCACAGAACACCGTCCTGCTTGCAAATAAGGTCTACCTCACCCTGAGTTTTTACACGCATAACGCTGTTTGTTGAAACGTCCTCGCTTGTGATATCCTCAGAAAGTGCACTTAAAATAAGCGGGTCAACATTTAATTTAAGAGTTGCCTTGTCAAACATAATTACTTCTCCTCATTCCTTTTATTTTCTTTATCTATTGCATCAAGCACCACCGCGCGGTAGCTTTTTTCAAGCTCTTGTCTGTTATTATAACACGATATGTCAATTTCGGGAAGATGTTTTTTCACCCGTGGGTTCTTTTTCATGTCCTCTGCTGCCCGTTTTGCAAAAACAAGGCTTTCGAGAAGTGAATTGCTGGCTAGCCGATTTTTGCCGTGCACACCGTTGCATGCCGTCTCTCCTATTGCATACAGTCCTTCCATTGATGTTTTGCTATGCTTGTTCACTTTAATTCCGCCCATAAAGTAATGCTGGGCAGGTACAACGGGAATACATTCCCTGGTAACATCGTAATTTTTATCTATGCAGTGCTGTACTATATTTGGAAAATGCCCACCAAGTTCTTCCTTGGGAATTGTTCTCAAATCCTCCCAAACAAAATTCATTTTGTCCTTCTCCATCTGCTGTTTTATTGCTTCAGTGAGCAAATCACGCGGAAGAAGCTCATTCACAAAGCGTTTCATATCCTTACCGTACAGTTTTGCCCCCTCGCCCCTTACGGATTCTGAAATAAGAAAGCTTCTGTCTGCAGGCTCATCGGAATACAGCGTTGTGGGATGTATCTGTATGTAATTTATGTTCTTAAGCTCTATGCCGTGATTTATCGCTATTGCAAGTGCATCTCCCGTAAGGTGGCGAAAATTGGTTGAGTGGCGGTAAAGCCCGCCTATTCCGCCGGTTGCAAGCACGGTTACTTCCGCACTGACCGAGGCGATGCTCCCGTCCGGATTTCCAACAACCGCACCTATGCATTCTCCGTCTGCTTCTATTATATCAAGAAGCGTGGTGTTCTCGATAATTGTTATATTGTCGCGTTCCCGAACGGCGGCAAGGAGTTTACTTGTAATCTCTTTTCCGGTTACGTCGCGGTGGAAAAGAATTCTGTTTTTCGAGTGCGCCCCCTCTCGGGTGTAGTTAAACTCACCATCATCCCCGCGCGAGAACCGAACTCCCATATCAATAAGCTCCGCAATGCACTCGCGTGATGAACGAATCATTATCTCCACGCTCTCACGGTCGTTTTCATAATGCCCTGCACGCATGGTGTCCTCAAAAAACGATTCAAAATCATCCTCCGAGCGCAAAACGCAGATGCCGCCCTGTGCAAGAAACGAGTCACTGCTCTCCGCGTCCGACTTTGTGATGACCGTTATTTTTTTATCCGGCGGAAGATGCAAAGCGCAGTAAAGCCCCGCGCATCCGCTACCCGCTATAAGTATGTCAGTGTTCATATGTCCTCCGTAAACTTTGTAAAAAGCTTCCTGTCATCTTTTGCCGGATAATATAATAACACAAAAGTTTACACATTTCAACACATGTGTAAACTTTTGTGTAAACTTTCTTCTTTTATTTTCCTGCCTGCATTTCTGCTACTGCCTCAAGAACTGCATCTGCCATAAAGATGAGCTGTTCTTCACTGAGACCATAAAGCGGAAGATGAGTAAAGCGCTTATAGAACACTTCCTCGCACACTGGACACGTTGCCGCAATGCTGTCGCGGTCGTATCCGTGCTCGCGGATGACATCAAAGCGATAAAGCGGGCCGAAATGCGGAATGTTTGTAACACCCTTTTCCGTGAGCTTTTCCTTTAATTTCTGGATATCTCCGCCTGCCTTTGCGGGGTCTATCTGGAGAAGATACATATGGAAGGACGGCTGAATGTCTTTCTCATTAACCTTCTGCGGAATGATTGCATCATTCTCAGCAAAGCGACGTGTAAGATACTCTGCCGCCGCTCTTCTCTCGGCAATAATCTTCTCATTACGTGCAACCTGAAGCTGGAGACCAAGACCCTGAATTTCGGTCGTGGAGCTGTTACCTGCAACAGATGTTCCGTACTTGCCCTTGATGGATGTAATGTCATAAAGCCAATTATCAATCTTGCGTGAGAAATCAAGACCAAGGAAGCGGGCACGCTTCATATCCTCGCGGAAGTCCTCAATATTGGTAGTGAGAATACCTCCCTCACCAAAGGAGGTGATATTCTTAACCTCATGCATTGAAAAACCTGCAAAGTCACCGATTGTACCGATTTTTCTCCCCTTATACACTGCACCGAAGCCGTGAGCAGCATCTTCGAGAACAAGAATATCATGTTTTCTTGCAATTTCCATAAGCGGATCCATATCCACCGGATATCCGCCGATATGTACCGGAACGATCATCTTTGTCTTATCGGTAATCTTGCGCTCAACGTCCTTCGGATCCATATTTATCGTGACGGGGTCAACATCCGCAAACACAAGCTTTGCGCCAACCGAGAGCGGATATGCCATTGTTGCGACAAATGTGATAGCCGGAACGATAACCTCATCCCCCGGGCCAATACCTGCATACTTGTATGCAATTTCAAAACCTGCGGTGCAGTTTGCGACGAATGCGCAACCACGAGTTCCAAGGTATTCGTCTACCATGTTCTCTGCTTTTTCAACCTGAGAGCCAAGAGAAAGCTTTCCGGGAGGTGTGGAAATCTCCGAGAGCTTGTAAACTTCTTTTTTTATGTTGTCAAAAATCGCGTCATACTCTTTACCCTCGCCCTGCATAAGAAACTTTACGACGGCAAGAAGGTCGTCCGCGTTGTAATTTTCACCGACAGCCGCCCACGGAACGCGGGTTGCTCCGGTATTGTATCTGAAATCTGTAGCTTTTTTTGCCATTTTTAATTTACTCCTTCCGCAATGCTATAAGTATATTGTAATGCTCAGAATACGTTTTGTCAACAATTATTTCACCGAATGAATAAATTAAAAATAACAGAAAACACTCCGGAGGCAGGCTTTGACAATACGCCAAAACCTGTCCCGGAGAACTTTGTATTCTATATATCTTACGAAAATACAGTTTAACTTACAGCTTGCGAACCTTTTCTGCCGCGTTCTTTATACCGAGGATGATGTTGTCAAGGTCGGTCTTTGTCAGACGCGGATGATGCGGAGTGTTAAGCTCACGGCGATAGAAGAAGTCTTCTGCCTTCGGGCAGATGTCCTGAGCATATCCAAGCCCCTTAAGCGATGTAAAATGGTATGTAGGCTGATAATGCAAAATACCCTGAACACCTTCTTCGCGGTAAAGCACGCGCATAAAGTCATCACGGCTTGCGCCAAGCTCTTTTTCCTCAACACAAACGGTGTAGAGGTGGTAAATGTGCTTGCAGTTCGGGTCCTCATAAACAGGCGTGATTCCCTTGATACCCTGCAAACCTTCATTAAGGTATCTTCCGTGCTGAATGCGAAGATCATTGAGCATATCAAGCTTATCAAGCTGGCAGTTACCGACAGCACCCTGACACTCCGTCATACGGTAGTTGTTGCTCCACTTGCCGTTGATGAGATGGTTGTCAAAGTGGGACGGAATCCAGTAATCAGTCTGATTTTCCCAATCAACATTTCCCATGCAACGAAGCTTGTCAATACGGTATGCAAAATCGTCGTTGTTGCAAGTGATCATACCGCCTTCGCCAAGAGTTGTAATGTTTTTGAGGGAATGGAAGCTGAAGCAACCGAAATCACCGATAGAGCCGGCTTTTCTTCCCTTATACTCTGCACCAGGTGCGTGAGCACAGTCTTCAAGAACAAGAAGATTATGCTTTCTTGCAATCTCCATAATGGGATCCATATCGACCATCTGGCCACCGTAGTGAACAACAGAGATAGCCTTTGTCTTATTGGTAATCTTCTTTTCAACCTCAGCCGGGTCGATATTGAACGTACGCGGGTCAATATCCGCATAAACCGGCACGCCGCCTTCTTTAAGGATTGCAAGCGATGTTGCAACAAACGTGTTCGGGGTTGTGATAACCTCATCTCCCGGGCCGATGCCCATTGCGCACATTGCAACGTGCATTGCCGTTGTGCAGTTACTTACTGCAAATGCATACTTCGTTCCGCACATCTCCGCAAAGCGGCGCTGGAAGCGCTGAACCTCGGGACCCATTGTGAGAGAATCCTGATGCATAGTTTTGAGAAGAGCCTGCTCCTCTGCCTCATCGTAAATGCTTCCGAAGAAGGAATACGGAACCTTCAATACTACACCGTCATCAACCTTATAGCTACTGGTGATGCCGCCGTCGGAATCTTTTCCTACAGAAACCTTTGCCATAATTTTTACCTCCGTTTACAAATAATTTAAAGAGTAAAATAATTATACTCTTCCGCACCTTAAAAGGTACATTACTTAACTTGATTATACACTGTCCCGGGTTGTTTGTCAATAATTATTTTAAGCAATGAAATAATTATTTTGTAACTTCGTCTATTGACAAAATTTTACATATTTGATATTCTATAATCCCCGGGCAAAATTCGACTTAAAAGGACGGATGAAACTATGAAGGAAACGGGAATTGTAAGAAAAATTGATGAACTCGGAAGAATTGTTCTGCCCATTGAGCTGCGCAAGCTTCTCGGGATTGACCAACGCGATCCGGTTGAAATCTTTGTTGACGGAGATGCAATTATCCTGAAAAAGCACCATTCCAAATGCATTTTCTGCGGATCTAATTCTTCCCTGTCCGAATATAAGGGAAAGCACGTTTGTGCCACTTGTGCCAAAAACCTTGCAAAGTAATTTGTGTTATGTACGCAAATCCGGCTGTGACGGTATCCGTCACAGCCGGATTGCTTTTTATTTGCCGCAGCAGCCGTAAGAAACAGGCTTGCAATCACATGGCGGATTATCGGGAATCGCTCGTGACGGCGGGAAAAACTCCCCAACCGGGAACTTGATTTTGCGGAAGAGGTCGCAGGGTCTGTCTTCACTTGAGCCGACACATTCTTTTTCTGGCATGCAGAAATCGTATGCCGGAATGAGAATCTGGCTGTCGCGTTCAAGACGAACGATAGAAAACTGACCGAGAGTTACAAGAAGATTCTTGCATCCTCCGCTGACGACAAGCTCATCGTCAAAATACTCTTTTATGCACTGCGGTACGTCGCAAAGCTCATCACAGTTGCATTCACACTCCGGCGGTGTGCAGCTGCACACGGACTTTGCCTCGCAGATATCCGCGTCAAGGAATATCGGGTCGACTGCTTCTACAAACGCCGTAGGCATATTGGTTGCACACTTAGAGCAGTCAGAAAGCTCGGAGCTGAATATTTTCACATCTCCCTCGCTGCCGAATAGGATTACGTTTTTGTCGTAAATGGCAAGACCTTTTACCTTCTGCGTTCTTCCGTTGCATGCGCAGACCTCTACCGTGATATAGTAGAAAAATCTTATATCAACCGAGTAAAAGCCGCGGTTGAACGCCACATCACGCACATCTATGTTCGTCCAGAGTAGCTTCGCATCACGGCTCTTGACACTTGTTGCACAGTCGAGAATTTCCTGGGAACAACGAGTGGGGTACACGCGCAGGTTCTCTATGCACTCTTTATCACGGCATGAGTCGTAGATTCTTTTTGTATGGATACACACAGCCTCTTTAACGCACGGCGGGTTTCCGTGGATCGGGCCGGGCAAAACCTTATCAGGCATTTGCAAATAACCTCCCGTAATAATGTTTTGAAGTCTCCTTCACTACATATTATGCAAGGTTTCCTTTTCGGTGAAAAAACGCCTCTTATTTCCCTTTTCTTTTCTGCGCACACGCAAAAAGCACAAGCGGCAAAAGCACATATACGCCGACAACCCACCCCGCTCCGGGCGTCCATTCCACCATACCGCGGAGTGCCGACAGGTCACGGTAAATAAGCTGTGTCATAGCAGCGCATATAAGTGCAAGAGGAAGGCTAAGCCCTTCTTTTTTTGTCACATTAAATATCCCGCAGAGCATATCTTCGGCAAAGAGCAGGCATACCGAGGTTTTGAAAAACAACGACAGCGTCATTGCAATGCAAGCGAGAATCTCGGTGTGCTGAATGAATCCGCCAACACCGCGCACTGACATTGCCGTAAACACGGGGTAAAAATCCGTACCTGTAACCTTTTCCCCAAGCGTCGCAACCGTGACAGCACCGATAATCGCAAGAGAGAGCGCTGAGCCAGCAACCGACCACAAAAAGAACTTTTTCCGCGCAGCCCCCTGCTCCATTCGCGAATATACCGAAAAAAGCGCGAACACCGTGCCGAACCGGTTTAAAAACACCTCTCCTGCTCCGGTGAAAAACGCATAAATCTCTTTTCCCGAAGGAACAAGCCGCGAAAACTCCATCCACCTGATGCCAAAAAGAACAAACACCGCAAGCACTGCCGCCGAAAACCAGAGCAAGAGCCGCGCCGCACCGGATACCGCACGCAGACCGCTGCGGAGCGCGAGCGCGGAGATAATTGCAATAAGGAGCGGAAGAACAATCTGCGGAGTTCTGAAAAGCGCTGTTATCTGCACAAAGCGCGAAAACACCGTGAGCGAAAGAATGCACGTAACAAGCGAAAAAAGCGCAGTTACGCCTCCGAAAAAGCGCGCGCCCCATTTTCCGCACACGGAAGAAAGCACCTCATAAAAGCTTTTTTCAGGAAATTTTTCACACACCAATACAATGCACCATGCAAGGAGAGCTGCTGCCGCCCCCGCGATTATGTGTGCTATCCACGCGCCGCTACCCGCTCCGGTTCCCGACATCACGGAATAAGCGTTTGCAAAAATTACAAGAGCGCACACCGCCGCGCCCGAGCCGTTTGTTATTCTGCCTTCTCGCATATAATTACCTCATAAATATAGAAATCATTCCGGAAAGAGATGCACCGACATGGTCACTTTCCGCGGCAATGCCTGAAAACACCGCCAGAAGAAGAGACACCGAGCCGAGCACTATATACGCGATCTTCTCCTTGCCCTTACGCATCCGGAAATCAAAAAACAATGCTACCGCAAAAACAGCGGGAAGAACATAACTCATTTCTTTCCTCCGAGAATATTACTTACCGTTACCTCACACGTCACTTCCGGTACTTTTCCATCCGTACCGAAAATATCTGCCATACTGTTTTCCTGTGCATACGAAATCAGACCTGAAAAGGCGTTTTCGAGATATTTTTTTGCGCTATCCTCCATCATTCCGGAATCAACATTCCCCTTCACTCCGGCAGGAGAAAGCACGCACTTTATGTGAATTTTCACCGCGTTTGCATTCTCTTTTTTCTTTATATCATTTGCAAGAATTTCAAAAGAGGCGCTCCCGCCTTGCGGCAAAGCAAACGTGGGCAAATATCCCCCCGCTCCTTCCTTTGTCATCAGCGACAGCGCAAGCATTTGCTCCCCGTCAAGAAATCCTGCAATTTCTCCGTTTTTCATCACTGCACCGCCCGACAGAAGCATTTTTTCATTCTCTATGCTCGCTGTCGGGAGAATGTACTCACCATCTTCCTCGCGTTCTCTGAAAATCTGCCACACGCGCTTTGCAAAAAATCGCCTTGAATTTTCCTCATTGGCAAACATATCCGAAATACTTTCAAAAACGTCACTCCCGCCCGGAGATGCGGTGTCGATAAGCTCTTCTGTACTGTTCCCGCGTACAATCACGGGCGCAATGTCAAGATAAACATCCTGAACGCGCAAAACCGTATCTAAAACCTCATCGGTATAGTGCGCTGCATCCTCTCCGATTAGAATACAGCTTGTGTGTCCCCAGTAAAGTTTTTTATCCGCGCGGCTTCCAAGCTCTCTTACTGCCTCAAAAAAGCTTCCGCCCTCTGCCGTATATTTTGCGCCCTCCTTATCGTCAATTCCTCCGGTGGGTGCACATACCACATTTACGCGGACTCCGTCTTCTGCCGCATCTATCCCGACACCGTTTACAATCTCCTGCATATTAAGTTCGTTATAGTCAAAGCAACCGCCGAGCGTGAGCAGAAGGCACGCCGCGCTAAAAAGTCTTATAAACCGCATCAGAACTTCCTCCGGAAGCGAATTTTATTAAGGCGCGATATGGCATACGGGCGGTGAACCATCCTCTCGCGCAGAACGCGGACATACCCATCCTTTGCACCAAAGCGCGTGTGGGGAATTATATATGAAGTAAAGTCCACATCGAAAGACTTAAGCGAGGATATATACGCAGCAAAGCCTATCACGCACACTGCATATCCGTATATACCGAGCAGTGCCGAGGAAAGCAGAAAAACAAGCCTGAGAATCGCTATTGCGCCGTCAAGCTTAGGTGTCAGAAACGATGCTATTCCGCACATTGCAACGATTATAATCATCTCGGCAGATACAATGTTCGCGGTAACTATACTCTGACCAAGGACAATAGCACCGACAGTGCTTACCGTAACGCCGATTGCCTTCGGCAGGCGCACCCCCGCCTCGCGCAAGAGATCAAACAAAAGCAGAAGCAAAAACATTTCCACCGCCGCAGGAAACGGAACCTGCGCCCGGCTTTTTGCAATGCTTATAAGAAGATTTCGCGGTATCATCTCTTTATGGTATGATATGAGCGCAATATAAAGTGCCGGCAGGCTCACCGCCGCAAAAAACGAAACGAAACGCAAAATACGGGTGAAGCTTGCGAAGATGTGGTTTTCGTAATAATCCTCGTTCGCCTGAAAATTCTCAAGAAACAAATACGGAAATGTAATTGCATACGGTGTTCCGTCAACAAGCAGTGCCGCCCGTCCTTCAAACAGCTTTGCCGCAACAACGTCCGGCCGTTCGGTCTTTCCGGTGGTATCAACAAGCGAGGAAGGGCTATCCGTAACAAGCTCGGAAATGTAGTTCACATCAAGGACGGAATCAATTTCAAACGATGAAAGCCGGCGCTCCATTTCCCTTATAAGCTTTTCTTCGCACAAGCCCTCAATATAAACGAGGCAGGTTCTCGTGCGACTTACCTTTCCCACCTCTATAAATCTGAATTTGAGATTTGGATTTTTCACCTTACGCCGTATAAGTCCGATGTTCGTAACAATAAGCTCGGAAAAGCCTTCCTTCGGTCCGTTCACGGCGTTCTCCGTTTCAGGGATGCTTATACCGCGGATTGCGTATCTCTTTGAGTTTGCCGCTATCGCGCGAGGGCAGGTGTCCACAAGCACAACCGTATCACCGATAAGCACTGAGGTTACCGCATCAAAAGGGGTGTCCTTTACGCTGACATCATCCGTACTTATTACCGTTGCCGCAAGAGTTTCCGCAAGCGTCTCGCCTAAAGCAATTCCGTCCGGATTGAATTTAAGAAGCGGGCGGACAACGTTCTGGTCGATAACAATGTTATTCACAAGCACCTCGGTAAAAATCACACAACCGCGCACTTTCTCGTCATATCTGTTTCTGAAGGGACGGAAGATAACCGTTTCATCATCGCCGAGAATTTCACGCATAAGCGCAATATCCCGCTCGAGAACTCCGCTAAACTGCATATTCTTAAGTTCTTCGGCAGAAAACCCTTTTCGCATTATTTTATCCTCCGATGTATTTATGTGGCTTATTTTCCCACGGATGGGAGGTTTTATACTGTCCCTGCTTGTTCTTTACGCTTTTTTCGTCGGACGCGGTTTATATGACGTTCAAAATCCCCGTTGTCTATAAGCTCGGTAAGAACATACTGTTCAAAGCTTGGCACAGTACAGGAATAAAAACCCAGCTTTTCATTGAACACCGGAACAAGCTTTTCGGGCAGTACCATATATCCGACACGCAACGACGGTGACACGGTTTTTGAAAAAGTGTTTATATATATCACATTACCATTCCGGGAAAGAGAAAAAACGGTTTCCTCCGCCTTTGCGGATACTGAAAATTCTGATTCAAAATCATCTTCAACAATATACCTCTCCCCTTTTTCCGTCCAGCGGATATACTTGTGCCGCTTCGAGGCAGATGCCGAAACTCCGCTCGGAAAACTGCGATATGGGGTTATGTGCAAAACCTGTGCTGAGCTGCTACGCAACTGTGCGCTTTCTATACCGTCATTCCCAAGAGGAAGGCTTTCATACTTTACACCGGAAGCACTATATACCTGCTCGATTTTTTCATAGGACGGAGATTCTATCGCATATATTTTTTCACGTCCCAAAAGCTCTACAATTAAGCCATACAGATATTCCGCGCCAGAGCCTATAACTATCTGCTCCGGAGTTACATAAATACCGCGGCTACGCGCGAGATAATGTGAAATTGCACCTCGTAGCTCCGGACATCCGTTTCCTGGCGAGCGCTCAAGAATCCTTTCTCCGTAATCGGAAATCACCCTACGCATAACCTTTGAAAGAACAGAAAAAGGAAAAACATCCGCCGGTGAATTTTCCGGAAAAAACGCATATTCTTTTACCTGCTTTTCTCTTTCAGGAAACGAAGCAAAGCTTTCGTCTTTACTGAAAGACACAAAATATCCGCTTCTCTGCCGAGCCTCTGCATATCCCTCATCACACAAAAGGGCATAGGAATGCTCAACCGTCACAGTGCTTATTCCCAGCTCCTCTGCTACGGTGCGCTTTGAAGGAAGTCTTTCCTCGAATGTATAGATGCCGTCTGTTATGTCTTTTCTTATCTGCTCATACAGTTGCAGATACGCAGGCTTTCCTGCATTTCGTTCAATAAAATATTTCATCTGGTATTATAATTTTCTCCAATTCTGACTATTTTAATATAACCAAAAATATTATATCCTATCTTTGGAAATAATTCAATAAAGGATGCGAATTTTTTTATGAAAAACACTAAAACAAAGCTCGTTGTTCTCTCGGCACTGCTTGCCGCAATAATTGCACTTTGCACGCGTTTTACCGCAATTCCCGTTTTCGGCGGCATGGGTTATGTACATATCGGCGATTCGTTTATTTTCCTCGCCGCGGCAATTCTCCCTACTCCGTATGCAATGCTTGCCTCTGCCTGCGGAGGTGCGCTTGCCGATCTTATGTCCGGCTTTGTGGCATATATACTCCCGACAGCCGTGATAAAGGCACTTATGGCACTTGTGTTTGTCGGCAAAAAGCGTGAAAAGCTTCTTTCAAAGCGCAATTTTATCTCAATAATTCCCGCAATTGCCATTCTCGTCGGCGGATATTACGTTGCCGAAGTTATTATGTATCAAAGCTTTGTAAGCCCGCTTATCGGAATGGTGTGGAATCTTCTTCAGGGTGTTTTCTCGGCTGCAGGCTTTGCGGTTCTTGCCACCGCGCTTGACAAGACACGTCTGTGCGACCGCATTGGCTTATAATATAAATAATATTACCGATATCAGATGACGGTTATTTTGCATACCGCCATCTGATATCTTTTTTAACCCGGAAATTATGTAAAATCCGTGAATAATCTGTGTATTGTAGGTTTGTCAATGATGTGTTACACATAAGGGAAAGCAAATAAGACGTGTTTGGGAGAGTGCCAATTAAGAGGGCGCATGGGGAAATTATTGTATTGACGCTGACGAACAGCTAACTGTTTTTTGAAATCGTCGAAC
>JAZSOS010000036.1:0-16222 GCA_045537045.1 Eubacteriales bacterium
CCGTAATTTTTACAACCTTCATTTCGCCTGTAATCAAGTTTAGCGGTTGCCAAACCGGGGCAGGAGCTGTCCTGCCCCGATAAAGTCGCCGAAGTGTTTCTTACTTCGAAACAGCGTCCTTAAGAGCCTTGCCAGCCTTGAATACCGGGCTCTTGGAAGCCGGAATGGTAATGGTTTCTTTTGTGCGCGGATTGCGGCCCTGACGAGCTGCACGAGTCTTGACCTCAAATGCACCGAAACCTACGAGCTGGACCTTATCGCCAGCTACGAGTGCTGCTGTGATGGAATCAACTGTAGCGTTGATAACCTTCTCTGCGTCCTTCTTGGAAAGACCTGCCTTCTCAGCAACTGCATTTACCAATTCTGTCTTGTTCATCTGTTTTGCCTCCTATCTTAATTTATATCTAAAAGGCGTGAACTGTCATCCCCACCGTTTAGTCGTACATTAAAACTAAAGCTTGTCCTCATTTTCTGCAAGAAGACGTGCAAGATCACCGTCCTCTGCCTCAAGCACTTTAAACGCTGAAAGAAACTGTTCGTTGCGACGGTCAAGTGCCTCTTCGGGATTGATACCGAGAACGCGTGATATGCGGACAACATCCATAAGTACATTTCCGATATCCATTTCTTCACCGCGCGCAAGCTCTTCCGAAATTTTTTCCGAAAGCTCGGAAATGCTTCTCTGCGGAAGTCCTGCTTTTTTTGCTTTGCTTTGAAGCTTTTCGGCACGCATAAGTGACGGAAGGCTTCTGGCAACGGAATCCATCGCAGAGAAATGAGTTTTCTGTTTTTTCTCGCGGCGCTTTATGTCATCCCAGTTTTTAAGCACCTCTGCCGCAGTATCGGCCTGTATGTCTCCGAACACGTGCGGATGACGCTCAATAAACTTTTTGCAGACACCGTCGGCAACATCCGAAATGTCAAACCGACCTGCCTCAGTCTCAAGCTCTGCATGAAAAACGACTTGCGCGAGAACATCGCCGAGTTCCTCCAAAAGCAGAACGGGATCGTCATTGTCGATAGCCTCGCATGCCTCATAAGTTTCCTCGACGAAATTCATACGGATGCTTTTGTGGTCCTGTTCACGATCCCACGGACACCCATCATCCGAGCGGAGAATCCTTGTGATTTCCACCAGATCCTCAAAGCCGTATTTTTCTTTCCTTAAAAAATTTATCATATTTATCGCTCTCCTGCAAGTATTTTTTTGAAATACCTAAATTTTTCAATCATTATTTAAAAATTTAGATATCTTTTTCTCCCCGAAAATGAGTTTTTTCTCATCTTTACCGACCATTCCGACACAGAAAGCACAGAATATACACACCGCAATTCCAGCAAAAACAGACAAAATTGTAGAAATTCTGCCATCAATTCGAGAAGATAAGCAGCTATAAAACCGACTTGCACTTATAAATACAGCAGCTCCGCAAATCGCCGGTTTTATGAAAATCTTAGATATGCAAATCTCAACAAACGGGTATTTTTTTAACGCAACGATATTCAAAACCGCGATTGCAGCATAACAAAAAACCGTACTTGTTGCAGCTCCGTATATGTTTATATCCGCACGTCCGACAAGAAGCAGATTTGAAACTACCTTTACCGCAGCACCCGCTACCATGGACACAACCGGCACATTTGGATGCCCCAGTGCCTGATGAATTGCGTTTGTTACAGTGACGAGTGCAAGAAGCGGAATTGCATATGTAAGCTGCGTAAGCAGACGTGCTGATACGGAAATGCATTCCGTGTCTATTCCTGTACCGTATAGAAGATCAACCGTGCCGTAAGACAGCGCCGCAAGCCCGCATGCTGCAGGAAGAGCTACCATCATCGCGATGCTCAAAGCAGAATTTGCCGTCTTATCCGCAAGAATATAATTTTTCCCTGCATGCGCCGAAGCTATCGCCGGAACGAGAGACACCGCAAGAGTTGTTATAAGTGCCGACGGGAGATTGAACAATGTCGCGGCATAATTATATGCACCGTAAAGCCATTTGGCACGTTCTCCGTCAAAGCCGTTTTTCGCAAGCAGATTCATAACAAGCGCACTGTCGATAACATTTGTAAGGCTTATCACCGCGGCACCTGCGGTAATCGGAATTGCAAGAGAAACAAGCTCGCGCAGAATACTACGCTTACTCCTGGGTTTCCCGACATGAGGAGAAAGCTTCCGGTTATCCCTCTGAAAAACAAAATACACTGCCGACAAAAAAGCACCAACGCTGACGCCCGCCACAGCGCCTGCCGAAACAAACGATTCATCCATGCCTGAGCGCTTTATTATCCATGCAAGCCCTATACCGAAAACAAGCTTTCCCGCGGCTTCAATTATCTCTGAAATTGCCGTCGGATACATATTCGTCTTTCCCTGAAAATACCCGCGGCTTACCGCAGACACCGATACAAAAAACACAGCCGGTGCTATTGTCCGCACGGACAGCGTGGCATCCTCGCTACCCATTAAAACAGCAAGCTTATCCGCGCAAAAGAACAGAAACGCTGAACCGATACTTCCCGCCCATGCAAACGTAAAAAAAGCTATTCTGTATATTCTACGCGCCTCATCACTTTTTCCTTTTGCCTGGGCCTGCGAAACCATTTTTGATACTGCGGCAGGCACTCCGGCTGTTGACAGCACAAACAAAAGCGCGTAAATGTTATACGCAAGCGAGAAATTTGCCATTCCGCAAGGCCCGAGAATTATCCCGAGCGGGATTTTATAAAATGCTCCGATTATTTTCACCGCTATTCCCGCACTGGCGAGAATGGCAGCGCCTTTTACAAAGCTTTGCCTTTTTTCATTGTTCACATAAATCCACACCTTTTTGTCTTATATGTGAATTTATGTGTATTCCTCGGTTTTTATGCCTTTATGACAGCCTTTGCACGCTCTATGTCTATCGTTGTAAACACTCCGTTCTCGTAAAGAACCTTTCCTGCAACCACCGTCATTACGACGTCGCCTCCGCGCGCGGCATATACGGTATTTGATACCACGTTGTGGCATGGAATAAGATGCGGTCGATCAAAATCAAGCATAATAACGTCGGCCTCATAGCCTTCCTTTATCATTCCGCAGTCATCTCTTCCTTGTGCAAGAGCACCGTTTAAGGTCGCCATCTTCAATGCGGTATATGCATCCACTGCTGTGGGATTTTTCAGTATACCCTTGTGCAAGATAGCAGAAAGCTTTAGTTCCTCAAACATATCAGTGTTGTTATTGCTTGCAACGCCGTCTGTTGCAAGACCTACGTTCACACCCTTATTAAGCATCGCAGTGATCGGGGCAACTCCGGAGGCAAGCTTTAAGTTGCTGACGGGGCAATGTGCCACGCTTCCTTTTGCACTTTTTATTATGTCCATATCGTTCTCCGTTATATAACAGCAATGTGCAAGAAGCGGCTGTGTGCCTTCAAAAAGTCCCTCTGCCAAAAATTGCTCCGTCGGGGTTCTTCCGTATTTCGCGATACAACTTTCATGCTCGGACCTACTTTCGGAGGTATGAATCTGCAGAATCTGCCCCTTCTCCCGTGCAATTTCCGCCACCTTTTGTCTGCACTTTGTTTCCGAAGTATATTCCGCATGAATTGATGCATCTGCACGAAGTCTTCCACTATCTGCCATATGGATGCGCGAAAAAAGCTCTCGTGCCTCCAACACTGACGGCATAGCATCAAAGTTTTCTCCGTCACCTACGATCGAGCGCGAGAGATTAGCCTTGATTCCTGACGAAAGCGCAACATCTGCAATGGCATCAACCAAGAAATAGCTGTCGGAAAAAGAGGTTGTTCCCGAAGCCAGCATCTCAGCAACTGCAAGCTCTGTGCCCGCGCGCACAGAATCCGCTGTAAGCTTGTCCTCTGCAGGCCAGATATGCTTACGCAGCCACACGTCAAGCTCACAGTCATCAGAAAGTCCGCGAAACAGTGTCATAGGAACGTGAGTGTGCGTATTTATAAGCCCCGGCATAAGCACCTTTCCGCGCGCATCAATCTCGCGCTTTGCAACGCCTTCAGGCTTTGCCGCTCCCACATATTCTATTTTTCTGCCCTTTATCCCGACAAATGCATTTTCAAGAACAGGGCAAGAATTATCCATCGTAATTACCGTCGCGTTTTTAAAAAGAATATCCATAATATTTTCCTCTGTCGTCCACAGGGCGGTGTGCTTACGCACACCGCCACGTGATCTCAATCCAATTTTGTTCCGCAGTTAGAGCAATAAACGCTGTCAGCGTCATTCTTTTTACCGCAAGCTTCACACTCTTTTTCGTTCTTGCGATTTTCAAGGCAAGCCTTCAGATCCTCTATCTCTCGCATTTTTTCATCAATGGCAAGAAGGCGTGCCTCAAGCTCTTCCGTTGAGGACTCCTCGTTAGTATGCGCCGCGTATATGAGTTTGCCTACTTCTTTGTAAAGGATGTCGATATCAGTCGTGAGGTCAAAAATTTTAAGATTTATTTTTGACGCATTAACAACGTCCTTTGCCTTTTCACCTGCGTTCTCGGCGGTTTTCGTTGCAAACTCGCCGGCGCGTGATGCGCCCGCGCATATTTTATCCCATATAGCTTTAATTTTCTCGTTCATAAGATAACCTCCCCAAGATTTATTTTTACACCTTCAGTATACTACTGTTTACTTTTAAAATCAATACTCAAAGCTTCCTCCGCCGATAAATTCGCGCAAAAGTGAATCCCTCGGCACAAACTTATCGTCAAGATCACTAAATCCGTTTATATTATCGAGCATACGCATTACCTCATCGTATCTCGCAATTCCTGCAGGTACAGATTTAACCGCTTTTTGCAGATGTTTTTTCAGCACCGTTATTTCATAGTCGTGCGTGGAATTGATGATAACATCTGCCCTGTCCTTAAACGGAGATATATACATTTTTTCGCCGCGGCGTATCCCGTCCCATATGGAAAGCGTGAAATCAGAGTTTGCGCCACGGAAAAGGTCATCGCGGACAATTCTGCGCGTAAGGCGCGTCCATGTCCCTTTATAGAAAACACTGCCGTCCTTCATAAAGTTGCTTCTTGCAGAGATATAAAGCTTCAGCCCGTGCTCACCCGCCGCACCGGTTATAGCATCGTTGAGAGCGTGAATCCCTTCGAATATTACAACCTCGCTCTTTTTAAGACTAAGCGGCACCGCCACTTCCGCGCGGCACTGATTTGCAAAATCAAACTTTGGAACAAGGATCTCGTGCCCCGCTATTATATTCCTGATGTGGTCATTCAGAAGCGGAAGATCAAGGCACAGCGGGGATTCATAATCAATATCTCCTTTTTCATCGCGTGGTGCCGTCTCGGGATTCACCGTTCTGAAATAATCGTCGAGAGAAATCAGTGCAGTTCCTATACCAAGCGTTTCAAGCTCGCGCTCAAGCTTCATTGCGGTAGTGGTCTTCCCCGAGCCGGACGGACCGGAAAGAAGAACGACGCAGTTATCCGAAACCTTACCGGCAATTTTTTTTGCCGCCGCTTTTACGTTCTTGCCGTAGCTTTCCTCACATTCCGAAACAAAAGCCGCGGGGTCACTTTTTATTCTCGCATTTATTTCTCTTACATCAAGCGCCACCTTCACGCACCTCCTGCCATTAAAAGAATTCGAGTATTTTTTGCCGTGTTGCCGCAATCTTTTCATCTGCGTTATTGTATTCATATGGATATTTGGGGTTGAATATTCTCTCCACCCTTGCATTTTCACGGTCGATAAGCTTTGTCACCCCACCCGCACCCGCAGAAATAATTGTATGAAGCTCATCCATTATATAATTGTTGTAATCGCTCTCATATCCCGGCAAAGAATACCCGACGTTTTCAAGATTTCCCGACATATACTTCTGCCGGTACAAATAATACGGGTTATACCCTGCACTGCCAAGTGCCTGCATTGCATACTCAACCATATGTGCTGTCTCGCTACCATCGGGCAGAATGTAATTTTCGCGGTGTAAGTCCGAGCCTTTTTTTACAGCAAGAGTGTGGACGGTTATGTTCTCCGGGCGCAAGCAGATAAGTGAGTCAACGGAATTTTTAAAGCTTTGAAAGCTGTCATTCGGAAGCCCTGCAATGAGGTCTGTGTTTATCGCAAGTCCTCCCACGCGCCTTACATCAGAAATCGCGCGCACAACATCGGCAGCTGTGTGCCGTCTGTCCATCTGCCTGAGAATATCATCATTCATCGTCTGGGGATTCACGCTTATGCGCGTTGCACCGGATACCGCAATCGTCCGTATTTTTTCAATACTCAGCGTATCCGGTCGTCCGCCTTCAACGGTATATTCATCAATGTTTTTTATGTCAAAGTTTTTGGATACACATTCAAGAACAAAGGAAAGCTCCTCATTTGAAAGCGCGGTCGGCGTCCCTCCGCCTATATATATTGAACGAAGACATAACCCCGCACTTTTGCAAGCGGCAGCCACGCCCTGAAGCTCATTTTTCAGCATGCTGAGGTATGGCGATACCAAATGCTTTGCCTTTTCTATCGAGTGGCTCACAAAAGAGCAATATCTGCACCGCGATGCACAAAACGGTATTCCTGCATATAGCGACATATCACGTCGGTCTGTATTTTCTGCCATCTTTTCCGCGCGTGCGGCACACTTTGCCGCAAGAAGCGCACGGTCAGGTGAAACAAAGTAATCCTCCTGCATAAGACATGCAGTTTCCGGAACAGACTTTCCGAGCTTTATATACTTTGCAGCAACCTTTGACGGGCGCACGCCCGTAAGCGCTCCCCACACAGGTGCTTTAGGAAGAAAAGCAAGGCTTGCCCTGTAAAACGAGGTCTTTATAGCGCGCTTTTTTATGCGCTTTATCTCTTCTTCATCTGTTGTCCCCGCAACGGGAAACTCTGCTTTTCCGACAGAATCTCTTCCGTTAACGCGTATCAGCGTTTCGGAAAATGCCGTATTTTCACAAAGCGACAGCGAGGATTTTATAAAATCACCGTCAACCGGGTACACATCCGTAAATTCCGCATGGGAATTCGGGAACATACACATATATATCTGTTGTACGGCAAACTCAAAATCATGCCCGTCTAAATATACCTTCAACGTCTCATCGCCTCTGCCATATAGGGATTGTATACACGCTCTTGTGAGAGCGTTGTTTCTCTTTCATGTCCGGGAAGCACGCGCATATCCCCCGGAAGCTCGTAAAGCATTTTCAGGGAGCGAAGAATCTCCTCATAGTCTCCGCCCGGAAGATCGCATCTTCCGCAGGTGCCGGCAAATAACGTGTCACCGGAAAACATAACATTATCACATACTATGCACATACTGCCTTCGGTGTGTCCCGGAGTTCTGATAAATTCAAAACGCATTTTTCCGATATCAAGAGTGCCGCGCTCATCTATTTCTACATCTGCGTAAAGCGGGATGAACTTCTGTCTGCCTAAAGCTCCGCACCCGCAAAGATATTCGTCGCACATTCTTTTCTTTTCAGCCGTATTGGCAACAAGCACGGCACCTGTTTTTTTCTGTATATCGGAAACGGCAAGCACGTGGTCAAAATGCGCGTGGGTAAGAAAAATATACTTTATTTTAACTCCGTCCGCTTCCGCCATCGCAAGGATTCTTTCAGCATCCGCGCCGGGGTCAATAACAACCGCCTCGCACCCATCGTGTACAAGATAACAGTTTGTGCCAAGGAATCCGACGGGAATTGTTTTTATGTTCATTTATTCTCAACCTTTCCGAATACATCCTCTGTATCCATCACAATGGTAACCGGCCCGTCGTTTACGGATTCAAGCTCCATATACGCACCGAACACGCCTGTTTCCGTCTTGTATCCGGAGTCTCGCAGCAGAGCGACAAAATACTCATAAAGAGGACGCGCAAGCTCCGGACGCGCCGCATCGACAAAGCTCGGGCGGTTTCCCTTCTGCGTGTTTGCATACAGCGTGAAGTTTGACACAACCATCATAGAACCGCCGACCTGCGAGCATGAAAGATTAAGCTTTTCCTCAGAATCTTCAAATATACGCATCTGAGATATCTTTTTTGCAAGGTACTCTGCATCCGCCGTAGAGTCAGTGGTGGATACGCCGAGAAGAATCAAAAGCCCGTTTCCTATTTTTGAATGAGTTCTTCCGTCTATCTTTACCTCCGCGGATTTTACTCGCGTAATTACTGCTCTCACTTTGCTTTCCTCCTTAAGCCGAGGGGAGTTGAACCCCTCAAGCCTTAAACTTAACTTTCCTGCCTTAACTGAGCGAGCGCTTTACGTCTATAACGCCGGTAACGCTGTGAAGCTTGTTCATCACAAATTCAAGCTGTTCCTTGCCGTTAGTGTTCATAACTATATTAATCACTGCATATCCGTCACCGAGGCGGCGCGCATCAAGCTGATGTACAGGAATTTTTATGTTGTTTAAAACCGCCGCAATGTCCATAACAAGACCGTTGCGGTCCTTTGCAGATATCTGGAGAGAGGTCTGGAACTTATCCTTGATATCATCTGCCCACGAAACCGCAATCCAACGCGTTAAGTCATTTGCGTCCTTCATTGCATTCACAACGTTCTGACAGTCGGAGCGATGAACGGAAACGCCATATCCGCGCGTTATAAAGCCGATAATATTGTCACCCGGAATAGGAGTGCAGCAACGTGCAAACTTTACAAGGCAGTTTTCAACTCCGGGCACAATAACGCCTGAATTTGATGTTTTGGGCTTAGGAGCGGCCGCAATCTTCTCTCTTACCGCTTCATCCGCATTCTCCGGAGGCGGCGCATTTCTCACGAGTTCCGTCTTCACGCGGTTTACAACGCGTGAAATTTTCGTTCCGCCGTAACCGATGCTCGCAAAAAGCTCATCCACCTTTGAAAACGACATTCTGCCCGACACGGTTGCAATCGCGGCAGCAACCGCTTCGTCTGTAAAATTGATTTCTTCACGGCGTAACTCCCTCTCAAGCTCTGTACGGCCACGGAGAATGTTTTCTTCACGGCATTCTTTTTTAAACCACTGTTTTATTTTGTTGCGGGCTTCACCTGTTTTTACAATTTTAATCCAGTCACGGCTGGGTCCCTTGCCCGCATTTGATGTAAGAACCTCTACAATCTCGCCGTTCTGAAGCTTATAATCAAGCTGAACCATACGGTTATTGACCTTTGCGCCGACCATCCTGTTTCCGACAGCGGAATGAATGGAATATGCAAAATCTATCGGCGTTGAACCTGCCGGAAGGCTTATAACGTCGCCGTTCGGCGTAAAAACATATACCTCATCGCTGAACATATCGGTCTTGAGAGACGATACAAAGTCCTCATCCTCAACCTCCTGATTTTCAAGAAGCTGACGCACCCACGCAAGCTTTTCCTCAAGATTCGTCTTGCTGACACCGGATTTGTATTTCCAGTGCGCCGCGATACCGTACTCGGCAGTCTGGTGCATATCATGCGTACGTATCTGCACCTCAAACGGAATACCCTCACGGCCGATAACCGTTGTATGGAGAGACTGGTACATATTCGGCTTCGGCGTACTTATATAATCTTTAAATCGCCCGGGAACGGGGTGGTACATATCGTGAATGAACCCAAGCACGTTGTAGCAATCGGCAACAGTCTCTACAATTACTCTCATAGCGTAAAGGTCATAGACCTCATCAATGGTTTTGTGCTGGGTGTACATTTTTCTGTAAATGCTGTAAATGTGCTTTACTCTGCTCTGCAGGGTAGCGGATATGCCCGCCTCCTCAAGCCTTGAAACAAGGCTCTCTTTAATATGGCTTAAAAACTCGTCGCGTTCCTCGCTTCTCTTTTCAAGCTCTTCCGTAATCTCGCCGTATCCCACGGGGTCAAGGCAACGCAGAGAGCGGTCTTCAAGCTCCCACTTCACCTTCTGCATACCGAGGCGGTGTGCAAGAGGCGCGTATACCTCCATCGTCTCCAATGCCTTTTCGCGCTGTTTATCCGGTTTGTGGAACTCTATGGTGCGCATATTGTGAAGTCTGTCTGCAATTTTTATAAGAATAACGCGGATATCCTTACCCATATAAAGAAACATCTTGCGAAGATTCTCTATCTGGGCTTCTTCCTTGCTGGTATACGGCATACGGGTAAGCTTTGATACACCCTCTACGATATCCGCAACCTCTTTACCGAATCTGGATTTGATTTTGTCATATCCGCAATCGGTATCCTCAATGCAATCATGAAGTAGTGCCGATACAACGGAATCGGTATCAAGCTCCATATCCGCAACAATCTCCGCAACAGCAATCGGATGAGTGACATAGTCACTGCCGTCACGTCTTTTCTGTCCCTCATGTGCCGCGGTGGCAAGGTCATATGCATCGTGAATCCTATGCTCATCCGCGTGGGGCATATATCCTTTTATTTTACTTATCAGTTCGTGATATTTTCCTTCGGGCATCATAAGATATCATCTACTCCCACAACTTTTAAATAATTTATATGTCTTAGAATCGTTAAGGTCTACTTTATTATTATGCTCCGCTATTTTTATGCGTACCTTGTAATTGCTGATTTCATAGCTCATAAGGTTTACTTCAGAGAATATCTGCATTGCAATAAGAAGCTTCGGAAGCGTTATGGCTCGCGTAACGGCAAAAACGTGACGCTTTACCGCGAGAAGAGGTGCATCGGTAACAAAATCGGCACGCGTTATCATACGCCAGATCTTACCAAGCTCTTCATAGCTTACCTCGCCATCAGCTTTCTTTCTGCCCGCTTCCGCTTCCCTCAAACATTCAAACGCAACTTCAAACTCCGAAATATCCGCATCAATCGGTCTTAAATCCTTTACATGAAGCTGAACGCTTTCGCCAAGAAAATTATTTATCTCCGGCGTGAACACTATATCTGCCATATCACCTTCGGAGACCGGCAAATCCTCTGCACGGTGTCCAAAAAACACACACTGAAACTTTCCTGCGCACTCAACCGTAAGCTTTGTATGGCGGTTGTTTCCGATTGGCACAATGCGGACTATCCTGCATCTGTTAAGGCGAAGCTTCGGTGCTTCGTTATCCTTACCGTACGGTTCCATAACACGAAGCCCGTGAAGCTGAGAAAGCGTAAGTTCCTTTGCATTTACTACAAAATCAATATTCAGCACCGGCACATATTCGCGCATATCCTCATACAGTTCTTCGTTTAACAGCCGGCGAAATTCTCCTATATTTTCGCGCTTGACAACTACTCCGGCGGCAAGGTCATGACCTCCGAACTTTTCAAGCAGATGTGAACACCTTCCAAGCGCCGAGTGAAGGCTTACACCCTCCACGCTACGCCCCGAACCACGGCATTCCCCGTCCTCTTCGGAAATGAGAATCGTAGGTTTTCCGAACATATTGCAAATTCTTGAAGCCACAATTCCCAGCACTCCGTGATGCCATCCCTCGCCTGACAGCACAATAGCGCTTCCGGCATTATATTCCGGATTTTTTTCCATAACAGCAAGAGCTTCTTTTACGATATCGCTTTCGCATTTCTGCCTTTCACGGTTTTTTTCTCCGAGCTGTGCCGCCAATACTGCTGCTGTTTCACCTTCGGCAAACAGCAGCTCCAACGCAAGCTCCGCTCTTCCCATACGTCCGGCAGCATTCATTCTCGGTCCCACAAGAAAGCCTATCGCACCTGCTGTAAGCGGCTCGTTCTTTTTCGTACCCGCTTCCTCCAAAAGCGCGGAAATTCCCGCTTCGCGCCGCTCGTCAATGAGCTTAAGCCCATTTGAAACAATAATCCTGTTTTCATCTATAATCGGCATAACGTCTGCAACTGTACCTATGCATACATACGGAAGGTATTTTTCGATGATTTCCAGCACGCCGCCGCTCATCGCCGAGATGAGTTTGAACGCAACGCCGACTCCAGCAAGAGCTTTGAACGGATATGTGCAGTCCTCACGGTTCGGGTTTACAACCGCACACGCCGTCGGAAGTGTTTCTGCACACTTGTGGTGGTCGGTTATAACAAGGTCAATCCCAAGCTCGGCTGCATATGCAGACTCTTCAATTGCGGTTATTCCGGTATCAACCGTTATAACGAGGGTAACCCCCGCTTGTGCGAGACTTTCAAGCGCGCCGCGCGATACGCCGTAGCCCTCCTCAAACCTGTCCGGAATGTGGTAGGTCACATCAGCACCGAGCGAGCGGAGGAAATGCACAAGTATGTATGTAGACGTAACGCCGTCCGCATCATAATCCCCGTAAACGGCGATTTTCTCATTTCCGGCAATTGCCGAGCCTATCCTGTCAACCGCCTTTCGCATATCGCACATAAGAAAGGGGTCGTATAAATCCTCAATATCCTTTTTAGTAAAAGCGGCAGCCGATTCCGGTGTGGTAACACCTCTCACCGAAAGAAGCTTTGCCGTAAGAGATGAAACGCCAAGGCTTTCTTCAAGAAGCGCAACCGTGGCTTCGTCATATTTCCCCGTTATCCATTTAGTATTTTTCATATCATTTTTCCCTTTATTGTTTATGTTATATATTATAACAAAATTAATAGGAAAATACAATATAAAGTATTTGCATACAAAAACATTTTACAATTATATGGATTATGTGCTTTTCAAACCAATGCATATGGTGTATAATAAAAGCGAGGTGAGCCGTATATGCTAAACGAACTGAAAAGGCGTTTTTCGCAGCCGTGGAAGATTATACGAGAGCTTTATTCGCGATTTCGCAGACATAACATAAGCTATACTGCAGGGCAGATTGCATACTTTTTTATTCTGTCTGTGTTCCCGTTCCTTATCTTCGTAAACGCGCTTATAGCATCCTTTGATATCCCCGGAAACGCCGCGATCTCGTTTCTCGAGCCGTTTTTCCCGGAGCAGATTGTAGCTTTCATCGCACAGTATCTGGAATATATCAACGCGCAAAGCGGCGTAAGCCTTCTCTCATTCGGTATTTTTCTTGCGCTTTTCTCTGCTTCAAAATCCGTGCGCAGTCTCGCATCGGCATTCAACCGTGCCTATGATATATCACAGCGCCGCGGATTCTTCGCGCAGATTTTCTTTTCCATGCTTTTCATTTTCCTCTTCGCACTTATATTTCTCGCCTGTGTTGTGCTCGTTGCCTTCGGAAATGACTTTGTATCAAAGCTTATCGCAAACATCGCGCTCGCCTTTGCTTTTGTTGATTTATTTTCCATATGGCGCTGGATAACAACGGCGGTTATCCTGTTTTTCACGATGTCGGTAATCTATAAAATAATACCTTCAAAAAAGATTAAGTTTTCCGAAACAATCCCCGGAACTCTCTTTTCTCTCGCAGGCTTTCTTCTTCTCACCGGCGGATTCTCGTTCTATGTAAACAATATCGTATCTTCATCTCTCTTCTACGGTTCCGTGGGTGCCGTAATACTTCTTATGCTGTGGATGTACTTTGCCGGAATAATTCTCATCCTCGGTGCTGAGCTTAACAGCATAATAGCAGAGAAGGATATGTGATACAAAGAATACAAAACGCCCGTAAAAAAGTCAAGGACTTTTTTACGGGCTTATATTTCTATAATCTTTTTTACAGCTTATAAACCTTTTCGCCGGATATGATATTTCTTGTATCAAATACAATCTTATTCTTTAGGCGGTCGGCATTTTCCTTTATATGCGTGTGCGATGTAAGCACAACGACGATATCCACCGATGCTAAGAACTCATCAAAGTCAAATACCTGACCGTCACAAAGGCGGGTCTTGACAAACGGATCGTACGCGCAAATCTTTCCGCCGAGATGCCTCTTCATACTGTCGAGCATCTGCAGTGCCGGACTTTCGCGCACATCATCAACATCTTCCTTATAGGTAAGACCGTAAAGACCAACGCGAGAGACATCAGTAATGTTGTTCTCATCCATAATCTCACGGATGCGCTCAAGCACAAACTCAGGCATAGAGTCGTTTATCTTACGTGCCGCAAGAATAATGTTTGCAAGACCGGGATAATCACCGACAAGGAACCACGGGTCAACGGAAATACAGTGACCTCCGACACCCGGACCGGGCTGGAGAATGTTTACACGCGGATGCTTGTTTGCAATGCGGATAATCTCGTAAACGTCCATACCGTCACTGCGGCATATTTTTGCAAGCTCGTTGGCAAATGCGATGTTGATATCACGGAAGGTGTTCTCAACAACCTTTGACATCTCTGCCGTGCGTATATCGGTAACCACGATTTCACCCTTGCAGAAGGATGCGTAAAGCTCCTTTATCTTCTCACCGATTTCCTTGCTGTCTGCGCCGATTGTTCTTGAATTGTACTCAAGTTCGTACACCATATTACCAGGAATAATGCGCTCCGGTGCGTGAACGAGGTTGATATCAGTTCCGATAATAAAACCATTTTCTTCGATAACCGGACGTACAAAGCGGTCGATGGTTCCCGGAGAAACAGTTGACTCAATAACAACAGTTGCACCCTTCGGGCAAACCGCCATAACGCTTTTAACAGCGCTGATAACGTATTTCGGGTCAATTTTCTTGCTTGCCTTGTCATACGGAGTTGGCACTGAAACGATATAAACGTCCGTTGCGATATAATCTGTGGTAAACTTTATTCCACAGGAAAGCGCGTTGCCAAACAGCTCGTCAAGTCCATCCTCTTCAAAGGTGGTTTTCCCTGCGTTAAGCGTTGCAACAAGCTCAGCGTTATAGTCTGTTCCCACAACCTCAACGCCGTGGGAGGCAAACATAAGCGCAGTCGGAAGTCCGATATATCCAAGGCCGACAACATTTATTTTAGACACAAGAACATCTCCTAATCCTTATAAACTATCTGCTCGCGGTCAGGTCCTACGCCAACAATGGAAACCTTGCATCCGCAAGCCTTTTCAACAGCGTTGATATATGTCTTAACGCTCTGCGGGAAATCATTATAGTCTCTGATTCCTGAAAGGTCTTCGTCAAAGCCGTCAAATTCTTCATAAACTGGCTTGCACTTTGCGAGATTATCAAGGTCTGCCGGGAAGTCGTTTACAATCTTGCCGTCCATTTCATAAGCCGTACAAAGCTTAATCTTCGGAAGACCGCGAAGCGGGTCGATTTTGTTGATTACAATAGATGTAAGGCCGTTTACGCGTACTGCATAGCGTGCCATAACTGCGTCAAACCAACCTGTTCTGCGTGCGCGGCCTGTTGTTACGCCAAACTCTGCACCTGCCTGACGGATATATTCGCCAACCTCATCATCAAGCTCTGTCGGGAACGGGCCCTGACCGACGCGAGTAGTGTAACCCTTGAATATGCCGACAACCTCATCAATGAGAGTGGGACCGATACCTGCGCCTACGCAAACGCCGCCCGCAACCGGATGAGAGGATGTAACATACGGGTATGTTCCCATATCAATATCAAGAAGCGTCCCCTGCGCACCCTCGAAAAGAACCTTCTTGCCTGCCTTGACTGCATCAAAGACCATAACGCTTGTATCGCGCACCATCGGTGCAAGACGCTGGGCGTAGCCCCAGTATTCCTCTGCAATTGCATCAAGGTCAAGTGCCTTGCCGCCGTAGTAGCTTACAAACAGCTTGTTTTTCATTTCGCCCACGCGCTTTACCGCTGCAAAGAACTTATCTTTTGAGATGAAGTCATGCATACGGATACCGACGCGCTGAGCCTTGTCCATATAGCACGGGCCGATGCCCTTCTTGGTTGTTCCTATATTGCCTGCACCGCGGGCAGCCTCTTCAAGGCCGTCCTGTTCTATATGCCACGGCATGATAACGTGTGTGCGCTCGTCAATAAAGAGGTTATCAAGCGGCGCGCCCTTTGATGCGAGCTCGTCCATCTCTGCAAGAATAACCTTCGGGTCAAGCACAACACCCGAACCGATAACGTTCATTGTTCCCGGATAGAGAATGCCCGACGGGATGAGATGGAGCTTGTACACGTTATCACCGACGATAACCGTGTGGCCTGCGTTATTGCCGCCCTGAGAACGAACAACAAGGTCTGCCTCCGATGCGAAAATATCAATAAATTTACCCTTTCCCTCATCGCCCCACTGAGCACCGAGGATGACTTTTCCTGACATGTAAAAGACCTCCTAATTAATTTCCACCCTATATTGTAGCATAAACACAGCTCATTTGCAAGAAAAATCACAAACAATGTTTTATAATGTGTGTAGGTGTTACAATGATGTGTGACAAATAAATAAAAAAGGGTAGCGAATAGAAGCGACCTGTGTTAAGGTTGAGTTGCTCAGACAAAACCGAAAGG
>JAZSOS010000022.1:0-11401 GCA_045537045.1 Eubacteriales bacterium
AGTATGGTTCCGGGATTTGAGGCACAGCCGTTGAAAGATTTTGTTCTTGAAGGCTATCTCCTTCCCGGTGAGTCCTTTACATATGAGCTTGGTGTATTCTGGGAACCGTCTGACAACGACAACGATTATAATGTTGCCGGCGGCTTGTCAATTGACTTCGGTGTAACACTTGTCGCAACTCAGATGACATATGAGAAAGACAGCTATGACGACCAGTATGATAAGGATGCAGAATATCCGGAGACAGAAGCTAAAGCATGGGATGGCACAGCCGATACTTCTTGGTACAATGACACTGACACAGAATTTACTATCACAACAGCTGAACAGTTTGCAGGACTTGCAGAACTTGTTGATGACGGAAATACCTTTGAAGGAAAGACGATAAAGCTTAGTAGCGATATAAATCTTGATTGCAAAGATGCTAATGGCGAATCTGTATGCTTTGATCCCATTGGTTCCTACAGACAAGATAAAGTTTTTAAGGGTACTTTCGATGGTCAGGGACATACCATTAAAAATATGTCTCAGAATACCTGGGCATTGAACAATGGATATTATTACGGAGATTTAGGTCTTGGTCTGTTTGGTGCCGTGGAGAATGCAACCATCAAGAATCTTGCTATGGACAATGCAAGTATTTCCGGCGAGTCAGCTCTTTGCGGTACGATTGCCGCTGTTGCAGGCGATAACGTAACGTTTGAAAATATCAAGGTCACGAACACCGAAGTTGCTGACTATCAGTACTATGCCGGCGGCATCGTTGGCTGGGCAGGCGGTGATGAGCAGTTTATTAACTGCGTTATCGACGCTTCCACCACTATCGGCGCTCAGTGGGGTGAGTTTAACAATGCAAACGGTGGCGTTATCGGTGGTGTTAGCACCAGTGCCGATATTCTGATAAAGGACTGTACCGTTGCCTGCAGAATTGATGCCTACAACGATGTTACTTCCGCTTATGAATGGTATTCATACCGTAGAAGCGGTATGTTGATAGGTGATTCCGGCCAAAAGGACGATCCTGACGGTGATAATGTTGGCAATGCGATTGCACCCAATCTTACCTGTGAGAATGTAACCGTTATCTACGGAGACTGGGCAAATTACCATTATTGCGAGTTTAATGCTATGCGTTATCCTTGGGTACGCGTTGAGGCAGGTACCAGCACCGGTGCATACTCTAACCCCAGATACGGCCATCCAACCGATGCTAACGGCAACGAAGTGGTGGATGAGAACCATGTCCATAATGATGGTGAGAAGCATAATGAGCTGATCGTATTTGACCAACTTTACGGTGGTTCGACAGGTGACCGTTATTGCACATATGGTACCGCAACTCACAACGGCGTAACCGTTATTTATAATAACAAATAAACAATTTCAAATCCGTCCCTAACCTCTACGGAGGTTAGGCGGCAATCAAAGGACATAAATCCCGTATTTATGCCTTATGATTTTCGAAAATGTTATAGACAGTAAAAAAGCTGTTTATATATATTCGTCTGACAAAAATAAATTATTAGGAGGTAAAACAAAATGACGAATAGCAAAACAACAAGGGGAGCTTTGCTTACAAGCAGCATATCACTGCTTCTTTGCTTTGCAATGCTTCTCGGAACCACATTCGCTTGGTTTACAGACAGCGTGACAAGTATGAACAACATTATCAAATCCGGTAATCTTGATGTAGAGCTTTGGTACTGGAACAACGGCATGGATGACTCTGTGGATATTGAAAGTCAGCCTGATCTGAAATTGTTCAGAAATGTAGAGGGAAAAGAAATCCTTTGGGAACCCGGAGCTACTGGTTTTGGTCAGTTTGAGGTCAAGAACGAGGGCACACTTGCGTTAAAGTATCAGTTGATGCTTAAGTTTGCAAACGCAACAAAGACACCTGAGGGAAAGAGTCTTGCAGACGTACTTTCGGTTTATGCAATTTCCCGTGGTGTCAAAACCGGTGATGATGCAGTAATGGAAGATACATCGTTGGAAAACTTGAGAACAAATGGAATGGACAGTATGGTTCCGGGGTGTGAGGCACAGCCGTTGAAGGATTTTGTTCTTGAAGGCTATCTCCTTCCGGGTGAGTCCTTTACATATGAGCTTGGTGTATTCTGGGAACCGTCTGACAACGACAATGATTATAACGTAGAGGGCGGCTTGTCAATTGACTTCGGTGTAACACTTGTCGCAACTCAGATGACATATGAGAAAGACAGCTATGACGACCAGTATGATAAGGATGCTACATATCCTACAATGCCGAAGTTTTATGTAAAGACGGCTGATAAGTTGATTGAGTCAATTGATAAAGCAGGACAGGGTGAAACAATCGCTTTGATGGAAGACATTAAAATCGAGCCTGCAAATATGAGTAACGCTTATGGTACCACAGGTATCAACATCAAGAACGGACAGACCCTTGACGGCAACGGCAACACCCTTGACATTAAGGGAGCCGGTGGTACTTGGGATTCCGGTATCAACACAACAGGTGGCACAATTAAAAACCTTACGGTTACCGGTTCTTTCCGTGGTATATTTATTAACCATAACAGCACTCACAGCGAGCCTGTAATTCTTGAAAATGTTATTATTGATGGCACTACATATACTATCAGCTGCGACCAGGGTTTAAACCAGAATCTCTTTGCTAAGAATTCTACATTCAATGGCTGGACCAGCTATGCAGCAACACTTGGTGAGGCTGAGTTTGTTGGCTGTAACTTTGGAAAAGGCAACGGATATGCTTACTGCCGCCCTTATGCTCCTACCTCTTTTGTAGGTTGTGAATTTGAGGCAGGATACACAGTGGATCCTCGTGCTGCCGTTACATTTGAAAACTGTACCATAGACGGCGTTGCACTTACAGCTGATAATCTTTCAACTCTCGTAACAAACCCTGCGAACGCAACTGTTAAATAACCAATTCTGTCTATTGCCTCCCACTCCTCGTTGTGGGGAGTGGGCGACAATCAAAAGGCACAAAGTTTTATGTTTTGTGTCTTTTGATTGCCGGATTAATTACAAGGGGGTGTAAGCCGGTGAAAAGAATATATGAAAAATATATAAAAATTTCAGATGATAGAAAAATAGCTGAAAATGTTTTTAAATCAAGAATTATATTGTCAGTAATCACAATACTGTCCAGCGTTACGGTAATGGTTTCAACTGCTTTTGCTTTTTTTAACAGCAACCTGACAAAAGACTTTACAATGCATGCAGCAGTATGGGATATTGATGTTGTAGAGACAATAAGTCAGGAAAGAATTTCATCGTCCTACAAGTGCATTCGAACTCCGGAAGAGGGGGAAATGTATGAGTTCACTATTTCTCCGCGCGGTACAGCCACAGAAGGGTATTGTGAAATTATAATAACAAGCCCTGACGGAAAAACTGACAAATATTACATAAACACATTTGCAGACCAAATAACCGTATCAATTCAGGCGGTAGCCGGATGTGAAATTCAATTCATCCCTAAATGGGGAATACCGGACAACTATGGCTCTGCTATACTTTGCAACGAAAGTATTTTCCATTCATTTACACAGCCGTCATCGGACGAAACGCCTGCGGAGGATGGTGAAGCAAGTGATTCGTCTTCGGAAACAGATAGTGAAGAAACAGAGTCAGGAAGAGAATTTGGTGCTTCAGACGAAACATCATCAGGTGAAAACGAAACTTCTTCCGATAAAGCTGAATCGTCAGACGATGAAAACGAATTATCGGGTTCAGGAGAATCCTTAAAAGAGAACACCGGAGATTCATCGGAGGAAACATCTTCTCCGGATTCGGACGAAAGCTCTTCATCACCGGAAAGCGGTCAGATGGGCAGTTCGTCATCAAGTGACAGCTCAGCACCGGATAGCAATTCGTCGTCAAGCAACAGTCCAGCATCGGACAGCAGTTCGTCATCAAGTGACAGCTCGGCGCCGGGTGGCAGTTCGTCGTCAAGTGACAGCTCGGCACCGGGTGGCAGCTCGTCTGTAAACAGCAATCCGGAATCCGGTAGCTCATCTTCATCCGGCGGCGAGTCCTCATCGAGCGGAACGGATTCAGGTGTATCTGATGGCGGAGGTGAGTAAATGCGCAAAACGATTATTTTGATTATACGCTTACTTGCGATAACATGTTGTCTTGTAATTATAGCATTTTCCTCAAAAGAGCTTCTTGAATATAACAAAGGAAAAGAAGAGACTCGCGATCTTCGCGTGCGCGTGGTCACGCCTGTGGAAGCCCTGCCAAGGGAAAATATCCCGCCGATAAGTGTTGATTTTGATGCGCTCACTTCTGAGAATAGTGATACTGTTGCGTGGCTTTACAGTGCAGGAACTCCGATAAATTACCCAATTGTTCAGAGTGACGATAACGATTATTACCTGCGTCGCGGCTTTAACGGGAAATATAACTACTACGGTACGCTCTTCGCCGATTATCGCACAAGCGGTGATTTTTCGGGAAAGAATACGCTGATTTACGGTCACAATATGAAAAATGCTGAAATGTTCGGCTCGCTCATAAATTATAAAGAGAAAGAATATTTTGATGCACACCCCGATATGTGGTTGTTCACGCCAATGGGAAGCTATATGATAAAGATAGTCGGTGGGATAGAGGTTCCGGGAACATCGGAATTATTTGATGCACTGGCAAACCCTGATGAAGCGCAAGATATAATCCGCGATGCGCTTTTAAATTCTACGTTAAAATCGGATTATATATATTCCGAAAACGACAGATTTATAACGCTTTCAACGTGTTCGTATGACTACGCCGACGCACGGTACATAATAATTGGTAAGCTGGAAAGTTTGTTAACGCCATCTTTTTCATAATAAGTCTGTGTTGTGTAAATAACAGGAAAAACAAGGAGACGGATATGGGTGTCCGTCTCCTTTTGTATACACATTGTCAATGTTTTATTTTTGCTTTCCAGAAATTGCGGTATACTATAACCTCCGCAACAAGGCACATTGCCGCAGATGCAAAGCCGTCAAGCACGGAGTGTTGCTTTATAAATACCGTCGAAAGGCAGACGAGAACAACAAACACCGCCACAAAGCATTTCCATAAAATGCACGCACCCTTTTCTTTTAGCCATACAGATGCAATGGCAAGGGAATAGGCAACATGAAGAGACGGAAATACGTTTGTGTTTGTGTCGATTGAATACAGAAAGCCGATAAGCTGTGAAAATACATTGTCTCGCGGAAGAACTTCGGGACGAAGCTGTTGTATATTCGGGTAGAGAATATACACAACCATAGCAACAACCTGCGTGAATATTATAAACTTTTGCAACCGCACGAAGCTTTCTACATTGTAAAAGAGAAAATACACAAGCGAGCCAAAAACGAGGAAATACCATCCCACATACGGTATGATGAAATACTCGCAGAACGGAATCATATCGTCAAGCGGGGAATAAATAACGTGGCAGTTTTCTGCCGGAATAACCGCCTCTAAAAGAAAATATAAGATAAAATATATTACCCACCCGGAAAGAAGCTTAAGATGCGAAAATTCGGGTGTGTTTATTTTTGAAAGACGAAAATTTCTGTAGTCAACTTGTGTTTTGGTTTTTTGCATATGGCAAAGTCTCCTTGATGTTGTGATGCTACACTATATAATATCACAATCAGATAAAAAACGCAAATATCCGACATTATATTTTTATTGTCTGAAAAAATGGATTACTGTTTGACAATGCGGTGTATATGGGTGTATAATGATATTTGTATAATAATGTATAAAAACATATTTCAATATATCGGAGGTTAAGACAATGAAGTACATGGGATTAAATGAACTTCGCGAAAAGTATCTCTCTTTCTTTGAGAGTAAGAGGCATCTTCGCCTCAAGAGCTTTCCGCTTCTCCCGCAGGGCGATAACTCGCTTCTGCTTATAAATTCTGGTATGGCACCGATGAAGCCATTCTTCTCGGGCGAGGCAACCCCGCCGCGCACTCGTGTTACAACATGCCAGAAGTGCATCCGTACACCTGACATTGAGCGTGTTGGAAAGACATCGCGCCACGGTACGTTCTTTGAAATGCTCGGCAACTTCTCGTTCGGCGATTATTTCAAGGCAGATGCAACAAAGTGGGCGTGGGAGTTTGTTACTGAGGTTCTTGAAATTCCGAAGGACAAGCTTTATGTTTCCGTTTATCTTGATGATGATGAAACCTATGATATGTGGGTTAATGAGCATGGCGTAGACCCGTCTCACATGGTTCGCCTCGGCAAGGAAGATAACTTCTGGGAAATCGGTGCGGGTCCGTGCGGTCCGTGCTCGGAAATCTACTTTGACCGCGGCCCGGAAAACGGTTGTGGCTCTCCTGACTGTAAGGTAGGGTGCGATTGCGACCGCTATGTTGAGTTCTGGAACCTCGTTTTCACTCAGTTCAATAACGACGGTAACAACAACTACACAGAGCTTAAGCAGAAGAATATCGACACCGGAATGGGGCTTGAGCGTCTTGCCTGCATTATGCAGGGGGTAGGCTCTCTCTTTGATGTTGATACGGTAAAGAACGTTACGGCGCATATCTCTCGCATTGCAAAGGTGAATTATGGCGATGATGCAAAAACGGATATTTCTCTCCGTATCATCACTGACCATATCCGCTCCACCACGATGATGGTATGCGACGGCGTTATGCCGTCTAACGAAGGACGAGGTTATGTTCTCCGCCGTCTACTCCGCCGCGCGGCACGCCACGGACGTCTCCTCGGCATCAAGGACACATTCCTCCACGATGTGTGCGACACCGTTATCCATGAAAGCTGTGGTGCATATCCCGAGCTTTCGGAAAAAGCAGAGTACATCAAAAAGGTTATCACGATGGAAGAGGAAAGCTTCAACCGCACGATTGATGCAGGCCTCTCTATCCTTGAAGATATGATTGCAAAGCTTGCAAAGAGCGGCGGTAAGGTTCTTTCCGGCGACGATGCATTTAAGCTTGCAGATACATTTGGGTTCCCGATTGACCTCACGGAAGAAATCCTTGAGGAAAAGGGAATGAGCGTTGACCGCGAGCGCTTCGACGCTTGCCTTAATGAGCAGAGAGAGCGTGCGCGCGCCGCTCAGGCAGCACTTGGCGATTTTGCATGGGAAAAGCTTGACCTCGGCCTTGATAAGAGCGTAAAGACCGAATTTGTAGGTTACAGTTCGCTTTCCGGTGAAGGCAAGATTCTTGCACTTGTTTCCGGCGGCGCAGTTGTTGAATCTGCAAACGCAGGCGATGCCGTTGAGCTTGTTCTTGACAGCACACCGTTCTATGCAGAAAGCGGCGGTCAGCTTGCAGACGAGGGAACAATAAAGACTAAAACCGGCGTTGTTAAAATAAATAACGTAAAGAAGACAAAGGATGGTAAGTTCCTTCACATCGGCGAAGTTACCGAAGGAAGCATCGCAAAAGGTGATGCAGTTAAGTCTGAGGTCTGCTCGGTGCGTCGTGCGGCAACTGAGCGCGCTCACTCTGCAACACACCTTCTCCAGAAAGCTCTTCGCAACGCTCTCGGCACCCACGTTGAGCAGGCAGGCTCCCTTGTAGGTCCGGACAGCGTCCGATTTGACTTTACTCACTTCTCGCCGATGACTGCGGAAGAAATCGCAAAGGTAGAGGCAGAAGTAAACGCAAACATCCTTGCGGGACTTCCGGTTGTTGTCCGCGAGATGCCGATTGAAGAGGCAAAGAAGCTCGGCGCAATGGCGCTCTTCGGTGAAAAGTACGGCGATACTGTCCGTGTTGTAACAATGGGCGATTATTCTCTTGAGCTTTGCGGAGGCACGCATCTTGACAACACCGCAAAGGCAGGTCTCTTTAAGATAACAAGCGAATCAAGCGTAGCGGCAGGTGTTCGCCGTATTGAGGCAATTACCGGTATGGGCGTGCTTGCGAAGGTCGCAGAGCTTGAAGGAACAATAGCTTCTGTTGCAGAGGCTCTTAAGTCTGCACCGAAAGAAGTTGTAATCAAAGCAAGTAATGCTACCGAGGAAATCAAAGCTCTCAAGAACGAGCTTTCGTCCATGAAGTCAAAAATGGCACGTCTTGATGCGGCAGAGTTTATTGCAGAGGCAGAAAATATAAACGGCATTAAGTTTGTTTCAAAGGTTGTAAAGAACGCCGACGGAAACGGTCTCCGCGCAATCTGCGACGAAATGCGCGACCTTGATGCATCCGTTGCGGCAGTGCTTGCAAGCGTAAACGGCGAGAAAATCGTCTTTACAGCAACCTGTGGAAAAGATGTTGTCGCACGTGGTCTGAAAGCGGGCGATATGGTTCGCGAGGCTGCAAAGACTGCCGGCGGTAACGGCGGCGGCAAGCCTGACTTTGCTATGGCAGGCGGAAACGACGTTTCAAAGCTCGATGCAGCGCTCTCTGCAGCACGCGAGTTCGCGTCTGCAAAAGCATAGGAGGAAGAGAAAATGTCCGATTGCTTGTTTTGTAAGATAATTGCGGGGGATATCCCCTCGACGAAGGTGTATGAGGATGATAGAGTGCTTGCATTCCGCGATATTGCACCGCAGGCACCGACTCATATCCTCGTTATCCCGAAGGAGCATATTGCTTCCGTTGCAGAGATAAATGAAAAGAACTCGGCTGTTGTTTCTCATATCTTTGAGGTAATTGCAAAGATAGCAAAGGAAGAAAAGCTTGATGGAGGCTACCGAGTTGTATCAAACTGCGGCGACGATGCAGGACAGACCGTGCATCATCTCCACTTCCACATCCTCGGCGGAAAGAAATTAAACGTAGAAATGGCATAAACTCAGGAGGCTATGACAAAATGCATTTTGCCATAGCCTTTTTCGCAATATACAGATATTTTATAAACGGAGGAAGATGTATGAAGAATATTTTCAAACTGTATACCAAATCACCGCTTATTCTGCGGATAGCGATAGGTCTCATTATCGGTGCAGTACTCGGCCTTTGGGTTCCGGGTGCAGCGTTTGTAGGTGTGTTCGGAGAAGTTTTCGTAGGAGCGCTTAAAGCCATTGCGCCGATACTTGTTTTTGTTCTCGTAATTTCGTCTCTTGCAAGCGCTGGAAAGGGAATAGGTAAGCGCTTCGCAACTGTAATTATGTTCTATATGGTAAGTACGCTTCTTGCGGCAATGCTCGCGGTTGTTGCAAGCTATCTGTTCCCTGTAACTGTACCGCTTACAGATGCTGCAGTACAAAGTGCACCGGCAGGACTCGGAGAAGTGTTCCGCACACTTCTCGGTAATATGGTTATGAATCCGGTAACTGCGATTTCTCAGGGTAATTACGTGGGTATTCTCACGTGGGCGGTGATTCTGGGACTTGCTCTGCGTATGGGCGCAAGAGATAAGACGAAAGAGGTTTTTTGCGATATTTCAGATGCTGTTTCAAAAACGGTTTCGTGGGTTATCCAGCTTGCTCCGTTCGGAATCATGGGCCTCGTTTTTTCTTCTGTCAACGAGTACGGCCTTGATATATTCACACAGTACGGAAAGCTTCTTCTTGTACTTGTCGGATGCATGCTTACAATGGCGTTTGTTGTATCCCCCGCAATCGTCGGAATCTCACTTCGCAAAAACCCGTACCCGCTTGTTTTCCGCTGCCTGCGTGAGTCCGGCATAACTGCATTCTTCACAAGAAGCTCTGCGGCGAATATTCCGGTAAATATGGCACTTTGCGAAAAACTCGGTCTTGACCGCGAGTATTATTCAGTATCAATCCCTCTCGGTGCAACGATAAATATGGACGGCGCTGCGATAACAATAACCGTAATGTCCCTTGCTGCAGCATTCTCTCAGGGAATAGAGGTTAATATACTTATTGCCATTATCTTAAGCTTTGTTGCAACGCTCGGTGCGTGCGGGGCGTCCGGTGTTGCGGGCGGCTCACTCCTGCTTATACCGATGGCGTGCTCGCTTCTCGGCGTAGGCCAGGATGTTGCAATGCAGATGGTCGGCGTTGGTTTTATAATCGGCGTTGTTCAGGACTCGCTCGAAACCGCTCTCAATTCATCCGGAGATGTTATCTTCTGTGCTACCGCAGAATATCTTGAATGGAAAAAACAGGGCAAAGAAATTAAGTTTTAATAAAAAGAGGCGTACCAGTCCCGAAGATTGGTACGCCTCTTTGTCTATTGCTCTTGTCTGAGTCCGTAAATGCAAACCGATACTATTTCGGATATTTCTTTGATTGACCTGTCGCAACCTTTTCTTAACCACTCAGTTACTATGGCATTGATGCCGTTCAGATAATACATCATCACATATTGTCTGTCATTTGTCGGATAATGAAATCTATCCAAAATCGGATTGAAGATGTTTTCAAACATTCGTTTGTACACATCTTCAAATCCAAAGGTTTTGTTATGCGATAACGCAGTGTCAAATACCTCCCTGTGATCTTTGATATAAGTCAGGTACGGAGTTAAGTATTTATCGCATATAAAAATCAGCTCATCCGGTTTACAGTCCATAATATTAAGTGAAATGGATTGAGTATCGGTGGAAAAATAGGATAGAAAATCATTTAATAAATATCTTGCCGTTTCGTTCAGTAAATCACCGACATTTTCATAATGCAAATAAAAGGTAGAACGATTCACTCCAGCTGCTCTGCAAATCTCACTTATGGTGATATATTCAAACGGTTTCTTTTTTAGCAGTGAAATCAATGCAAGGTCCATTTTAGTGGCAGTATTAAAATATTTACTTTCAGATTTATTCATATTACCACTCCTTGCAAAATTGCTTAATCATCTGCGATTTCACGGGCAAGTTGTACGATTTCATAGGCATATTTAGCTTTGCCATTTTTAAGCATTCTCTTGTAAATGGGATAATTTACACCGCAACCAATAAGACCGATGATGCCGATGATAATGCCAAGCACCATACTTACCATACCACTACCAATAGTCTGCATCGCCAGGCACATTCCTGTACCAAAAATTAGTGCAGATATTATGCCGCAAGAGTATGCAAAAATTATGGCAGGGAGCTTTGCATGGTTGTCTAACTTTTTAAGGGCAACAATTTTCGAATTGTCTTTCGGGGCATAGTCCTTTGCGATTGATTCAGCTAAGATTTTGTCTGTGTTCATTTTAAGAACCTCCTTTTGTTTTTTACAATGCTATTTTAGCAATTAAAGGAGATATATTGAACAACACGACTTTGAAAAATTGTTGATTTTAAAGATAAATCAAGTTATATATATAAATTTTATCATAAAAATGTGTTATTTTCAAGAAAACATAAAAAACCCTATAACTTTATTTTGTAGGTGTTACAATGATGTGTGACAAATAAATAAAAAAGGGTAGCGAATAGAAGCGACCTGTGTTAAGGTTGAGTTGCTCAGACAAAACCGAAAGGCAGGTGTCACCCTATTCGCTATGAATAAGATAAC
>JAZSOS010000028.1:0-5859 GCA_045537045.1 Eubacteriales bacterium
TCGCTGATTTTGTCCAACTTCACGAGATGAGTGTAGTAAGCTGTATGACTACGGCGAGCTGCATCGTGCTTGGGAAGGAGGTCAAAGTCTGCAGGAGGCAGCTTAGACGGTGCGAAAATCGCACCGTCTGTTTTTATACCCAAAAGAAGGAGGTAGGATATGAGGAAGATATATGAGTGCGTTGCCGGGAAGGATATTTCTGAATTCTTCAAGTGCACCAATGCCAAGGTCAGAAATAAACTAAAATACCAGCTTGAGTACATAAAGGATGAACGGAATCCGCTTTGCGCACCGCATGTGAAGCATTTCTCCATAGAGAAGTACAGACAGATGTATGAGCTTCGTATAAAAGCGTCCGGAACGATGGTGCGCGTCATTTTTCATATGCATAATGATGAGATAACACTTCTCCATGCATTTGTGAAGCGCGACAGAAAAGACACCGAGCGCGCACTGGAGACAGCGCTTCGGATTCTTCAGAGCATTTTGCAGGATAACGGTGAGGTAATGAAGGATTGCAGAAAGGAGCTCGATTTTCAGTGATAAATATTGTAATGTGGCTTGACAACGGAAAGTGCACAAGTGAATTTACGCTCGCCTGTGCCGCAAATGATATACGCATAGTTGCAGATGAGTTTTGCGACACCGAGGACTTCCTTTCTAAGTTCGATGCAATTGATATGAACATTGATGTGCTTGTTATCGGGAACGGAAATATTGAAGGCATCGACAAGCGAAGCTTTTTTGAAGAGGTGTACGTAATAGAACCGAATATCCGCACAGTAATCGTCTTCCCCGGCTACAGAAACGAATATGTGGACGAACAAATTACGGAATACAGAAACCTCGGCATAACAGACATCATCTACGAAGGCGCAGGGCTTGATAAGATATATTTTGCGGATGTCATAAGAAAAGGATATGTTTACCCGACGGAAACCGTACCTGAGAAAGCACGGTTTTGGAATATCAAGGAGATTTTTAAAAGGAAGGGATGTGATATGTAAGACTATGTTTGCAAATGATGCATACCGGAACTTAAGCTCGGATGCGAAGCTTACATATGCGCTTTTGTATGACAGACTTTCACTGTCAAAGCTCAACGGTTGGATAAACGATAATGATGAGGTGTTCCTCATCTATACGCTAGAGGAGATATCAGAGGATTTAGGGATTTCGTATAAAAAGGCAATAGCAGCATTCCGTGAACTCCTTGAGGTAGAGTTAATAGCGGAAAAGCGCCGCGGCAGAGGCGAGGCAAATATGATATACATAGTAAAGCCGGAGATAACGGAGGGCCAGGCTAAGCGATACACGCAGCAGGAGAATTTAAGATATGCTGAATCGGCATATCAAGAGGATGGAACCGGGGCTGAGATATGCGGAAACGGAACTTCTTGCGAACATCCGGAGATTAAGAACTTCCCAAACGGCATATCTGGAACTGCCGGAACGGAACATCAAGACATGCCGATTTCGCACACAAATAAGACTGATAATATAAAGACTAATATAAATCATACTGAGAAAAGTCAGTCAGTAAGTTGTGTGAAAAGTCCTTGGTATGTGCCGGAGGAATGTGACAGACATGCGGACAACATATACAGCCTTGATGATATTCTTGAAAACTGCTGTCTTGATTTGTTTGAGGAGGATGAGCGCATTCTTTTATACGACGCTCTGGAGCGTATGTATTACACCGACGGCTTGAAGATAGGCAGTGCTGTGCTTCCGTTAAACCGTGTGCGGAGCCGTATGTATGATATCGACTACACAGTTCTGCAGAGTGCCCTATCCAATCTTCACAAAAACGACAGGGAGATAAAGAACATAACGAGCTATGTTATAAGCACGATATTCAACTGCATTGCGGAAAGCCAGAGTATTCTCCATGTCGATCCGTACCTGAACAGTATACGAAAGCGAGAGTGATGGAAATGTATATGAATGCTTGCCAGAAATACATTGCAGAGCTTCTTGATGAATACGGACCGCTGCTTGACCGTCAGCTTCTTGCGATGGTGAACTTCAAGTTCTCAACAAAGCTTACAACACTTGACGGATACATATCGCAGATGTGCAGATTCTCGGATTTCATAAAGCTTCCTGCGTCAAAGGACATTATTCTCGCTCGCAAAGGCGATGAGCCGGATTATGACATAATACGCGCATTTGATGTGATGATAAGGTTTTTCCGAATGTGGTATGGCACAGAAGAACGCTAACTCCGGAGACTCTTCGCTTTCTCACAAGCACTACAGAACGTGATAAGGAAATATGCGTTATTCCCGTAAGATGCGGAGATGAAAAACGCCTTTCTGCATATGCAGCGGATAAGTATGGCGATGAGTGTGAGCTCATCATTTTCCTGCTCGATGATAAAGAACAGATGAAAAAGCTAAATGTACAATGCAATCGCAGATTTGCGGTTTTTGAAAAAGGTGAAGTAGTGTTTTATAAATAGAATACCGTTTGTTGCCGCCGTTCAATCCATAAGTGAAAGGACGGTGATTTTTGTATGCGTTTTACCTCGAATGTGCGGCAGCAATGGTGATATATACAAGCCTTGAAAGGAGGAAAAACAAATGAAGCTAAACGGAATGAATTTAACAGAACTGGATAAGAACCTTACCGATGCCGAGCGCGAAGAGTGGCGTGCGATATATGCATCATACACGAGCAGTTCGGTGATAAGCGGAAGTGTTGCCGGTGTGGATTTGCACGAGATGAACATAGTACCGAAGGGTAAGCGTAAACCGACACTGCAGACAGTGCGGTGCCTCATTGTAATCAAGTACCGCGTAAAAATAATTATCCCGGAGCATGAGGTGTTTGCAAACGAGCTTAATACGGGATATCATATCCTTCACTCTATGTGCGGTGCGAATGTTTCGTATGTTATTACCCACATTGAGCGAGAAGCGGGATTCGCTATTGCATCGCGGCGTCTCGCACTGGAAAAGGTACGTATGACGAACAAACATCGGGATATCTCTGTAGGTCAGTCGGTGAACGCGGATATTATATCCGTGGGCAGAAATATGTGTACCGCGCATTATCTCGGCTATGACAGTGAGATTCCGCAGCGCGAGGCAAGCTACAACTACATACCGGACCTTCGCGATGTTATACATACGGGAGATAGGGTTCGTGCTGTTGTGAAAGAATTTGACAGTGAGGCGGGAAAACTTGTGCTCTCAATAAAAGAAGGAACCGCGCATCCGTTTGACGGCGTGGAGACCCGGCACCCGATAGGCTCGTCCCGTATGGCGACTATTGTTGGAAAATACAACGGTGGGGTTATTTGCACGCTGTACGACGGCGCGACGGATGTAATATGCTCATACTCTGCTATGCAGTATGACGGTGATTTCAAAACCGGCGACAAGGTTGAGATAATCATCCGCAAATACAACGAAACGCGCAAGCTCGTCTACGGTAAAATCCTTCGTAAAATACGCAGCCGGTAAAACAACAAGGTGGCCGGCGTTTGTTAACAAAATCTTGGTATACCTTGTTTTCCTTTCTACATCATTGTAAAAATTTGCATGCTTTTTCATAGGTTTTAAGCATAGCAATACCTCCTATGGTAGTGTTTTAATCGTACCATAGGAGGCTCTTTTTCTTATTGTGCGTTTTGTTGGGATCATTGAATCATTAGAATGCGATTGTCGTGTGAGTATAAATGCAAATTGAGTAATGAGTAATATGACATATTTCACTAATTATCTAATTCAAAAAGATGTGTAAAAAGAAAAGTGGATTTTGGCTGTTTTTGCACAGAAAAAGGCAAAAACAGCATTGCTTTTTAAAAATAGCTATGTTATAATATACTAAAAAGGAGCGTGAACAAAATGTTTTCTAAAGAAGATAAAGCATTTGCTTCCGAATTTCTAGACAGAGTCGTAAAAAAAGTTACTGCGATGGCTCCCGAAATCGGTGCAAATTTCCCTACAACCATCAGCAGTACAGGCGAGTGGGATCCAAAAGGAACCAAAGCCGATGTTTCAAGCTGGACCACTGCGTTCTGGCCGGGCATGATGTGGCTTATGTATTTAAAAACGGGCGACAAAATGTTCAAAGAGTATGCTGAGGGTTGCGAAAAGAAGCTTGATGAGGCATTTGATATTTTTACGGATATTCATCACGACGTAGGATTTATGTGGTCACTTTCTGCTGTCGCAGATTATAAAATTACCGGTAACGAGAAATCAAAAGTCCGTGCAATGCATGCCGCAACCATTCTGGCAGGACGTTTTAACCATGTTGCAAAATACATACGTGCTTGGGATTATTCAAATCTCGGCTGGGCTATAATCGACTGTATGATGAATATTCCTCTCCTTAGTTTTGCAACTTTGATGCAGGATGATCCTCGCTTTGAACAGATTGCAGAAGCGCACGCTGATACCGTTGCAAAAAGCTTCATCCGCGGCGATGGTTCTTCAAACCACATCGTTGAATTCGACCCCGTAACCGGCGATGTTCTCGCAACACCGCGCGGACAAGGATATGACAGCGGCTCTTCATGGTCTCGTGGTCAATCATGGGCGATTTATGGTTTCGCTCTTGCATATCTCAATCTCGGCAAGCAGGAATATCTCGACACAGCTAAGAAGGTTGCACATTACTTTATCGCAAACATGGAAGACGGAAAGCTTCCGCTTGTTGACTTCCGCGCACCTGCAGAGCCCGTATACTATGACTCTTCTGCGGCATCTGTTGCGGTTTGCGGTCTTATTGAGATTGCAAAGGCGGTTCCCGAATATGAGGCAACAATCTATGAGCGTGCAGCAATCAAGCTTTTGCGTGTTCTTGATGAAAACTGCAATTATGATCCGAATGAACTCCGTCTCCTTGAAAATGGTTCAAGCGCATATCACACTCCCAACGGTATGCATATGCCGTGGATTTTTGGTGACTATTATCTCCTCGAAGCCCTTATGAAGCTTGACGGTAACGACGGCAGATTTACGGTACATAAATAAGTTATATATAAAAAATATCACTGCGAATTTTCGCAGTGATATTTTTTATACGCACTATTAATCTTCAATAAATACTTCTTTGCCGTTTCTTGCAGATTCATATATCGCAAGGATAAGTCCAACACTATGAAGAGCTTCTTCACCCGTAACCATCGGATCGCGGTCATCAAGTACCGCTCTTGACATATCCTCAATCTGATATGCATGAAGATTGTCTGTATACTCTCCCAATATCCGCGGATTGTTGAGGCAGAGGTTTCCGTTAGCAGACTTAATAAAAACATCAAGCCTTTTGAAAATTGGGGAGAGGAAAAATTAAACTGTGGGATGCATATCAAGAGGTGAAGCATAATAGAGAAAAGTCATTTTTTATGGCAACATATATAAATGCTGTCACTGCATTGGCTGCTGTATATATACTTATTTTTTATGTTTCAAAAACAAGCGGCATTAACTTCCGTAGTTGCAAAGCTGAGTATATAGATAGTGAATATGCGAGCCAATATTTGATTTATTCGCCTGAAAAATATGTTCCATAGCTCAAAACCGTCGCCACATATTGAAAAGCGCGGAAAAATATAATACAATAGCCTTGTAAAAATGGTAAACAGATAACAGGGTAAGCAGTTTTAGCAGGTTTAAGAGTTCTATCCTTCGGGATAGGTGCGTCTTGAACCTGCTTCTTTTCATTTTTACGGAAAATTTAATATACGCGGAGAGCTTCGGACACACAAGGTACACCCTTTCTGGGGTATGCTGTGTGTCTTTTGTTTTTCGCGGTAAAGGAGTGAGTGTTTTATGAGGGTACAGTAACAAAAAACGGACAGTTAGTTAAGGAGGTAAATGTGTATGAGAAAAGTCAAAGGTGATG
>JAZSOS010000020.1:0-21902 GCA_045537045.1 Eubacteriales bacterium
CAATCCGCGCGCAAATGTCTACCGTCGCGATAATGATATCCCATACTCATGGGGTACAGCTGTCAACGTGCAGATGATGGCATTTGGTAATATGGGTGATAACTGCGGTACAGGTGTTGCGTTTACCCGTGATCCTGCGACAGGTGAGAAGAAGCTTATGGGTGAGTTCCTTGTAAATGCACAGGGAGAGGACGTTGTTGCAGGCGTTCGCACACCTATGAAGATTGATGAAATGGAGCAGAAGTTCCCCGCTGCATTTGCAGAGTTCAAAGCTGTTTGCGAAAGACTTGAAAATCACTACCACGATATGCAGGATATGGAGTTCACGGTTGAGAACGAAAAGCTCTATATGCTTCAGACTCGTAACGGAAAGAGAACTGCTCAGGCTGCTCTTAAGATTGCTTGCGACCTCGTTGACGAAGGTATGAAGGCAGAGCAGGAAGCTGTTCTTATGATTGACCCGAGAAACCTTGACACTCTTCTTCACCCGCAGTTTGATGCAAAGGCACTCAAGGCTGCTACACCCATCGGAAAAGGCCTCGGTGCTTCTCCGGGTGCAGCTTGCGGTAAGATCGTCTTCACTGCCGATGATGCAGAGGCTTGGAAGGCACGCGGTGAGAAAGTTGTTCTCGTCCGTCTCGAAACTTCCCCTGAAGATATTACCGGCATGAAGGCTGCGCAGGGCATCCTCACAGTCCGCGGTGGTATGACATCTCACGCAGCTGTTGTTGCGCGTGGTATGGGTACATGCTGTGTTTCCGGTTGCGGAGACATTAAGATGGATGAAGAGAACAAAAAGTTTGAGCTTGCAGGCAAAACTTTCACTGAAGGCGATTTCATTTCAATCGACGGTTCTACCGGTAATATTTATGATGGTATTATCCCGACCGTGGATGCTTCCATTGCAGGTGAATTCGGTCGTATTATGGCTTGGGCTGATAAATACAGAAAGCTTAAAGTTCGCACAAACGCAGATACACCGCGTGATGCTAAAAAGGCACGCGAGCTTGGCGCTGAGGGTATCGGTCTCTGCCGTACCGAACATATGTTCTTTGAGCCGGAGAGAATCGGCGCATTCCGCGAGATGATCTGTTCTGAAACTGTTGAAGAAAGAGAAGCGGCTCTTGCTAAGATTCTTCCGATGCAGCAGGCTGACTTTGAGGCTCTCTTTGAAGCTCTCGAAGGCACACCGGTTTGCATCCGTTTCCTCGATCCTCCGCTCCACGAGTTCGTACCGACCGAGGAAGAAGACATTGCTGCTCTTGCAAAGGCTCAGGGTAAGGACGTTTCAACCATCAAGGAAATCATTGATTCCCTCCATGAGTTCAATCCGATGATGGGTCATCGTGGTTGCCGTCTTGCAGTTACCTATCCTGAAATTGCAAAAATGCAAACTGCTGCAGTTATCCGCGCTGCTATCAATGTTCAGAAGAAGCACGCAGATTGGAATGTAAAGCCGGAAATTATGATTCCGCTTGTCGGAGAGCTTAAAGAGCTCAAGTATGTAAAGAACTTCGTTGTTGAAGTTGCAGATACAGAAATTGCAGCAGCTGGCGCTGATCTTAAGTATGAAGTCGGTACAATGATTGAAATTCCGCGTGCAGCACTTACAGCTGACGATATTGCTAAGGAAGCTGACTTCTTCTGCTTCGGTACAAACGACCTCACTCAGATGACATATGGCTTCTCACGTGATGACGCTGGTAAGTTCCTCTCTGCATATTATGATGCAAAGATTTTTGAGAACGATCCGTTTGCAAAGCTTGACCAGACAGGCGTAGGAAAGCTTATGGAAACAGCAATAAAGCTTGCAAAGCCGGTTAATTCCTCACTCCACCTTGGTATTTGCGGAGAGCACGGCGGAGACCCGACATCAGTCGAGTTCTGCCATGCAATCGGTCTTGATTATGTTTCCTGCTCACCGTTCCGCGTTCCGATTGCACGTCTTGCTGCTGCACAGGCTGCAATTAAGGAAATGTAATTAAAAAGATAAAACTTTCTGTTATATCTTCAATATCAATGTTTTGCCCACTATCGAAATTTTGATAGTGGGCTTTTTATAATATCATCAAAACTTCAAGAAAAGAACAAACATAATTTTTATTGTTTTTAACTCTGCTGTGCATATGTTTCCAAGTATTGCATACAATAATTTAAACTAAGAAAAAGGATTTGGTGGTTAAAATGAAAGGATATGCAATGCTCGGCATCGGGAAAACAGGTTGGATAGAAAAAGAGCGTCCAGCCTGCGGGCCACTTGATGCCATTCTGCGCCCTATCGTAATCGCTCCGTGCACATCTGATATACACACCGTATGGGCGGGGGCGTTAGGCGAAAGAAAAGATATGATTCTCGGACACGAATCAATCGGCGAAGTTGTAGAGGTCGGAGATCTTGTCCGCGACTTCAAACCAGGCGACAAAGTTATCGTTCCGGCAATCACACCAGACTGGAACACGACAGAAGCTCAAAACGGCTATTCAATGCATTCAGGCGGGATGCTTGCAGGGTGGAAATTCTCAAATTTTAAAGACGGTGTTTTTGCCGAATTTTATCACGTTAATGACGCAGACGGAAATCTCGCTCTTCTTCCTTCCGGTATGGATTTACGCGCTGCATGTATGCTTTGCGACATGATTCCCACAGGACTACACGGTGTTGAGCTTGCCGACATTCAGTTCGGAGACGAAGTGGTTGTTATAGGTATAGGTCCTGTTGGTCTTATGTCGGTTGCGGGAGCAGCAATAAGAGGTGCATCAAAAATTTACGCAGTCGGCTCGCGTCCCAACTGCGTTGAACTCGCAAAAGAATACGGAGCAACAGAAATTATAAATTATCGCAATGGAGCAATAGACGAGCAGATACTAAAACTCACAGACAGACGCGGAGTTGATAAGGTAGTAATCGCCGGTGGCGATAATTCCACATTTGCAGAAGCGGTAAGAATGCTGAAACCGGGCGGAAAAATCGGTAATGTTAACTATCTTGGAGAAGGAGAAAGCATCGCTATCCCACGTGTTGATTGGGGTGTTGGCATGGGACACAAATCTATAAACGGAGGGCTAATGCCCGGTGGAAGACTTCGTATGGAAAAGTTGGCATCTCTCATAACCGCAGGTCGGCTTCATCCCGAAAAGATGGTTACTCACGAATTTCATGGTCTTGAAGGTGTGGAACAGGCGCTTATGCTGATGAAAGAAAAACCGAAGGATTTGATAAAGCCAATCGTATTATTGTAATTTAAAAAAGTTTCTGATGATACGTTTTATCGTTCATTAAAAATAAAAACGCGACTATCGCGTGGTTTTCGTTTGACAACAAATAGCCTATCCGCTGTTTCGGATAGGCTATTGTTCTCTATATAATTATACAAATCAAACCCGAGCAGGTCTCGTTTGTTATCCGTTCTACTGCTTCTTTAAGCTTCATCCTCGCATCGTGAGGCATTTTACAAAGCTTATTATGAAGTCCCTCATTGACAAGGTCATGAAGAGATTTACCAAAAATATTAGATTCCCATATTTTTTCAGGAGTATCTTCAAATTCACGCAGCATGCAAACAACCAGTTCTTCCGACTGTTTCTCACTGCCGACAATCGGAGCAACCTCTGTTGTTATATCAGCTCTTAGCATATGTATTGACGGTGCGCTGGCTCGCAGGCGCACTCCGTATTGACCTCCCTGCTTGACTATTTCGGGACGCTCAAGTGTCAATTCTCCTATTTCAGGCATCACAATTCCATAACCTGTTTCTCTAACCTGTGCCAAAGCATCTGCAACGCGCTTATACTCATCATTAATCTCGGAAAGGTTCGAAAGAAGAGGCAAAAGGTCTCCGTCATCTCGAATTTCAAAGCCTGTTTGCTTACTTAAAATCTCATAGAATAAGCCGCGTGGTAATTCACACTTAGCCTCTGCAACACCTGTTCCCAGATTGATTGACGTAACAAATGCATCCGTTACAAGCATACATTCTTTCATCGCGTCCACACAACTGCTTATATCACGAATTTTATTCATACTCTTTGTTCCGGAAAGCACACAGTTATACATTTCACTTTTAATTTCATGTCCGTAAGGAAGCGTATCAAACCACGGTGGCAGAAACAAGTTAAGTTCCGAAACCGGAAATTCGTACAGCACACCCTTGATTATATCACGTATTTCGGGTTCATTTGCATTCATACAATTCATTGCAATGCAAGTAACATTATATCTTTCAGTGATATCGGCACACACGGATTTTGCCGCATTACTGCTTGGATTAGTTGAGTTTACAACTACAATAAAAGGCTTTCCAATTTCGAGCAATTCTTCTATAACACGTCTTTCGGCATCAACGTAATCACTGCGTTCAATCTCTCCGATGCTTCCGTCCGTTGTTATTACCAATCCTATGGTAGAATGCTCGGCAATAACTTTTCGCGTTCCTATTTCAGCAGCTTCGGTCATCGGCATTTCGCGCTCTGACCAAGGCGTCATTACCATTCTTGGAGCTTCACCTTCCATAATACCAATAGCGCCATCTACCAGATATCCCACGCAATCTATCATGCGAACATTGAAAGCGGAATTTCCGTCAAGAGATATACTTACCGCTTCCTCCGGAACAAACTTAGGCTCGGCTGTCATGATTGTTCTGCCAGAACCACTCTGAGGCAATTCATCTCTTGCGCGTTCCTTGCTGTAAACATTATCTATATTTGGAATAACGAGCGTTTCCATAAACCGCTTTATAAAGGTTGATTTGCCAGTACGCACCGGTCCTACAACGCCTATGTAAATATCTCCTTGCGTCCTTTGTGATATATCCTGATATATATTTTCCACAAGACATTCCTCCCATTTTCATTAAGCTATAATAACTATATGGGAGAAATGCGTATATTATACCAAAAGAGACCTGATTTTCAGGTCTCTTTTGCAAATATTTTTTTGCTTGCAAACATATCCATACCAAACATCTAATAACACTCCCGCAAAATCAAAAGTTACATCAAATCGTTTGAAATAATATCGTCGTATGTTTCCCTTTTTATAACAAGCTTATCCGTTCCGTCTTTTACCATAACTACCGGAGGACGCGGAACTCTGTTATAATTGGATGCCATCGAATAGTTATACGCACCGGTAGACAGCACGGCAAGCAAATCTCCGGCCTTTACCTTTGGAAGTCTTATGTTTTCTCCCAAAAGATCACCGCTTTCGCAATTACGCCCTGCTACGGTTACCGTCTCCGTAGGAGTTTCTCCCGCCCTTTCAGGCATAACCATAGTATATTTTGATCCGTAAAGCGCGTATCTGGGATTATCCGTCATTCCTCCGTCAACAGAAACATACGTTCGGATATCTTTAATTTCTTTTACAGAACCCACAGTATATACGGTAACTCCTGCCTCGGCAACAATTGAACGCCCGGGTTCAATTGAGATAAACGGAAGCAAAAGACCATACTTTTTTGCATCGCGGCGCACTACATCAGTAAAGCTTTTTACTGCATCGTATATGGTACGAGGGTCATCTTCTTCCGTATATCTGATACCAAATCCTCCGCCGAGATTCAGCTCAGAAAGCTCAACTCCAAGCTCATTTTTGACTTTTGCGATAAACTGCATCATAAGCTCTGCCGCATGAGCAAACGGCTCAGGATCAAATATCTGAGAGCCTATGTGGCAATGAACACCGCAAAGCTTAATATTTTCATAACCCAAAGCGATTTTTACAAACTCAAACGCTTCCCCGTTTTCAAGCGCAACGCCAAATTTTGAATCAATCTGTCCGGTTTTCACAAAATCATGCGTATGAGCATCAACCCCCGGCTTGATGCGGAACGAAATTTTTGCTGTCTTACCGCGTTCCACTGCAATTTTATTTATTAACTCAAGCTCCTCAATATTGTCAACAATAATTTCGCGGATATCAGACTCAAGCGCAAAGCGAAGTTCTGCTTCTGTTTTGTTATTTCCGTGAAACACAATTTTCTTTGCCGGAAACCCCGCTTTTAAAGCGGTATAGAGTTCTCCGCCTGAGACAACATCTGCCCCCAATCCTTCTTCATCAATGATTTTATACATATATTTTGTACAAAACGCCTTACTTGCGTACTGCACAAGAAAATTATTCCCCCAACATTCGGTAAGTGCGCTTATATATTCTTTGCATGTGCGGCGTATTTTGCCTTCGTCCATTATGTACAGCGGAGTGCCATACTTTTTTGCCAAAGACACAACATCTGTTCCGCCAACGGTAAGGTGTCCGTACGAATTTACGGAAAGTGAATCTGATACTAACATTTCGGCAACTCCTTTATTCAATAGAATTAAAGATTATGCGGACAAGCTCATCTCGTCCTGTTCCTTTCTCTGCTGAGAAAGGAACAATAATCCCCTTAGGGACTTTAAACGTATCTGCAATAAGCTCTATTGCAGATTCTATCTGAGTCTTTTTCAGCTTGTCCGACTTATTTGCAACAATATAAAACGGCATACCGGACCCGATAAACCATTGCGCCATTACCATATCATCGGCAGTGGGCTTATGACGAATGTCAACAATGAATATACCAAGATTAAATTCGTCTCCGCGATTCAAATACGTCTCGATTAGCTTTGCCCAACGCTCTTTTTCGCTTTTTGATACTTTTGCATAGCCATATCCGGGAAGATCCACAAAGTACGCTTTTTCATCGATAAGAAAATAATTTATGTGGATAGTCTTCCCAGGAGATGCACCAACTCTTGCAAAGTTTTTGCGATTCAGTATTCTGTTGATTACAGATGATTTTCCGACATTTGATTTTCCTGCAAAAATTATCTGAGGAAGCTCCGTCTCAATAAAGCCGTCGGGCGTAGCTGCAGATTTAATAAACTCTGCTATATGCAAATTTAAAATCGGTTTCATATTCAACCCACTATTCTCCTACTGACGAAGAGAATGAATTTTCCCCTGTGGAGCCGCATCTTCGACAACAGCAGTATATGCAGATTTCATCTCTTCTTTTTTAATTTTTTTCATTTTGGACAAATCAATTGCGCATCTTATAACATCATCCGCATGAGCTACGGAACAGAAGGATAAAGACTCACGAACAGTTCTATCTATTTCCTCCAGATCCTTTAAGTTTTCCTCCGGAATGATAACTGTTTTTATACCATGACGGTACGCCGCCATCGTCTTTTCCTTAAGCCCCCCGATAGGAAGCACACGCCCGCGGATTGATATTTCTCCTGTCATTGCTATATCACTTCTCGCAGGAATTCCCGTAAGTGCCGATACGAGTGCCGTGGCAATCGTTATACCAGCAGATGGCCCGTCTTTCGGAATTGCACCCTCAGGAAAATGTATGTGGATATCGCGTGTTTTGTAAAAATCACTTGATAATCCAAATTCTGCAGTCCGGCTTCTGACATAAGTCATTGCTGCTTTTGCAGATTCATTCATAACAGTTCCCAGATTACCGGTAACTTCAAGTTTTCCGGTTCCTTCCGTAACGTTTACTTCCACCTCTAAAATTTCCCCGCCGACAGCCGTCCATGCAAGACCATTGACAACACCGGGTTCTTTACCATCAAAAAGCTTATCCTCTTTATACTTCTCAACCCCGAGAAACTCGGATATGTTTGTAGCTGTAACGTTTATTTTTGTAATATCTTCCGAAACAAAACGTTTTGCCACCTTACGCATGAGCGTTGCAATCTCGCGCTCAAGCGTTCGTACACCTGCTTCGCGCGTATAGTCTGATATAAGCTTATATATGGCATCATCGCTTATCTTAAGCATTGATGCCGATATTCCATTTTTTTGCATTTGCTTTTTTATAAGATGTTTTTTGGCAATATGGAACTTATCCTCAATTGTATAGCTTGTAAGCTCGATAACTTCCATACGATCAAGAAGCGGAAGCGGGATTGTTGACGTTGTATTTGCTGTCGTGACAAACAAAACCTCCGACAAATCAAACGGTATCTCCAGATAATGGTCACGAAAAGCGGAATTCTGCTCTGAATCAAGTACCTCAAGCATCGCAGCAGAGGGGTCACCGCGAAAATCGTTTGACATTTTGTCAATCTCGTCAAGAAGGATAAGAGCATTTTTAGATCCTGCACTTTTAACCGCATTCATTATTCTTCCAGGCATTGCACCAATATACGTTTTTCGATGTCCTCTGATGTCAGCCTCATCGCGCACACCGCCAAGGGACAAACGTGCAAACTTTCTCCCCATTGCTGCGGCGATACTTTTGCCCACTGAGGTCTTTCCTACACCCGGAGGACCGACAAGGCATATTATCTGACCTCCGCTTTCTGCTTTTAGCTGTTTTACAGCCAAAAACTCAAGTACTCTTTCCTTAACTTTTTCCATACCATAATGATCGCGATCCAACACTTTTTGTGCATTCGTAAGGTTAAGCTTATCTTTCGTCATTTTATCCCACGGAAGCTCAAGAACATGATCAAGGTACGTTCTTATCACTCCGCTTTCCGGAGAAGTATAATGCATTTTACGCAATCTTCCGGCTTCTTTCAAAAGCTTTTCTCTTATTTCATCAGAAAATGACAAAGCCTCTATCTTTCTGACATATTCTTCATATTCATTTTCCTCTGTTACGTCCTCACCAAGTTCTTCGTTAATTGCTTTAAGTTGCTCACGAAGAATAAAATCTCTTTGGTTTTTATCAACCTGTTCCTGAACTTTCCCCGCGATATCAAACTCCATCTTAAAGATTTCACGTTCTCTTGCAAGCAGCTTATTTACAAGGGAAAGCCTCTTGTATGGATGCAGTTCTTCAAGAACTTCTTGTTTATTGGTAAAACGCGCCGGAATGCTTTGAGCAATATGATCAGCCAGATCTCCTATGTTTTCAGTAGAAAACACATCGATCATAATATCCGGAGCTACTTTTGGTGCAAACTCCATAAACTCCGAAAAGAGCTCCTGTGCTGTACGCACAAGCGCCTCACGACGCACTGCACTCTCACGTACTGCAGGAATCTGAAGTTCTTCAACCTCTGCCTCTATAAACGGATCAACATGGGTTACATTTACGATTTTTGCACGGTACATTCCTTCGACGAGGACACGTACATTATTTGCCGGAAAACGCAGAACCTGCTTCACCTTTGCAACGGTTCCTATCTCATAGATATCCTCCGGCATAGGATTATCTGTTCTTATTTCTTTCTGTGCAACGAGAAATATATTCTGATTCTTTGCCATCGCATCATCAAGCGACTTCATCGACTTATCTCTGCCAACATCAAAGTTAAGCATCATATGCGGAAACACCGTAAGCCCACGAAGCGGAAGAACCGGCATTACGCTTCTTCGCGTTGTATTCTCAGGCATATTTTTTCTCCTTTACTGAGCTTTTCTCTTCACTTTTCTTGTGATCTGTGGCTCTGTTTTTTCACGGACACATCGTTCGGTTACAACAACTTTAATAATGTCCTCTTCAGACGGAACATCGTACATTATCTTCTGCATTACACCTTCAAGTACAGCACGAAGACCTCGTGCACCAATCTCACGTTCTATTGCAAGCTCAGCAATCGCCTCGAGCGCTTTATCCTCAAACGAAAGCTCTACTCCATCCATATCAAGCAAACGAATGTACTGCTTTGTAAGTGCATTTTTCGGTTTGGTAAGTATACTTATCATTGCATCTTTATCAAGAGGAGCGAGCGGTGCAATAACCGGTAATCGTCCGACAAGCTCAGGAATAATGCCAAACTTCAACAAATCATGAGGCTGTACATCTGCCATAAGCGCAGCCTTATCCTCCTTCTCTTTAGAAGCAATTGGCGCACCGAATCCGATTCCACGCTGAGTTTTGCGCTTTGAAATAACCTTTTCTATGCCGTCAAACGCGCCACCGCAGATGAAGAGAATATTGCTTGTATCTATCTGGATAAACTCTTGGTGAGGATGCTTTCTGCCACCCTGCGGTGGTACATTTGCAACAGTTCCCTCCAATATTTTGAGAATAGCCTGCTGCACACCTTCACCGGACACATCGCGGGTAATTGACATATTTTCGCTCTTGCGTGCAATTTTATCAATCTCATCTATAAATATTATCCCTCGTTGTGCCGCTTCAATATCATAATCAGCTGCCTGTATGAGACGAAGAAGAATATTTTCTACATCTTCGCCGACATACCCTGCCTCTGTGAGCGTCGTCGCATCTGCAATAGCAAAAGGAACATTGAGCATCTTTGCAAGCGTCTGTGCAAAAAGAGTTTTACCCGAACCGGTCGGTCCAATCATTAATATATTACTCTTCTGAAGCTCAACATCATTCGGTTCGTCATTCATGATCCTTTTGTAGTGATTGTACACAGCGACACTGAGAGCAAGCTTTGCGCCCTCCTGACCGACAATATAATCGTTGAGACGTTCATGGATTTCCCGCGGTTTTAACACAGTAAGTTTTTGTGTACTTGTGCTGTTGCTTTCAAATCCTGCAAGCTTCATTGAATCAAGATATTCTTTGCAAGCATCAACGCAATTTTCACATATATATCCATTAAGCCCTGCAAGCACTTGTGTACCCGGAGCAATCTCCTCGCCACAGAACGAGCAGGTGATGTTTTTGTTCTTATCTGCCATAAATAATATCGCTCCAAATTTTACTGTCTTTTCGTTATTACACGGTCAATGAGGCCGTACTTCATTGCTTCTTCGGCAGTCATAAAATTATCGCGCTCAGTATCCTGTTCTATAACCTCAATCGGTTTTCCAGTAACGTCAGACAGGATAGAGTTTAAATGAGACTTGATACGGATTATGCGGTCAGCATGAATTTTAATGTCTGTCGCCTGCCCCTGCATTCCAGAAAGAGGCTGATGTATCATAATCTCGGAATTTGGCAAAGCAAGCCGCTTTCCCGGTGCTCCTGCAGCAAGAAGAAACGCCCCCATAGATGCTGCCATTCCGACACAGATAGTAGAGACATCGCATTTAATGTACTGCATTGTATCGTAAATTGCCATTCCTGCAGTTATTGAACCGCCGGGAGAATTGATATAGAAATCTATGTCTTTATCGGGATCCTGCGACTCAAGGTACAAAAGCTGTGCAACGATAAGTGATGCAGTTGTATCATTGACTTCTTCGGATAACATAATTATTCTGTCATTAAGAAGTCTTGAAAAAATGTCATACGACCGCTCGCCGCGATTTGTCTGTTCTACTACTACGGGAACTAAACTCATTATTTTCACTCTCCTGTTCATTTTTAAAGATAGGCGCGAGGAAATAAACTCCTCCCGCCTATCCTACACTAATATTATGCTCAGAATTTGGTAAATTATTCTTTATCTTCTGCTTTTTTTGTTGTCTTTGCAGCGGACTTTTTGGCTGTAGACTTTGCAGTGCTCTTTGCGGTCGTTGTCTCACCCTCAGCCTTCTTCGCTGTTGTCTTTTTTGCGGCAGGCTTCTTTTCTTCGGAAGCATCAGTCTTTTCTGTAGCCTTCTTCGCTGCAGTTTTCTTTGCCGGAGCTTTTGCTACCGCGTTTTCGCGGATAAATGCAAGAGCTTTGATGGAATAAAGATCACTCTTCATTGCATCTGCCGGAAGGAATCCGCGGATTCGGTCAATTTCCATACCGTACTGCTCAGAAAGCTTCTTGTATTCAGCCTCAACATCTTCGTCTGTAGGCTCAAGACCTTCAGCCTTGGAAACAGCTTCAAGAGCAAGGCGGGATTTAACCTGCTCTTCAGCCTGATCGCGGAAGTTCTTGCGGAAGTCCTCCATATTTGACTGAATCATCTCGAGATACTGCTCAAGAGTGATGCCCTGCATCTGGAGACGCTGTGCAAAATCGTTTGCAATCTGGTCAAGCTGAGTATCAATCATAACCTCAGGAATCTCAACCTTCATCCCCTTAACAACTTCTTTGAGAAGAAGCTCATCAAAAGCATCATTTGCCATTTTTTCACGGCTTTCACGAAGCTTCTTCTCGATGCTCTTCTTAAGCTCGTCAAGAGTCTCAAACTCAGAAACATCCTTTGCAAACTCATCATCTGCAACCGGAAGTTCAGTTTCCTTAACTTCATGTACTTTAACCTTAAATACCGCCTCTTTACCTGCGAGATCGTCTGCATGGTATTCCTGCGGGAAAGTAACATTTACATCGCACTCATCATTTGCTTTCTTGCCGACAAGCTGATCTTCAAATCCGGGGATGAACTGATTTGAACCAAGCTTTAAGCTGTGGTTTTCGCCCTTTCCGCCCTCGAACGCAACACCGTCAACAAAACCTTCAAAGTCGATAACGACAGTATCTCCATTCTTAGCTTCACGCTCCACGGTGATAAGACGTGCATTTCTTTCAAGCATTACATTAAGTTCTGCTTCGATATCTTTCTTTGTTACAGAAACAGACGGCTTTGCAGCTTCGATACCCTTATACTTGCCGAGCTTTACCTCAGGCTTAACAGAAACAGTAGCCTTAACGGTGAAGCCATCTTCACTTATATCCACAAGCTCGACCTCGGGATAATCAACCGGCTCGTATCCGCTTTCCTTTACAGCTGCTTCAAAAGCATCCGGATAAGCAATATTGATAGCGTCTTCGGTGAAAACACCTTTACCGTACATGCGCTCAATCATAGCACGCGGAGCCTTACCCTTGCGGAAGCCCGGAACCGTAATCTTGGATTTGTTTTTGAGATATGCCTTCTGTATAGCATCATCAAATTCAGGCTTCTCAACCTTGATTTCGAGACACACCTTTCCGTTCTCGAGTTTTTCTGTTGAATTCAACTTCATTTGATACCATTCCTTTCGAATCGGTTATAACCTAATTATTGTAACAGATTTTTTCCGATTTTTCCACATTTTTTTTTATTTTTTAGTAAAATTTATTTATTTTGTTATTTTGTTCCAGTTTCAAGCCAGTTTTGTCTCTTTTTTTGTTGCTTTTAACCTACAAAATAAGGAGCAAACGACAGGTAATCCGCAGAAATCAAAATATATTCTACATTTTTATGGACACCAAAAAAAGCACTTTTATGTCCATAGCCATGCAAATGTCCGTAAAAACAACGGCTCACACCGAAATTTTCAAGCATTTGTGTTATTTCTTCACACTCGTATCCGGCACAAATCGGCGGATAGTGCAGAAAACACAGAAGTTCCTTTGCACCAAGCTTTGTTCCTTCTTCGAGAGACCTGCGAAGTCTTCCAATCTCCCGGTCATATATTTTCCGGCTTTCTCCATTTTCTTCTTCATAAAACCATCCGCGCGTACCACAGATTGCAGCATCACCGACTTTGAAAGCATTATTATGAAGAATATCAATCGAAGTTATGCCGTTTTCAGAGAAAAACCGCTTTGTTTTCGTTGCTGTTTCCCACCAATAGTCGTGATTGCCTTTCGAGATAATCTTTTTACCCGGTAAAGAATCAATCAACTTGAAATCAAGCAACGATTGTGAAAGAGACATAGCCCATGAAATATCCCCCGGGATGATAGTTATATCATCTTCTGTAAGCCTTTCAAAGCCTTTGATTATGCGATTTTCATAATCATGCCACAATGGTCCGAAAACATCCATAGGCTTATTAACGGATTTTGACAAATGCAAATCAGACATTGCATAAATCGCCATTAAACATTGCCCTCCGTAAATTTGAGGACAACCTCCGGAAGTTCAGGACGGGTTGTTGTGTTTACAAAACGCTCTTCCTTTTCAAAAATAGAAGCGAGAGGCGCGGGAATTTTCTGTCCGGTTGTTTTTGAGAGAATGTGAAGAAGTTCTTCGCCGCCCGACGTGATATCGATTCCGAGAGCCGACAAAACGCTGTCTGCAAACTTAAACGGACTTGCAGTAGACGCAAGAAGCGTTACGGTTTCATCACCGGTTTCTTTCCGATATTTATTATAAACGTTAACCCCTACTGCAGTATGTGTATCTATGAGATAGTTGTACTCACTGAAAACAGACGATATTGTTTTGAGCGTTTCTTCGTCATCGCAACAACCGCCGTAAAAGAGCGCCGATATTTTCTCAAAAATCTCAGAACTTACGGTATATGCACCATCGCTTGAAAGCTTTGCCATATATTTTTTTACCGTTTTATCGTCATTCCCGGATAAATGGAATATAAGCCTTTCAAGATTGCTGGATACCAAAATATCCATTGCAGGAGATGCCGTTACGTGGAACTGCCTGCATTTATCATATTTACCGCTGTTGAAAAAGTCGGTAAGAACATTGTTTGAATTAGATGCACAAATAAACTTTTTTATCGGAATCCCCATCTCCCTTGCATAGAAAGCCGCAAGAATGTTCCCGAAATTACCGGTCGGAACGCATACGTTTATTTCATCGTTTTCACTGATTGTGCCGTTCTTTAATAAATCAAAGTACCCGGACACATAGTAAGCAATCTGTGGCACAGCTCTTCCCCAGTTGATAGAATTTGCGGACGAGAAGATGCATCCGTTTTCCGAAGCTTTTCCACGGATCTCTTCATCCGAGAAAATCTCTTTCATAGCAGACTGCACATCGTCAAAATTACCGACAACAGATGAAACGTAAACATTTTCGCCCTCCTGAGTTGTCATCTGGCGTTCCTGAATTTTACTTACGCCGTCTTTAGGATAAAATACGGCGATCTTTGTTCCTTCAACATCGGCAAAGCCTTCAAGCGCAGCCTTTCCCGTATCTCCCGATGTTGCAACAAGAATGCTTGCGCACCGTTTTTCCCCCGTCTTTTTAAGAGATGCAGAAAGAAGATGAGGCAACATTTGTAGTGCCATATCCTTAAACGCGCAAGTCGGGCCATGCCAAAGCTCAAGAATGCCGAGATTCGGCTCAAGCATATGGACGGGAGCAACGGCCTCAGAATCAAACTTATCACCGCCGTACGCTTTTTCCGAAAAGGATGCAAGCTCTTCCTCAGAAAAATCACTGAGAAATTTCCCGAGAACAAACGCTGCACGTTCCTTATAAGAGGCATCAAGAAGATATTTCTTCTCGTCCTCGCCAAGCACCGGAATGCTTTTCGGGCAGAAAAGACCCCCGTCTTTGCTTAGACCTCTTACTATTGCCTCTGCCGAAGAAACAGAAAGTGTAGTATCGCGTGTACTGAAATAGTTCATTGGTATTCCTCCATGGATTAAGCCGAGGGGATACAACTCCCTCAAGCCTTAAACTTGTTAAATTTTTATACTTTAAATTTGTCCTCCTCGCAAGGCGCTAGCCTTGCTTCGTCCTTCGCATTTAAATTATTTAAAATTTTCCTGCAGTAGTTCGCCGAAATTGCGTTTTAAACCTTAAGGCGTTCGTCTCCCCTCAGCTTAAAACGCGCTTCCGTAAAAGGCGTTTTCTATATGATTTATAGTGTAGTTATCGGATATTCCATCCGGTGCGTAAACCTCAATTATGTCGAATCGAACAATTTTATCCGTATGATTTTTTGCAAGCCACACACGTGCCGACAAGTTGATTTTTTGCTGCTTTGATTTAGTAACGAATTGTTCCGGTTTTCCGAACGCATCATTTTTACGAAGCTTTACTTCCACGAAAACAACTGTACTTTTATCCTCGGCGATAAGATCAATCTCACCGAACCGGGTTCTGTAATTCGCGCCGATAAGCTTATACTTCTTTTTTCTTAGGTACTCTGCTGCTTTCGCCTCTCCCCACTTACCGAGAATCTGCGTATTCATCAGAGAAGGATTCCCCCTTTATATTTCTTAAAGAAGGTTTTTCTGTGAACATCCGAAAGGCCGTGTGCCTCTACCATTTCATAATGAAGCTTCGTGGGGTAGCCTTTATGTTTTTCAAACATATACTCAGGGTAACGCGCGGCCAATTCCGTCATAAACCGGTCACGGCTTACCTTTGCAAGAATTGATGCCGCAGCTATATTAGCTGAAAGACTGTCTCCCTTAACAAGACTTCTGATATGTATATCCGTTTCAAAAGTTTTATTGCCGTCAACAAGAATAACATCAGGAGAGACCGCAAGGCTTGCCACCGCACGCTTCATAGCAAGGAGAGATGCGTTAAGGATATTGATTTGGTCAATTTCTTTTTCATCGGATGTTGCAATCCCGTAAGCAACGGCTTTTTCACATATCACATCAAAAAGCGCTTCCCGCTTTTTTTCACTTAGCTTTTTGGAATCGTCCAGTCCTTCTATAACAATCCCTTCAGGCAGAATTACAGCCGCAGCAAATACCGGTCCAGCAAGAGGGCCACGACCTGCCTCATCAACGCCGCAGATGAGCTTTTTCCCCTGACTAATATATTCCCGTTCGTAAAGCCACAAATCGCGTTCCATTCACAACCCTCGCTATTCAGACAGCATTCCGCGAAGCTCTATTTTTTCAAGTGGTGCACGAGAGGCTTCATCTACGTTCTCAAGCGTAATTTTTCCAAGTGTTCCTGCTCTGAATTCATCAAGCAGAGTTTTTGCCATACGTTCCGTATTGACTTCTCCACCGGAAATGAGAAAGCCACGGGCCTTTCCTGCTCTCTCAAGTATATCATATCCCGCCTCTTCGCTGTTGCAGGATATTTTGTATCTCATACTGAGGTTCTCCGCATACCGCTCGGATAAAACTTCCATAAAAAGAGAAGCCAGCGTTTCTATATCAAGTATATCATCTTTTATTGCACCTGTAAATGCAAGATTAAGCGCAGTTCTCTTGTCATCAAATTTAGGCCAGAGCATTCCCGGGGTGTCAAGCATTTCAATTCCGTTGCCGACACGAATCCACTGTTTTTCACGAGTGACACCCGGACGGTCTTCTGCTTTTGCAATATTGCGTCCGGAAACACGATTGATAAATGACGATTTACCGACATTCGGAACTCCGCATATCATTATTCTGACGCTTCTTCCTACCTGCCCTTTTTGTCGGTAGCTTTCAAGCTTTTCGGAAAGAAGTTGTTTTATTGCCGACGGAAACGCAGATACACCTCCGCCGTTTTTGGAGTTGGTTTCAAGTACTGAATAGCCTTTTGAGCGATAATACGCCGCCCATTCTTTGGTTTTTACATCATCTGCCAAATCAACACGGTTCAATACAATAAGCCGCGGTTTGTCCTTTGACAGCTCTGCAATGTCATTATTTCTGCTTGAAACGGGAATACGCGCATCCAGAATCTCACAAACAGCATCTACCATTTTAAGGTTATCTGATATCATACGACGCGTTTTGGTCATATGTCCCGGATACCATTGTATATCCATCATTGCGCCTCCTGTAGTTAATTTACCGCACCAAAAGCAGATATCGGCAATATTCTGAGAAGCAGCCTTCCCAAAATACAAGACTCATGAACCATGCCGAGGCTCGCATCACGGCTGTCTGCGCTGTGATTACGGTTATCCCCAAGAACAAACACGCAGTTTTCCGGAACAGTTGCCGGAAACACCATACTTATATTACGGCGAGTAGGCTCTGCAATATAAGGCTCCGGAAGTTCCTTGCCGTCAACGTAAACAATTCCCTTTTTAAAGTCAATATCAACAGTTTGATTTTCTGTTGCTATCACACGTTTTACTATCATCTTTCCGTCAAGGAAAGAATCCTTGGACAAAACAACGATATCGCCCTGCTCCGGTTCATAAAACAAATCAGAAATAACAAGCCAATCCTTATGATGAAGCGTTGGCATCATAGACTCGCCGTCAACGCCTACAATACGAAATACAAATATAAATATAATAACAATTGCGCCGAGAATAAATGTAATATTCCCAACCCAATCAAAAATTTCATTTTTTATTTCAGCAACGGAGTTTTTCTCCTCCGGAGCATCATTTATATTAAAATTTTGAGACATAAAAACTCCTCCTTGAGAAGTGTGAAAGGGGGAGGACCGAAAAAGCCCTCCCCTTCTCCTTTTAGATATCTTCTTTGACCTTAGCCGCCTTACCGACTCTGCCGCGCAGATAGTAAAGCTTAGCACGTCTGACTTTACCCCTACGAACGAGCTCAAACTTAACAACATGAGGTGCGTGAATCGGGAAAACCTTTTCAACGCCAACGCCGTAGGACAAGCGACGAACCGTAACCGTTTCCTGAATGCCGCCATGCTTCTTGGCAATTATTGTGCCTTCGAAAACCTGAACACGCTCACGGTTACCTTCCTTGATAAGGACATGGACACGAACAGTGTCACCAATGTTTATCTCAGGTAAATCCTTCTTAATCTGACTGTCTGTCAAATTCTTGATAAGATCCATTGATGCACTCCTCCTTTCTTCATAGACGTTCTTGCCTCAAAAAAACATACAGACAGAGGACCGCCCGTTTTATAACTATGATATCATATCATATATCCAAGGAAAAATCAAGTATTTTTTTATTTTTCTTAGAAAAGCTGTTTTAACGATTTATTTAATCATCGTTTTAGCAAGAGAAATTACAAAAAAACAATGCATTTCCCACATTGGATGGTTTAATTTGTTCGACAGAATCTCGGTTACATCGACTCCAAGTTCTGCCATCATACGCTTTTTGCAACCATTTCAAATATTTTCATTTTAAAATCTCACCCATAAATTTATCGGCAAACCATTCCTGTACAAATGGCAGGTAATGCGCACGGTCGGATGCAAGAATACCATAATACATCTCGTCACTAGAATCCCACCACGGACAATCACGCGGGTCAACAAGCTTCGCACCGAAACGTTTTGCCTGCCGGACAATTTCTTCGTTTATAATATCCTCGCTTTCAAGAGGAAGATTATATCTCTCACAGCCTGCACCGACAACTATCTTATAAAGATATGCAGGAACATCTTCGCCCATAGACTCACGCATTTTATCAAAGTGGTAATCATATCTCTCACAAAAATCATCGCGGAGATATGCCTCATACCATACTTCCTGCTCACAGCCAAGCCAATGCCACCCGATAACCTCGGGGTTTTTACCCGCATCAGTTAAGTTTTTCATAACAAGCTTATTTATGTGCAGTGCAAGCGGAAGCAGCGAAATATCCAATTCACCCAGGATACCGGGATTTATAACCGGTTCCTTATCCCGATTCCACATTCCGTTGATTATCCCCTGACTTCCGATTGAAATCTGAACTATATAAAGATCCGGCAGGTCTTTCCCTGCATCAATTGCCGCCTGCCATTTCTTTGCAACGAAATATGCAAGGCTTGCCGTGTGATCCTGGCTCTCTCCAAGGTTTTTTCCCATACTTGTCCAGCCGCTCCACGTAACGTCCGTTATATCAAAAGACTGATTGGGATTTCTATCAAGAGACCAGACGTTTTTCATTGGTTCTAAAATCTTGTCTTCCTCTGACAGAAACTGTTGATGTGCTGTGGCGTTAGACTGTCCGTTTATAAAAATAACGGCTGCTTTTGTGTTCTTGTTCATGCTGATACTCCTTTACGCTATAATTCAATTGCATAATCCGGTTAGATTATATAATACGAAGAATAAAAAAATCAAACAGATTTGTTGTAAAATCGGGCTAATCGTAGAGTTCAGACAAAAGCAGTGAGATTCACTTTACAGATGCTGTGATTTATTAGCAAGCGCTACCATATATTTGTCAGAAATACTGCAAAGATATGAACACAAAAAATTCAGCAAAAAAATATTGACATACAGAATATAAAATGGTAAAATAAAAAAGCTGTTTAGAGACAGTTTGAGGATTAAGCGGTATGCTCATCTTCGGGTGCCTTTCCCGTATGAAAATAGAAGGCATAGCCATTTGCGGATATGGCGGAATTGGCAGACGCGCATGGTTCAGGTCCATGTGAAAGCGATTTCATGCAGGTTCAAGTCCTGTTATCCGCACCAAAATCGGAACAGATTTCATACTCTGTTCCGATTTTCTTTTATGCGATACTCTTATAATCACCGCTATGTGCAAAGACTATATTTCCTTCTTCATCAAACAGTTCTCCATAGTATTCTCCAAACGGTGCTTTCATTGCAACTACTATGGATAGCTCGTTATCTTGTTCGAGGATGATAATTTCGCTGATTAACAATCTTAAATTTGCATTGCTTATGGCTCCATCCTTGATAATTCCGTCTAGTATATCTATGCTGTTTTTAATTTCTGCCTTTCTTTTTTTGACGGTTTCATCAAGGTTTTTTATTGAATCAATCTTCTTTGTAAGGTTTTCAATCTCGTTCTTTCGTTTAGCTATCATATTGTCATAGGCTTCACGATTTTCCTTATCTGTAATTCTCTCCATAAGTATATTTTCTATATCTTCTTTAAGGACAGATATTTTATTCTTCATATCAGAAATCTTTTTCTCTGTATTAGCCTTATTTTTCATTATAGCTTTTACATCCTTTTCAATAGATTTCCAATTTTGTTCTGCGTGAGTTTTAATCCTTAAAAGCTCCTTGTATATCAATGCATCTAGATCTCTCTCCTGAACTCTGTGAGATGTGCAGTAACCCTTATATCTGTGATATCCATTGCATACATATTCCACTCGTTCAGGTTTATCTCTCCATCTTCGTATTTTTGCTACGAAAGTACAACCACAATCTCCGCATTTTAGCAGTCCCGCATATCTGTGATATGGTTTTCCACTACTTGCTCTGACATTGTTTTGCTTCTTTGCTTCAATCAATTTTTGTACCTTATCCCATGTATCCTTAGGGATTATTACCGGAGCAAAGTTTTCGTGTTTGAATTGCTGCTCTTTCGGTACCTTTCTTCGAATGCCTCTTGCTTTATCACATTCTTCTTTATGGTCATAAAATGTGCCAGTATAGAACTCATTTATCAAAACTCTTTTTACGGCAGTTGAATCCCACAGATGCTTTTTGGTAATTGCAGGTTTATTATACCCTTGCTTTTTCTTGTTGTATAATAATTGATAGTATGAAGCAGATTTCTTACCTTCATTATTCAATTTTTCAGCTATTGCTTTAAATCCATATCCACCATCGAGATACAGAGAATAGATTTCTTTTACAATCTCTGCAGGCTCTTCCATAATAATAATCTCATTGGTGTTTTTATCTTTGTAATAACCGATAGGCGGCATATTACAAACGCCATGATCTTTTTGCTTTTGCCTATATCCCTTTTTTACTCTACCACTACCTTGCCTTGCATACAAATGATTAACGAACTTGTTTAGTTCGATTCGCATCTCATCTTCATCATTGAATGTATCAATGTTATCGGTCGCTGTTATTACCCTGATGCCCTGTTTTGTAAGATAGTCAATAAATACTGCAGTTTTGGTATTATGTCTTCCAAGTCTTGACAGGTCTTTAACCAATACAGCATCCATCTTATGTTCAGCGGCTGCTTCATAAATTTCCGCAATTCCATCACGGTCAAAGGTCATTCCGCTGACATTGTCATCAAATGATTCTCCAACATAAACGTGTCCGTGTTCTTCAATGTAGTCTATAAGAATGTTACGCTGATTTTTAAGTGAATTCATTTCGCTATCTTCATCTCGTGATAATCTGTAATAAATCCATATTCGCCATTTTTCAGTAATGCTCATTTAGTTTCCCCTCCTTTCTCAAGCAAACACAATACCACAAATCTTTTAATATATCCAGCTAAATATTACACGAAACTTTGCTTTCTTTTTTGACGAGTTTTTCCTCGTAACATTGAAGCTCCTGGCCTATATAATCGTCGATGACAGATTTAAGAAAAAGATTAAACTGTTCATCAGTTCCTATGTAATAAAATAATACCTCTTTTATCTTAGGACTATTATCTTTTCTCGGCATATGCACCTCACCTCCATTTTTATTTTGCAACTATGCATTTGCAATATATGTTGTTATAAAACTCTTACATATCCCTCATATCAACATTTGTTTTTACTCCCATTCTTAAGACACTCTTTGCATAATTTCTTTGCACCGACTTCCGCTACAGTTCCTGACCTCCTGCCTTGCTTGACACCAAC
>JAZSOS010000039.1:0-2278 GCA_045537045.1 Eubacteriales bacterium
ATGCTCCCGACACGTTCGATCTTGATAAATGGTATGAAAAGCACTACGGCGCAGACGCGTCAAATGTACACGAGGCTGTGAAGCTTTGCTGCAAAGCTTGCCATCGTAACAAGATTTTCTCTGTCCGATTTTAGCTGCAAGGTTAAATCGTCTTTTATCTGCTTTGTCTGGATATGAAGCATTTCATAAGCATCGTCCTCAGCCTTGATGTAAAAAGTCGTAACCATAGCCAAAAAAACCGCACATATTAAAACCGCAGTGATAATTGTGTATAAAATGTTACTGTGCTTTTGCTTTTTTCTTTCATAAGTTGTTGCCATTTTTATCTGCATCTTCTTTCTTCTAATTGATTATATCTCACGAAATATTCTGTGAGATATCCACCCGCAATATATACCTATGGCATTTTATTATATATGCTATTTAATTATAGCATACAATTTATATAAAATCAACATTCAGAAGTACTTATACTTGAATTTTCCGCACATTTCGATTATAATAGACATAGTTCGACATAAAGGTGGGTGGGTAATGAAAAAATACATTTTATACAATCCGCATGCAGGCGATGAGCGCGGTACGGAAAATGCCAAAAAACTCTATGCGCTGTATATCGGTCACGAGCTTATTTACCGCAACCTGACGCAGATTTCTGACTGGGACGGATTTTTCGCATCTCTTGATTATGAGGATGAGGTAATCATCTGTGGCGGTGACGGAACGCTGAGCCGGTTTATCAACTCCATCGACGGAATTGACATAAAAAACAATATTCTGTTTTATGCCATAGGCAGCGGAAACGATTTTCTCCACGACCTTGGCAAGCCCAACGGGTCGGAGCCGTTTTGCATTAACGACTACATCCGCGATCTTCCGTATATATATCTGGATGGACAGCGCCGCAGGTTTATTAACGGCATCGGTTACGGACTTGACGGATTTGTATGTGAACTCGGCAACGAACGGAGGAAAAAGACAGGCAAGAAGATAAACTATACTTCCCTCGCGGTCGAGGCAATTCTTTTTATGTTCAAGCCGATGAATGCTACCGTTATTCTCGACGGCATTGAGCATCGCTTTGAGCGCGTGTGGCTCACTCCGACAATGAAGGGAAGGTATTTCGGTGGCGGAATGATGATCGCGCCCACGCGCCGGCGCGAGGATGAAGAGCTTACCGTCCTTGTCGCCCACGGATGCGGCAAGCTCCGTCTTCTCAGAATCCTGCCGACCATCTTCAAAGGTGAGCATATAAAATTCAAAAAATATATAAAGCAATACACTGCAAAGGAAGTAACAATCATCTACGACAAACCATGCGCCATGCAGATAGACGGCGAAACCGTTACCGGCGTAAAGGAATATTCCGCAAGCGTTTCAACAAAAGTAATGGTATAGCAAAAGGCTGTCCAAAAAGGTGTAAGATTGTCCGAATGGAACCCGAAGGTGTATGTGTATACTCCGAGAGGTGACATTCGGGCAAAATAAGCGAAAAATCCCTTGAAGTTCGATGCTTCAAGGGATTTTAAATATGCGTGCATTTGCTTTTTGGTCACTGTTTGTTTTTCGAAAAAACTCTATTTTATTTTTCTCCGCTTATGTTCTCGCACCTTTTTCGACTTCTTTTTCTGCGCGTTTTATTTTACGTGTCACAATAATCATTATTGGCACTGCAAGCAAAAGGGTAAGAATATCCGCCGCTGCTTGCGCGGATGCAACGCCCACTGCTCCGAAAAAGTGCGTGAGCGGATAGAGAATCGGGATAAAGCAACTTCCCTGACGCGAGGTTGCAAGCAGGAAAGCTCCTCCCGCGTTTCCAAGACTGTTGCACAGCATATTGACAACTGCCACCCACGCGTGTATCGGAAGTGAAATGCATTGCAGGCGTATGCACAAAGCGCCAATCCGTCGCATTTCCATATCCGTTCCCGCAAACTTTACAATAAGCCAGTCCGCAAAAACAGCGAGGATAATACCCATAGTAATTGAGCCGACAAGCGCGACTGCCGAAGAAAATCCATAGCTTTTGCGCACTCTGTCATACCGCTTTGCGCCCCAGTTAAATCCAGCAACAGGCTGAAACCCGCTTCCGAAGCCGAGAATTATACTGAACGGAAACATCATTATCTTAGTGCAGACACCGATTCCCGCAAGAACGGAATCCGAGATATTTCCTGCAAGGTCATTGAGCATAATGCTTGCAACCACAGCCAGCCCGCTCCTGAACATAGAAGACGATCCGACGGTTATAACCTCGTATATAATATCCTTCGTCGGG
>JAZSOS010000023.1:0-99566 GCA_045537045.1 Eubacteriales bacterium
GCTTGTTCATTTCCTTAACACCGCCGAGATACTTCTCAAGCTTTGCAATTTCAGCCTGAAGCTTAATTACCTCCTTCTTGAGGAGAAGATCGAAAGTGCCGTCTGCTTCCATTTTCTTGAGCTGGTTAAGACGCTCAATACGACGGCGCATTGTCTTAAAGTTTGTAAGCATACCACCGAGCCAGCGAGCGTTTACATAGTACATACCAACACGCTCTGCCTCTTCCTTGATTGCTTCCTGAGCCTGCTTCTTCGTACCAACGAAGAGGATGCTCTTTCCTTCTGCAGCGATATCGCGAGCGAAGAAATAAGCTTCTTCAAGCTTTTTAACGGTCTTCTGCAAATCGATGATGTAGATACCGTTACGCTCCGTGAAAATGTACGGAGCCATTTTGGGGTTCCAGCGTCTTGTCTGATGGCCGAAGTGGACACCTGCTTCAAGAAGCTGCTTCATTGAGATTACCTGTGACATTTGAGTTTTCCTCCTTCTGTTTTAACCGCCACACCGATCATTCTTACCCGCCATCCTGCCCTATCGGACATGACACAGCAGCGCGAAAGTTACGATGTGTGAGTTTTATGACCGAAATAGTTTATCACATTCCGGAAGATTTTGCAAGTGTTTTTTTGTATTTTTTTCAAAAAACTCGAAAAATATGAGTTTTTTTATTTTACTGCTTCTTTTTTGCGCACATAGCGTCTGCCGCCTGTACAGGATAAAGAGAAAAGTAAAACGCACGCCCCCAAAAGAGCGAGTATTCCATTTTGGGTAAACATGCATGGATTTATCATCATAACAGCGCCGGTGATATTAAATGATAAATGCAGTAGAATCGGCGGCCACAAGCTTGTACTCCTGATGCGTATTACAGCAAGAACCACGCCAAGCACAAACGTGTAAAGCATCTGCACGGGTTCTGTATGCGTAACCGCAAACAGTCCGGCAGTTATAAGAGATGCCGCGACCGTACCGCACGCAGCACCGAACATTTTAAGAAGGACTCCGCGGAACATAAGTTCTTCAATAACCGGTCCCAAAACAACACACAAAACAAGAACAGCGTTAATTGCGCTTGTTTCCTGTACTGTTTCCGGAGTAACGGAATATGTTATAAGATTGAGAACAATACCCAAAAGCATTGCCGAAAGAGCGCTGAGAAATCTGCAGTAAGACAACCCGACATAGGCAAGAACACTTTTTCTCCGTAGAGCAAAACTCAAAAACAATACAAAAACAACAATTATATATGATATCAGGAGTACAAGCGAAGATTTTCCAGTTACGAGTGCTGATATATGTTCAACAAACGCGGAAGCATCTGCAATCTCTCCGATGCTGCCGTAATCAAGTGCGGCGCGAATACTGTAATATGCCACGACGCCCACCGCAGACACAACTCCGGAAAGAAGATAAAGCAAATAAATGTCAACCGCATATAAAAATCTGATAAAATTATCCTTCACAGAAAAATCACCCTGCTATTTCTTGTCACAAAGCATTTCGCCAACTTTATAAATATCTCCTGCACCCATCGTAAGAACAAAATCACCCTCGCGCACCTTATTCTCAAGAGAAGAAACAATGGCATCAAATCCGCCTATACACTCTGCATTTTGCATAAGCTCACCGATTGCTGCCGAAGTTATGCCAATTGTGTTTTTTTCACGTGCTGCATAAATATCTGCAAGAATAACCTCGTCAGCAAGAGAAAGAGCCTTAGCAAAACCATCTTTAAGAGCAGCGGTACGGGTATAGGTATGCGGTTGAAAAACGCAAATTATTCTTCCCTCATGAGCGCGGCGCACTGCCCTGAGAGTTGTTTCAACTTCACTGGGATGATGCGCATAATCATCATAAACCTTTGCTCCTCGAAAACTCCCTTTATATTCCATACGTCTGCCGACTCCCGTAAACGCCGCAAGTGCTTTTGCAATTATTTCCGGTGCAATTCCCATAGAAAGCGACGCGGCGGCGGCGGCCAATGCATTTTTGATATTATGCTCACCAAGTACAGAGAGGCGTATTTTAATAAGCTCTTCCCCGTCCTTTGTAAGAGTGAAAGACGGAAATCCGTCAACAAACCGTATATCACGAGCCGTTACATTCGCATTTTCAAACAGCCCGAACGTAACAAAGTTTTTGCCTGAAAGCTTTACCGCAGACATAGCATTTTCATCATCTGCGTTGACCACTACAATACCACCAGATTTGGTTCCTGAAACGAATTTGGAAAACGACCTTATTATGTCGTCAATTCCCGAAAAATAGTCGAGATGATCTTCTTCGACATTCAGAACTATTGCAACAGTCGGTTTGAAATTAAGGAACGAATCGCAATATTCGCACGCTTCCGCAATAAACAGATCACCATTGGAAATGCGAAGCACGCCCCCTATTTCACGCATATCCGCACCGATCATAACCTCCGGATCCCGGTCTGCCGCAAGCGCTATACAAGTCATCATTGCGGTTGTAGAGGTCTTTCCATGGGTTCCGGACACACAAACGACCTCCGGAAAATCATCCATAATAATCCCCCAGCTTTCAGCGCGTTCAAGAACCGGGATTCCAAGTTTCCGCGCTTGGGATATTTCAGGGTTATCATCCTTTATCGCGGAAGTCCTTATAACTGCATCTGCACCTGTGACATTCTCAGCACAGTGTCCTATTCTCACATCAACTCCCAGCGCACGCAAACGCTCTGTATATACTCCGTTGTTCATATCCGAACCCCGGACTGAAAGCCCTCGCGAAAGACATACTTGGGCGAGCGCACTCATCGACACTCCACCTATTCCAACGAAATGAATAGTATTGCATTTATCTGCCAAAAGCTCTTTAACTTGCATTGCTGCATCTCCATTCAAAGAAAATTAAAAAAATATTTGTTGTATTTTTATTATACTCGGGTTAAAATATATTATATAATTTTCCCGTGAAAAAGTCCATACTAATTTTAAAAAACGAGGAGAAAACAAATATGAACATAACAGATATCAGAATCCGCAAGATCACAGAAGGCACAAGAATGAAAGCGATTGTGTCCGTAACCTTCGATGATGAGCTTGTTGTTCATGACATAAAGGTTATTCAGGGGCATGAAAAGCTTTTTCTTGCAATGCCTGCACGAAAGCACCCCAACGGAGAATTCAGCGATACCGTTCACCCGACAACAAAAGATCTCCGCGACAAGTTAGAACAAGCCGTTCTCGCAGAATACGAGCGGTATATACAAGGTCAAATCGAAGAATAGGTATTCTTCCTTATTAAAATAACTCAAGGATGTAAAATATTATGAAAGTTCTCATTTTAAGTATTACAACAGGTCAAGGACATCATTCTGCCGCCAAATCAATTTCAAGCGCACTTGAAGAGCGTGGAGTTACGGTAAAAACAGTAGACGTTTACAAACAAATTGACAAGAACTTATGCGATGCAGTCAATAAAGGGTATCTTATATCCACTAAACGTACACCTAAAGCCTATCGTGCCATTTATGAGCTTATAGATTCAAAAAAAGCCCCTGCGACAAAATATTCCCTCCAAAACATAATGGGAATACTCCTTGCAATAAAGTTTGAGAAGTTTATTGAAGATTTCAAGCCGGATGTCATTATCTGCACTCATATATTCGCAGCACAGGTAATAAACGAACTAAAACGCCGCGACCGTCTTTGTGATGTTCCGACAATCGGAATTGTTACAGATTACACAATACACCCCTTCTGGGAGGATGTAACGTATATAGAATACATCGACATTGCAAGTGAGCTTCTCACTCAGCGCGCACTTATGAAAGGAATCTCCGAAGAAAGGCTCTGCCCTTTCGGAATTCCGGTTCAGAAAAAGTTTTCAGTAAAACGGGCAAAAGGAGATGCCCGGCGCGAACTGGGGCTTAACGCAAACACCCCCACTATTCTTGTTATGGCAGGAAGCATGGGATACGGAAATATACCGGAGATAATCTCAGGCATACATAGATTTGACAAAGACTGCCAAATTCTCGCGGTCTGCGGAAATAACAAAAAGCTTTTCAAAAAATTATGCAATTCTTCGCCGAGTAATAATGTTAAGGTATATAGCTTTACAGAAAACGTAGATCTTTTAATGGATGCAGCAGATTGTATTGTAACAAAGCCGGGTGGACTCACGACCTCAGAAGCTATGGCAAAAAAACTGCCGATGATTTTAGTCAACCCCATCCCCGGTCAGGAGGACAGAAACCTTGAATTTTTCCTGAATAATGGCGTTGCGTTATCGGTGACAAAAACCTTTACTATAGAAGAAGCAATGTATTTTATGTTCCGGGATAAAGAACGCCTTGAACTTATAAACCGTCAGCTTGAAAAACTGGCAAAGCCAAATGCAGCAACGGATATCGCTGAATTTGCAATAAGCTTGGTTAAATAACTCGAAGCACCGCCGTAAATCAGGCGGTGCTTAATTTATACAATATATTTTTTCAAAACCGGGATTTTATTGAGGATATACGAAATAATTCCAGATATCAAAAGCGTAAGAAAGAGCTTCGACGCAATATAAAGTAAAACACTTGACATGTCTATAAATATACTGAATCCGGAAATATAGTCAAACACAAGCATATGCACGAGATAAACGCCAAAGGTAAGCTTAGAAAAAAGCAACAAAATCTTTTCAGAACGTACGCTTTTGGGTGCATATGACAGGTTATACTTTGCAAACACGAAGAGCGATACCGTCTCAATCAGCACGTTTGCAGAAAATCCATCATAATACTCTGTATAAAATTCGCCAAGCTGCACAGAGGCATTCCGTGTGAAAATTGCCGTCGAAACAAATGCTGTTGCACCGAGAGTATAGAGCATCCATCTGCGAAGCTTCGACAGTTCAAGGCGAGAAAAATAATATCCACCGACGAAATATACGCTATACCCCAAAACAAGTTTAAAATTCATCTTTTCAAGCATCATGTCAATTACGGACATATGCGGCATTGTCGCAAGCAACGGTAGCAGAAAAACAAATACAAAAGCAAGCAGAAGAAAATATGACATTAACTTTTCATCTTCACATATCTTCCTATATATCGGGACTGCTATATACAGTCCCGCAATTATGAATAGATAATACATATGAAAATGCCCGAGAAGAACATTCTTTATAAACAAGTATGCATCTCCTTCATGATTTACCAATGCATAAAAAAAAGACCAAAAGAAAAACGCAACGACTATTCGAAGCAAATTCTTTGAATATAATTTTTTTATATCTGTTTTCTTTTCCGGATTTAAAAAAATCGCCCCCGAAAGCATAACAAAAAGCGGAACCGCAAAACGCGAGAAGCTATCGAGAATATTACAGAAATCCCACGAAGGCGTCCCAATTCCGTAGCGGAACAACTCCGGTGCACTGATGTGAATTACAACAACCGCAATCGCCGCAATGATGCGTAGACGGTCAAAATAATACACTCTCTCATTCATGCTTGTATTCTCCTTAATATAACTATGGGCACCTTATTCAAGGTGCCCAATAAGTTGAATCTTTGATTATTTTAACCCTTAACGGAACCAATCATAACGCCCTTAACAAAGTACTTCTGCAAGAAGGGATAAACTGCGATAATCGGAACAACCGCAACTGCAATTGTAGCGTACTTGATAGAGTTTTCTGCAAATGTGGTATCACGAGCTGCACCTTCAAATTCATCCATAACAGATTCCATAACAATCTGACGAAGAATAATCTGAAGAGGATATTTAGCCTCATCATTGAGGTAAATAAGCGGACCCATAAATCCGTTCCACTGTGAAACTGCAACAAACAAACCGATTGTGGCAAGAACAGCGGTAGATGTCGGGAGAACAAGATACCAGAGAATACCGATATCGTTAAGTCCGTCAAGACGTCCGGATTCTTCAATTTCCTTCGGGAAGCCCGCGAAGAACGAACGCATAATGATACAGTTATAAGCACCGAAAGCACCAGGAAGAACGATAGCCCAGATTGTATCAAGAAGACCAAGCCACTTGATGCAAAGGAAGCCCGGAATCATACCGCCGCTGAAGAACATCGTGATCATGACAAGGATGTTAAGTGTCTTACCGCCCGGAAGTCTGTTTGCCTTACTGAGTGCATAAGCACCGGTAGAAAGAACAAAGAGTGCAACCGCAGTACCAACAACGGTATATATGATTGTGTTCTTATAAGCGGTGAAAATGAGCGGCTTTGCAAGAACGAACTTATAAACCGCGAGCGTTGCACCAAACTTACCGTCAATTTTCGGCAAAACACCGACGCTGTTCGTGATAACATCCCATGTTCCGGAAAGAGAAACCGAAATCATGTGAAAAACTGGGAAGAGAACCACAAACAGAACAAACCAAAGAACGAGGTTACGCAAAAGCCAACCTACAGTAAATTTCTTTTCAACCATTTTGCATTTCCTCCCTTACCACAAGCTTGTTTCGCTGACAGTTTTTGCTACATAGTTGGAGATAATAACAAGAGAGAGTGAAACTATCGAGTTAAAGAGACCAACGGCAGTACCGTAGCTGAAGCTGTTAGACTGAAGACCTTGCGCATAAACGTATGTAGCGATAATTTCAGATGTCTCATATGTAGACGGGGACTGAAGAAGGAATGCCTTCTCAAATCCGACATTGAAGATACTTCCCATACGAAGAAGAAGCATTGTGATAATTGTAGGAACAATACTTGGAAGAGTGATGTTCCAGAGACAACGCCACTTGCCTGCACCGTCAACAACCGCTGCTTCATAAAGCTGCGGGTCAACGTTTGTAAGAGCGGCAAGGTAAACGATAGCACCCCAACCAAGCTCAGTCCAGATACCGGAAGCGATATAAATCGTTCTGAAGTATCTTGCATCCGCAAGAATGTTTGTTGCCTCGATGCCCATAGACTCAAGAGCTTTGGTAAGGATACCGCCTGTCGGAGAAAGCATCATAGTAACAAGACCTACAACGATAACCGTTGAGAAGAAGTGAGGCATATAGCTGACTGTCTGCACAATTTTCTTAAAGTGCATATTCTGGCACTCATTAAGAATAAGAGCAAGAATAATAGGTGCCGGGAAGCCCCAAAGTAAGTTCCAGAAAGAGAGAAGGAAGGTGTTTCTGATCATTCGCCAAGCATACTTATAATTAAAGAATCTGACGAAGTTCTCAAAACCGACCCAGTCACTTTCGAGAAGCCCGATAAACGGCTTATAGTCTTTAAATGCAATGATAAGACCATACATCGGGAAGTAATAGAACAGCGCAAGACAAATTACGGATGGTGCAACGAGCATCATAAGATACTTACCGTCAGCAAGTTTCTTCATCCATTCGGGTTTTGCACTTGCGGGTGAGTTTGGCAGAACTTCTGCCGCAGCGTTTTTTGTCGCCCTCAAAGTATTCAACTCCTTGAAATTTTCTTTGTGCCTGTCCCCCACGAAAAACGCAAGCAGAAAACAAACACTTTAAATCTATTATAATGCAGCCGTTTCCGCGGTGCGGTAGCCGAACCACAATATAATCGGAATTCTTGATGAAAGAATCGCTTGTCCTAAATATAAAACGTATGTAAACATAAATGCTTGTATTTTATATATAGTCGAATTTTCACATATCTATTATACAACAACTTATACCTAAATATGAATTATCATTTTTTTAAGTTATCACTATATTTTGTGATTTCGGTAAAAATAATTATGAATACAACAAATGATAACGCAATTTATGCACACAGAACTTTTTAAGCAAAAAACAGCCCGTTTTCGCCTTTTTATCTTTTTTTACAGCAAATATACCCGTTTTTTAAACTTAACAACTTGTTAACAAACACCGGAATCCGACATAATATTTACACATTTACTGCTAAATTCCAATCATTTTTTATGGTCGTCGCCAAAATGCTTCTTACGATACTCCCCGGGAGTATATCCGGTGTACTTTTTAAACAAACGGATAAAGGTGTTTATATTAGGCAATCCTACCATCGCCGCTATATCTTTATTCTTATTCTGAGGATTCTCACTGAGTTCAAGAGCCTTTTTGATTCTGTAATTGTTTACATAGTCGCTTAAATTCACATTCATCTTTTCTTTGAAATATGAAGAAATATATGCACCAGTGAGCTTAAGCTTTTCCGCAAACAAGTTCAAATATATATCTTCGGCATAATGGTTATCAACATAATCAAGAATATAACTTATTATATAATCATCTTCACGTTTATTCTGACGCAGATACTCCATAACATCACGTAGAAACGAGATACACACTTCATTATATTCTCCGGGAGTATACGCTTTTTCAAGTCCACGATAGACATTTGAAAGATTCATGCTTTGTGGAAGCGTGTGAAGTGTGCGGTTAAGAAGCTTTACACCACAATTGATTATCTCAGTACACAGCAAATGCAATTCAAAGCTATTTACATCCTTTTTGATGTTATAATCCAAAATCTCGTAAACCTTGCGCTCTACATCTTCAGGAGTTCCATTCTGCAAAAGTGCCGAAAGTTTTCCCATTTCCTCAACCGAAAAATAAAACCGTCCTCCCCCGCGAGCAATCTCGCCTTCATAAAGGACCTGGGTTTCCGGCACAGGTCTTGTATATCCTGAAATATCTATAAGAACATCATAGACATGTTTAATGTTCTCTATTCCATTATATATACCCGAAACCGCCACTGTAAAAAACGCATAATCAGATTCATTGGAGAGCTTGGAAACAATACTGTCCACAACATCTTTTTCCCCGGAAAAATTTTCACCTATATCAAACACTGACACTATTCCGTTGTTTTCAATCTGAAATGTAGTTGCTTTAACTCCCCATGTTTCCAGATACATTTCTATGAGCTGTTTCAAAAAGAATGTGGCTTTTCCTGAATCATCTCCGATATACTTATCAATTTCCTGCTTATAATTCACGCGGATGTACATCATAAAGAAAGACCTGGTTACATCAGCATTTTCTTCTATATCATCAATTCCAACATAAACATCACGCATCCGCGACTGCAAAAACAACGAATCCAGTATCGACTCTTTATTATTACTTTCAACAACAGTTCTTATATCGTGGGAAGTCAGCAATCTGATACCCTCAAGAAGCTGTGAGTAATTTTTTATACCATCTTCAAATTTAGCCTTGATGTTGGAGTTTCCGGACAGCTCATCAATAAGAGACTTTGCCTTCCTTGAATATCTCAAAGCCGTAACTGCAGCAAGAATTACCGCAACAAACAGAAACGCCGCAAAAATAATAACAGAAACAAAACCGGTATTCCCCTTCACTCTCCGGAGCTCAGGTTTTGTAATCACCCTGAACACTTCAACGTCTCCGTTCTGATTATCAAAAAACCTTAATATATGTTCGCGGTCAGTCTTTGTTCCATCCGAAAGAAGCAGTTCTTTGCTTACCGATGCAGCATCATCCGAAACATAAAGCAGTTCCCTATTCTCCGATATCAATCCGGAAAAGCCAAACCAATCTGCCATAGCATCCATATCAAGCATCATAACAATAATATATCTGCTTTCGTTCTGAGGTTTATATGCAACAGGAAGAAGCGTTGTATCTACGCGTTTAGCCTCCCGAGCAGTCGAGAATGTACGCGCCGGAAAAATCGAAAAAGCATCCCCCGATGACATGGATGATATCCAGAATTCGTTTGTGTATACTTCATTTACATAGTATTGATTAAAAAACACCTCTGATGTAAGCGTTCCGGTAAGCTCATATACATATCCCAGCTTAAGAGTGTCAACAACAAAAGCTGTTGAAAGATATTTTGAAAATTCATTCTGACGTCTGTCAACCAGAACAGCACGCATATCAGCACGAAGAACGTTATCTTCAATATATGTACCATCTTCAAATTTATTGTTCGCTGCAAACTTAACCGACAGTTCCGACATAGCAAATCTCATTTGTGACACAGTTCGCTGAAAACTCTCAGCTCCGCTTGTAAATTCAATATTTAAATTTTCAAGTGCTATACCCTCCGCGCGTTTGGAATCCGCCACACGAGCAAGGCCGAAGGCGACAGTGAGGATTAATATTATACACAAAAACCATCCAAGCAGTTTAACAAAAAAAGAATCAAGCCTTTCCCTCATACTCCACACCTCACAAAATCATCAATTTTTTAAGTATTCACTTTTGTATTATACACCATACAAAGAAAAAAAGCAAAGATTTTTTAATCTTCGCTTTTAATTTATTTTCAAATTTATATATTTTCATCCGAATATTTACTTTTCCGTATTTTCGTTTTTATTCAGACCCTCATGCTTAACAAAATGCCTGTATATTTTCACTCCTATTATAGCCGCAACAAGAACTGCAACTACAAACAAAAGCGCGCGCACAGCTCCGCTGGATGTGAGTAAAACTGCAGAAATTCCCAGTATTCCGCTTATAATATACAAGATAAGAACCGTTTGCTTTTGATTAAATCCCACATCTATCAAACGATGATGGATATGACCTCGATCTGCATGCATAGGGCTTTGCCCCTGCAATAACCTTCTGCATATCGCAAACACCGTATCAAAAATCGGAAGCCCAAGCACAAGAAAGGGTGCCGCAAACGACAAAATTGCATACGTTTTAAACATACCCTGTATCGACATCGTGGCGAGAATAAAACCGAGGAAAGTTGCACCGGTATCTCCGACAAATATTTTTGCCGGATTCATATTATAGGGCAAAAACCCCATACAAGCACCTGCAAGTGCTGCCATAATCACCACAATCGTAAATTCCGAAACAATCGCGGATATCACAAGTAAAGACAATGAAGCTATTGTACACACTCCCACCGACAAACCATCAAGTCCGTCGATAAGATTCACAGCATTTGTAATTGCCACAATCCATACAACAGTTACCGGGGCAGACCACACACCAAGACTTAAATACGCATTATTACTGAACACATTAACATTAGATAAAACATCAATACGTACACCATGCAAAACGACAATAAGTGCTGCCGCAATCTGAACAAACAATTTTACAATCGCAGGAAGGGATACCGAATCATCTATGACCCCGAGAACAACAATTACAACAGCTCCGAGAAGAATTCCCTGAAGTTCAATATCAACCGGAATCAAAAGAACAATTGAAACAAGGAACGCAAAGAATACAGCAAGTCCACCAAGTCGCGGTATGGGTTGCTTATGCATTCTCCGTTCATCTTTAGGAACATCTATTGCTCCAATTTTATGCGCAATTTTCTTTGCAACAGGCGTAAGAATAAACGACAATACCCCCGAAACAAGGAACGCAGCTATCATTCTGATAACAGTCAATTTATCCATTGTAAAAACCTCTTCTTACCCGCGTGGCTTTGCAACAAATCCAACCTTTTTGCGAATCTTTTCGAGATTACGCTCAGCAAGGCGTGAAGCAAATGCTGCATTTTTCGCATATATGGTTTCAAGATAATCCTTATTTTTCAACACATCTTCTGTCTTTTCACGAATAGGACGGAGCATCTCAACAACAGCCTCACCTACTGCTGTTTTAAATTCCCCATAACCTTTGCCGGCGAACTCATTCTCTATTTCAGGTATACTCTTCCCTGTCGCAACAGAATAAATGGTCATGAGGTTGTTTACGCCGCTTTTGCCTTCGCGATATTCAACCTTTGCTTCGCTGTCGGTAACGGCGCGCTTAAACTTACGCATGATATCGTCAGGCTTGTCAAGCAAAAGGATATATGCATTCGGATTTATGTCAGACTTAGACATCTTTTTATCCGGCTCAGCAAGACTCATAATCCGTCCGCCAACCTTCGGGATATACGGTTCCGGAACGGTAAACACCTCGCCGTGATGATTATTAAAACGCTGTGCTATATTACGTGCAAGTTCAAGATGCTGCTTCTGATCTTCTCCTATCGGAACAAAATCCGCATTATACAAAAGAATATCTGCAGCCATAAGAACCGGATAATCAAAAAGTCCGGCATTTATGTTATCAGCGTGCTTCTGAGATTTATCCTTAAACTGTGTCATTCGGGAAAGTTCGCCGTACATCGTATAGCAGTTAAGTATCCACGAGAGTTCAGCGTGCTGAGGCACATGGCTCTGTATATACATTATATTCTTTTCAGGGTCAAGACCGCATCCGATAAGAAGAGCGAGGAGAGAAAGCGTCTGCTCACGAAGTTTTTTCGGATCCTGACGCACAGTTATCGCATGCATATCAACAACACAGAAAAGACAATCATACATTTCCTGCATCGCAACCCAATTTGTAATCGCACCCATATAGTTGCCCATAGTAATATTTCCGGAGGGCTGAATACCGGAAAACACGCGTTGTCTTTTTTCTGTTACTTCCATATCTTTACCTCCGAAATCAACCGACATATTCATTTACTACCTTCGCCAGACGGTCAATACCTCTTTCAATCTCATCTAGAGAGGGAAGCGAAAAATTAAGGCGGAATGTCGGATAAACCTTTGTATCATCGGTAGCAAACGCAACACCGGGAACAACCGTTACCTTCGCCGCCTTAGCGCGACTTGCAAGCTCTGCGCCGTCAAAACCATCCGGCATTGTGCAGGAAATAAAGAGACCACCTTCAGGACGGGTAAACTTCACCTTTGGGGAGAATTTTTTCTCCATACACTCAAGCATTTTATCCGCTTTCACACGGTACATATCGCAGATTTTAGCAATATGCGCATCAATATCACAAGTTGCAAGATACTCTGCAGCAAGCATCTGGAAAAACAAATTTGTATGGACATCAGAAACTTGTTTTGCAACAGTGAGTTTGCTTATAATTTCCTTGCTTGCACAAGCAAAACCGATACGTATTCCCGGAGAAAGAATCTTCGAATAAGAACCGGAGAATATTACCCTGCCGCTTTTATCCATGCTTTTTATTGTCGGGACACTTTCCCCGCGAAAACGAAGCTCAAAATACGGGCTGTCCTCAAGAATCATAACGTCGTACTTTTCCGCAAGCTCAAGAACTTTCCGGCGACGTTCAAGACTCATAGTCGTTCCTGTCGGGTTCTGGAATGTCGGAATCGTATAGATAAGCTTTACATTTTTCTCCGTTTTAAGCTTTTCCTCAAGAACAGTCACGTCCATTCCGTTATCGTCAACCGGAACGCCGACAAGACGGACACCATACGAGCGCAAAGCATTAAGAGCACCAACAAAAGCCGGCTCTTCACAAATAACAGCATCACCCTCGTTGAGGAAAATTTTTGCGGTCATCTCAATTGCCTGCTGTCCTCCGCTTGTGATTATGAGGTCATCATTTTCTGAAAGAATACCGTATTTTTCAGACATACGCTTTTTAGTGATATCACGCAACGGCGTATACCCTTCACTGACACCATACTGAAGAGCACTTGCGGCAGATGTATCGAATATCTTCAAAGCGATTGACTTCATTTCATCCACCGGAAAACTGTCCGGTGCAGGGTTGCCTGCTGCAAAAGAAATTAGATCCGGATCATTCGGTATTTTTAAAATTTCTCTTATAGCTGACGGCTTAAGAGAGGAAATTCTTGTTGAAAATTCCATACTATATTTTACGCCTCCAAAATTTACATATAACATTATTTAAATATTTTATCATATACGCGCAAAAATATCAACCGCTTTTGCAAGGTTATTTTTGAGTTTTTCCAAGTTTCAACACTCTGTACAACACCGGAGAAAGGATGCTTGTGATGATAAGTTCCGGAAGCATATATCCTCCGTTATAGAAAAGTGAATACAACCATACCGGCTGTCCTTCCGGAGCATATACTCCCCATATGAGCATGCCGGAAATAAAGTGGCATATAAACCGCATAAAAACAGCCACAGCACTACCAACAGTAACTCCCACATATTTATTTGCGAATATGCGTGAAACCGGGTTTGCAATGAAAAGCACACTGAAAGCAACAATATAATCAAGCATTACAACAGCAAAAAAGTACAACAACGTTGTAGTCGGCGGAGCAGCAAAGCCAAGCATCATCTGCACAAGAGAATAAGCAAAGCAGCAAATGAACCCCCACTTGAAATCTTTTATATGTACACACACTAGTATGAGCGGAACCATACTTCCAAGGGTTACCTTCCCGTCAAACGGTGCCTGATAAATACACACGAGAGAAAGGACGGAAGCAAGCGCCACCATCACTGCACATTCTGTAAGCTTTTTTGTTTTTGATTGAGTATTCATAATTATCTCTCCATTCCTTTGCTGTGCAAATAAATAAAAAATCACGTTCTGCAAATAAGTAAAACGTGATTTCTCTGACATAACATTTCCTACGTCGGCATTATCCGCATCAGGTTCATGGGTTACGGGCACACTGCCCGTTCTCAGCCAATAAAATCAGCACCCCGTATTCTGTTGTTATTGAAATTATATACCTGTAAATAACAGATGTCAAGTTTTTATTGCATTTTAGTCATTTAAAAAAATGCTTTTATTTCCCCCTCAATTCTGTTATAATTAAATTAATATTACAATGGAGGAAGATATGCGGGAATTTACGATAAGACAAAACGATGCGGGAATAAGGCTTGACAAATTCGTAGCAAAAGCGGTGCCGTCACTTCCGTCAAATCTGATACAGAAATACATACGTCTTAAAAGAATAAAGGTAAACTCTGCGCGCGGAAAAGCCGAGGTAAAGCTTTCCGTCGGCGACGTGGTGACGATGTATATAAACGATGAGTTTTTTGAAACGACACGCGCAAAAAAAGCGGAAATGAAGCTTACGGCAACATTTCCGGACGTTTTGTACGAGGATGAAAACATACTCCTGGCAAACAAACCCGCTGGGATATCCGTACACGATGATGAAGCCGGCGGCGAAACGCTTATTTCTCAGATACTTTCCTATCTTGCACATTGCGGAGAATGGACCCCCGAAAAAGAAAATTCGTTTATTCCCGCGCTTTGCAACAGAATTGACAGAAATACATCTGGAATAGTTATCGCCGCAAAGAATGCAGAAGCGCTTCGGATAATGAACGAAAAGATAAAAGCGCGGGAAATGGCAAAATATTATCTCTGTCTTGTCCTCGGTAAGCCGAATCCCGCAAGCGGCACACTCCGCGGATATATTTTCAAGGATGCAAAAGAAAATCGGGTTTATGTGAAAAAAAATCTATCCCCGGGTGCAAAAACCGCGATCACAAAATACAAGACACTTAAGTCAAACGGCAATATTTCACTTGTAGAATGTGAGCTTATAACCGGGCGCACGCATCAGATACGCGCGCACATGGCAAGCATTGGCCACCCGCTCGTCGGTGACGGAAAATACGGAAGAAATGTTGATAACAAACGCCTTGGAATGAAATATCAGGCGCTGTGCTCATACAAGCTTGTATTTAAATTCACTACACCGGCAGGCGCTCTTGAATATTTGAACGGAAAGACGTTTACCGTGAAGGACGTGCCGTTTCGAAATAAAATTTTTGGATAAGTTAAGATCAGCGCTGTGCAGTTTGCACAGCGCTGTGTTTTTTCTATTTAATCTTACCCTAAAAATTTGCTTACATACCCTTGAACGAAGATGAAAAGAACGATAAGCGGGAGAATATACGTTACATAGAAACGAATCCACCGAGGAAACTTCATCCCCTCACCTACGTTTACCTCATTCATAAAGTTGTCCCAGCCCCAACCGTAACGGGTTACACAGAAGAACAGATAAACAAGCGAACCAAGCGGAAGAAGATTGTTACTTACGATAAAGTCCTCAATGTCCATAATGTTTGAGCCTGCACCGAGCGGAGCAATTCCGCTCCATACATTAAAACCGAGTGCACACGGAACGGAGAGAACCGTTATGAGGACGATATTAACGAGAACTGCCTTGCGACGTGACCATCCCCACAAGTCCATACCAAATGAAATTATGTTTTCAAACACCGCAACAACTGTTGACAATGCAGCAAATGACATAAACACGAAGAAAAGGATACCCCAAATTCTTCCCCCAACCATAGCATTGAATATATTTGGAAGCGTTATAAATACAAGATTCGGGCCACTTTCCGGATTCACGCCGAACGAGAAGCATGCCGGGAAAATAATAAGACCGGAAAGAAGTGCGACCGAAGTATCAAGCGTGAGAATGCTTACGGATTCACCCATAAGTGAACGATTTTTGTCTATATAGCTACCGAATATTGCCATAGATCCGATACCGATACTGAGAGTGAAGAACGCCTGGCCCATCGCGGCTGCTACAACATTGACAATCCCCGCATCTGCCATTTTACCAAAATCAGGCATAAGATAGAACTTAAGTCCTTCCGCGGCTCCCGGAAGGGTTACAGCACGTACAACAAGGATAAGCATAATCACAAAAAGGCTGGACATCATCCACTTTGTGATTTTTTCCACGCCCTTTTGAAGCCCGAGACCGCATATACCGAAGCCGATGGCTACTGCAACAATCATCCAGAAGATCATTGTGAGCGGTTGCGAAGTCATCGTTCCGAAAATCTGCTCAACAGCGGCAGGTTCCTGACCGACAAATTCGCCGCGAAGCATCTTCACAAAATACGCAATCATCCATCCTGCAATAACGGTATAGAACATCATGAGCAGGTAATTCCCAGCAACAGCAAAATAGCTGAAAAGATGCCACTTCGTTCCTGTAGGTTCAAGCTCATGGAATGAACGGGCCGCACTTTTACGGCTGGCTCGACCGACAGAAAATTCCATAGCCATAATTGGAAGACCAAGAATAACAAGGAACAGAAGATAAATAAGCACGAATGCTGCACCACCATACTGCCCTGTTATATACGGAAATCTCCACACATTACCGAGACCTATCGCACATCCTGCAGAAATAAGAATAAATCCGAGGCGTGATGAAAACTTTTCTCTTTCTTTCATAAAAAACTCAACCTCCTTATTTTCCATTATATAATAGCATATTTAGCAGAAAAACGCAAGAAAATATAAAAAAACCGTTAAGCATTTCTTATTTTCGATTGACAAACGGGCAGTTATATTTTATTATATATAAGGTAAAAAAATTTTAAAAGATTTGGAGACATTATTATGCTTAAAGCAGGACTTTGTTCAGTTACCTTCAGAAATAAGACTCCCGGCGAGATTATTGAGCTTTCATCAAAGGCAGGCCTTCATTCCATTGAATGGGGCAGCGACGTTCACGTTCCGGAGGGCGATGTGAAGCTCGCACGTGAAGTTAAAAAAATGACCGAGGCTGCGGGGCTTGAAGTATCTTCCTACGGCTCTTACTATCGTCTCGGCACAAAAGCAGACATTGTTCCGTATCTGGAGAGCGCAAAAGAGCTCGGCACAGATGAAATAAGAGTCTGGGCAGGCGGTTTGCCGTCGGCATATTTTCTCCCCGATGCACGCGTGGCTCTTGTCCGCGAGGCAAAGGAAATAAGCCGCAAAGCCGCTGAGTACGGAATTACTATTTCAACCGAATGCCATGCACACACAATAACTGACACGCCCGAAAGCCTTATTATGTATATGCTCGAGGTTAACGAGCCCAACTTCCGTACATACTGGCAGGCACTTTCTCATATTCCGGAGGATAAGCAGATGCACTCACTTAAAGCTGTCTATGCACTGGGCAAGCTTACCAATCTGCACCTATATTATTTCAAGTATTTTGAAGGAGCCAGAGAGCAGACACTTCTTTCAGAATCCACAAACATCTGGACAGAGCGTTTTTCATTATTTAAAAACGATGAAAAAGTACGCCACGCGATGCTCGAATTTGTCCGCGACGGTTCTGACGAAAGCTTTATTGCAGATGCAAAAACCCTTGTTGAGCTTATCAATCAGGCAAATGCATAACCATACTTCCTTTGAAGCCGAGGCAGGTTGACTGCTTCGGCTTTTTTGCATAATATTTTCCTTTGTGTGCGCATATACATTTAAGGAAATCCCATACGAGGAGGACCTTTAAAATATGAGCGATACAGTTTTTTTACCGGAAGGCGCGCTTATACATACAGAACAGAACTTAAAAAACATATCGTCGTACAATGCCTTGCGCGACGCAATGGAAAATGAACTCATCATAGAAGGCGAAGTCGCGCTGTGCGACTCTTCTCACAATCTCACAGTTGATTTAAACGGATACACGGGCATAATTCCCCGCACTGAGGCAGCAATAGGAATTGAAGAAGGTTTAACACGTGATATTGCCGTCATTTCACGTGTAGGAAAACCCGTTGCATTCATAATTCGGGGGATTGATAATGACAACGGAAAAATAAACCTTTATCTTTCAAGAGTTGCTGCACAAAAAAAGGCATTACGGCATCTTATGACCGAAACGTCAGCCGGCGATATACTCCCCGCACGGATAACACACCTTGAGCCGTTTGGTGCTTTTGTTGACATAGGTTGCGGCAACATATCACTTATCGGAATCGAAGCTATATCCGTTTCCCGCATTTCTCACCCATGCAACAGATTCCGCATCGGAGATGAGATTTTTTCCGTTGTAACCGGAATGGATTTTGACAAATCTCGAATTTTTCTGAGCCACCGAGAGCTTCTCGGAACATGGGAAGAAAACGCCGCACGATTTGAGGTCGGGCAAACTGTTCGCGGGATAGTACGAGGAATTGAGGATTACGGCATATTTATAGAGCTCTCGCCAAACCTTTCAGGTCTTGCTGAATTCCGTCCCGATGTGAAAACCGGCGACTGTGTATCTGTTTTTATAAAAAGCATCCTTCCCGATAAAATGAAAATCAAACTCATTATCATTGATGTTTTCCGCGAAAAATTCGAGAGGCTTATAACTCCATCAGATTATTTTATCACAAGCGGGCACATTGATATATGGCGGTATTCGCCGGAAAAATGCACAAGAAAAGAAATAATAAGCGTGTTTGAGTAAAGGAAAACTCAGGGCTGTCTCACTATAAACGTGAGGCAGCCCCTTGCAGTTTTAATTATGCGTTAAATTGTGCCGGTTACGGTGAGTGTTACTGAACCGGGATTTGTTACCCATTCGCCCGTTGCAGGATCCTGAATAAACGTTGCCGCCGGAACGGTTATAGCCCCGGGAACCGTTGTGAAAAGACCCGTTGCTTCATCGTAAGTGTAATTTTCAGGACTTGTCCACGTTGTACCATTATAGGTTACCGTAATTTCACTGAGTGCGGGATCGAAAGTATCCGTTATAACAACATCATCCGTTGCAACTGCAGGCGTATTACCGGTATTTGTGATTACAAAGGTATAGGTGAGCTGTCCGTTTTCGGTTACTGTTGACGGAGAAACAGATTTTGTGATATCAAGAACCGGACCTCTTCCCGCGGTGACAGTTTCACTTGCCGTAAGCTCCGTAATCCTCTCTCCCGAAACTGTTGCCGTATTTTCAATAGCCCCTCCGAACTCAGGCGGTGCAAAGCTGTTGATACGTGCAGCGTAAACAATTGTTGCGACACCATCCGGAGGAACATTTATTCCCGAAACAACAAGAGGAGGTCCCTCGGTAACTGTCGGCGCAGTCTGAAGAACTCCGTTTACAAAATACTTTACAGATCCATCGACGTATTCAAGTGGAGTGAGGGTAGTTCCGTTAAATTCATATGCGCCGAGATCATCCGTAACAGAAAGACCTGTAAACGCAATATTGCCGGAATTTACAATGTTTATAACATAGGTTATCTCAGACCCTTGCGAATATTCATCTACAACGGCTGTCTTGGTAGCAGAAAGCACTTCAATAATCTCACCGGTGGTGATATTTGAATTAACCGTGCCGCCGCTGTAAGACAGGGTTGCCTGATTAAAAAATGTTGCCATAGCACTTCTCCTTATAATTTATCGGCAGACAAAACAGCCGCCAAAGCATTATATGCAAGAAGATGCCACAATGTTTTACAGGAATACTATTCCGCACACGGCACCGAAAATGATATACCATATAGGATGCTTTTTAAATATTTTATACAACGCAAAAATCACTGCAAAAATTACAAGCTGGCTCAAATCAAACAGCGTAAAAACAGACGGGTTTTCCGCGAACTTGCCAAATGTAAATACTGTTACTGAAAGCACGCTATAAGCCGCAGTCGCAATAAGACCGGAAACAGCGGCACGGATGCCGTAAAGCCCGCTTTTGACAAGCTTGTTGTCCTGAAAACGTGCATATGAACGGGCAATGGTAAGTATTATAACAAATGACGGAAGAACAAGAGAAAGTGTTGCTAAAATGCCACCAAGCACTCCGTATTTTTCAAAGCCGACATATGTTGCCATATTGACGCCGATAGGCCCCGGCGTTGATTCACTGACGGCAATCATATTGTAAAAAAGCTCCGGTGAAATCCATCTGCGGTCTACGATAAACTGCTGCATAATCGGTATAGCAGCAAGTCCGCCACCTATTGCAAAAAGCCCCGTGAGGAAGAATGAAAAACATAAAGTAAATATATTCATTTTTTTAATATTCCTCCTTTTACCGAAATTCCTACAACAAGTGCAAAGAGAATAAGCCAGATGCTGTTTACTTTAAATACAACAACGGCAATAAATGCGATAACCGCAAGCGCAAGCCCTATCATATCCGTAACTGATTTTTTGCCTAAATCCCATACTGCCGAAACAAGGATTACGGCAACGGAAATATTTATTCCCGCGAGTGCTTTTTGCACGTAAACATATTCGCTGAAATTTGAAATGAACGCCGCGATAACTGTTATTATGATAAGAGATGGCGTGATGACACCTAGCGTTGCAAACAGCGCACCCCAAAATCCACGGCGGCGATAACCGATAAAGGTGGCCATATTGACCGCTATTATTCCCGGAGTGGATTGTCCTATTGCAACGTAGTTGAGCATATCCTCGCTCGTTATCCACCCGCGATCGGTTACAAACTCACGCTCAAGTATCGGAATCATAGCATATCCACCGCCGAATGTAAACGCACCAATTCTGAAAAAAATCAGAAACAGCTGTAAAAGATCATGTAACATACTCTTTTTACATCTCCTATAACAATATTAAAGGCATCTGCAAAAGCAGATGCCTTCTTATTAAATTTTATTCGTCTTCGATAAGTCCGTAGCCACCGTCGTGGCGCTTATAAACAACCGAAAAACGTTCGTCATCATTTGCATTCTTGAATACGAAGAACTCATGACCCAGCAAATTCATCTGCAATATCGCTTCCTCAGCCGTCATTGGCTTTACAGAGAAGCGTTTTGTGCGAATAATCGAAAACTCGCGTTCTTCTTCAAGCGGCTCATCGTCAACCTGAAGAAGATTTTCAAAAGCACCGTCACGCAAGCGGCGCTCAAGGCGGGTTTTATTTTTTCTTATCTGTCTTTCAATCGTGGTCTCCGCAGTGTCAATCGCACGGAAAACATCCGTGTCTCGGCACGCGGCACGAAGGAGCATTCCGTCACTTCTGACGGTCACCTCAAGGCATATATGACCGCGCTCCGTTCTTGCCGTAATTGCGGCTTCTGCATCTGAGCGGAAGAACTTATCAAGCTTTGCAAGCTTCTTCTCTGCGTATGCACGAACATCGGGGGTAAACTCGTAATTTCTTTCTGCGTAGATGTACTTCATGTGTGTCGCTCCTTTCGTATTGGTACTTCTGTACCTCTTACTTAAAGTATAGCACACATGAATGTAAATTACAACAGACTTTTAGAAAAAATACACAAAAAATTTAAAATTCAAGGTTCATTTTTAGCAAAAACACTAAATAACAGCTGAGGCATGACGCGAGATATGGCATCCCATATTCACGACACACGGAAGACCCGCGATGTGAGTTGCATGCTGCTCTATGAAAACCGCAAGTGCCGTAACGGTGCCGCCGAGTCCCTGAGGCCCTATACCGAGCTTGTTCACCTTATGGAGTGCCTGCTTTTCAAGAGAAGCGTAAAGCTCATCAGGATGCTCACTTCCCACTTCACGCAAAAGTGCGCGCTTTGCGCATTCTGCAGCCATATCGACAGTGCCGCCGAGACCTACACCGACAACAACGGGAGGGCACGGGTTTGATCCTGCTTTTGATACGGTTTCTACGATAAAGTCAACTATATCGTCTGTGGTTGCAGAGGGCTTGAACATCTTCATGGCACTCATATTTTCACTTCCGAAGCCTTTTGGAGCAACAGTGATTGAAACCTTATCTCCCGGCACAATTCTGGTATGTAAAATCGCCGGAGTGTTGTCGTTTGTATTAACGCGACGGATTGGATCACCGACAACAGAAAGACGGAGCTTTCCGTCTACATACCCGCGACGTACACCTTCGTTTACCGCATCATAAAAGTCACCGTCAATAAGGTGAACATCCTGCCCTACATCTATAAAAACAACAGCCATACCTGTATCCTGACATGCGGGGATTCCTGAATCAGATGCATACCGGGCATTTTCACACATAACTTTGAAAATATCGCGACCTACGGGTGATTTTTCCTCTTCCATTCCATTCTCAAACGAAGCAACAACATCACGTGGAAGATGACAGCATGCCTCTTCACAAAGACGTGCAACCTCGCGCGTTATCTCATTTACCGAAACCTCTCTCATTTTTTACTTCCTTTCTGTTTCTGCAATATATATGCCTGCCATATGTGCGGCAACTGCGCCGTCTGCACATGCAGTTACAATCTGATAAGAAACCTTTTCCCTGATATCTCCTGCGGCAAAAATGCCGGGAAGATTCGTTACAGTATCCTCTTTTGCGTCAATATACCCCGAGGGAGTAAGCTTTATACTCTCTTTTATCGCATCGGTATTAGGCACACTGCCTATCGCGATGAAGCATCCGGAAATAGATATCTCTGTTTTTTGATCCGTTTTCACATTTTTAACGGTTACCGAGTTCACCCGTTCATCACCTTTTATGCACTCAACAACAGAGTCAAGAACAAGCTCTATATTCTCTGTTTCTGAAACCTGCTTCGCAAGCGTTTCAAAACCGCGGAAGGTATCTCTTCGGTGAATAAGATAAACCTTGGTGCAGATTTTCGCAAGGTAAAGTGCATCCTCAAGCGCGGTGTTTCCGCCACCGACAACACACACCTCGCGGCCACGGAAAAAGTTACCATCGCACGTTGCACAATACGATACACCAAGACCGCGATACTTTTCCTCTCCCGGAACCCCGAGGGCGCGATGTGAAGCACCGAGCGCAAGAATAACTGTTTTTGAAACAATATCTCCGCCGCTCGTTTTTACGGTATTGGAAAGCTCTTTGAAATCTATCTCGTTGACAGTGCAGGTTTTAATTTCTGCACCCAAATTTTTCGCCTGAGACGACATCTTAGAAGAAAGCTCAAAACCTGAAATGCTTTCAAAGCCTGGGAAGTTGTCTATTTCCGGAGTTTCTCCCATCTGTCCGCCCGGCATCATTCGCTCAATGACAACAGTTGACAGTCCTGCACGACGGGCATATATCGCCGCAGTCATCCCCGCAGGACCTGAACCGAGAATAGCAACATCGTACATAACACATCATCCTTTGCAAAATTTCACTTAAAACTTTTCAAAAAAGGCAGATATCGCCTTATAAGTCATAAATACATCACTTTTCGCAACCGTTTCGAACGGAGAATGCATTGAAAGCACCGGTACTCCGGCATCAATCGTATCTATATTGCGTTCAGCCGTATACATAGCAACCGTGCCGCCACCGCCCTGGTCTACCTTCCCGAGCGCCGCCATCTGCCAGAGAACACCGCTTTCGTCAAAAAGCGAACGGAGACGTGCAATAAGCTCACTTGAGGCATCGCTTGCGCCTGATTTACCACGTGCACCTGTATATTTGCACAAAGCAACACCGCAGTTTAAAAACGCAGAATTCTTCTTTTCACTTACTTCCGGATATGTCGGATCGAATGCTACAGTAACATCCGTTGAAAGACAGGTGCTGCGTTCATAACACGCACGAAGCGGAACTCCCTGTCCCTCACATATATCCTCCATAAACGTATCGAAGAAGTAAGACTTCATTCCGCTTACACCCTCAGAGCCTATTTCTTCTTTATCGGCGAGGACGCATACAGCGGTTTTTGATATATCCTTAGCATCCAAAAGCGCACGAAGAGACGGATATGCACAGACACGATCATCATGTCCGTAAGCGCCGATAAGTGAGCGGTCAAATCCGATATCGCGTGCCGAAAACGCCGGAACAACACAAAGCTCTGCAGACAAGAAATCTTCTTCACAAATTCCGTATTTTTCATTGAGTATGGAAAGGATATTAAGCTTTACTGCATCACTGTCTTTATCCGTCGCACCTTCTATCGGACGGCTTCCGCAAAGGATATTAAGGCTTTCACCCGTAAATATCTCTCCTGCCTTTTTCGCCATCTGGTCTTTTCCGAGATGCGGAAGAAGATCTGTAATAACAAACTGCGGGTCATTTGCATCATTACCAACCGAAACATCTACCGTTTTTCCCGACTTAAGAGAAACAACGCCATACAATTCGAGAGGAATTGCCGGCCACTGGTATTTTTTTATTCCGCCGTAATAGTGCGTTTTGAAAAGAGCAAGCCCTTCACTTTCATAAAGCGGTGACTGCTTCAAATCAATTCTCGGAGAATCAATATGCGCAGCGGCGATATTTGCGCCTTCGCTTAAGCTGTCCTTTCCTATAACAGCGAGAATAAGCGCCTTACCTCTGTTATTTCTGTATATTTTATCTCCCGGAGAGAGCCTCATATCGCGTGTATACGGAACAAATCCCGCCTTCTCCGCAAGGCGGATTGCCTCACGCACACAAAGACGCTCTGTTTTACCCGCATCAAGAAAAGCTTTATACTCTTCACAAAACTCATCCAAGCCGCAAAGGTCAACATTTTCCGTAAATGCATTTTTATTTTTATACAAAAGCTTTTCGCGAAGAGCATCAAGCTCTTTCTTTTTAGCATCACTCATTATCTTTCTCCGGTCCTTTCGTGATTATGTTAAAAATTCTGTTTACTTCATTTTCCACAGCTTCTATATCTCCGCTGTTTTCGATCATATAACCACAGCGTTCTGCATAAAAACTGTCCTCCGGCTGAGCATTTATCCTTGCAGATGCTGCCATGGAGTCTATGCCGTCACGCGACATTATGCGCTCGCACCGCAATTTTCGCGGAGCTGTAACGCCGATTGTCACATCGCATATTTCCGAAAGCCCGCTTTCAAAGAGCGCAATGGCATCAATGCAAAGATACGCCGTGTTCTGCTCATAAAGACGCGCCATTTCGCGCTCGGTTTCTGCTATGACAAACTTATGAGCAATTTTGTTTAAATCCGTAAGCGCCTCAACGTCCGAAAAAACAATGGAAGCAAGAGTGCGTCTGTTAAGTTTCCCCTTCTCACACGCCTCCGGAAAGCGCGCACGAAGCTCACGCATCATATCGGGAGACTCGTTTAAAAGCTTATGATAAACAGCATCGGCATCAATTGTGTGGGCACCGTACTTACAAAAGAGTTCCGATACAGTGCTTTTTCCACTACCGCTGCCACCCGTGATTCCTATTGTAAGCATTAAGTTCACCTCATACAGATATACGGTTGAATGCAGCGGCACGACCAAGCCGGTTGACAACTGCCTGCTCCATTCCGTCACTTAAATCCGGTTCTCTTGCATAAATTATATCAAGAGTCATCTCATCAAGAGTACGCAAAGCCGAAAAAAGTCCGTGAGCAAGAGAGTCGGGATCTTTTTTGCTTCCGTATGAAACTGCATTTATCCCTGTATTTGAAAACAGCTCCTTTTCTTCATCAAAGCAAAGAACTGCCGCGTTTTTTTCTTCTGCATTTGCGATAACATACCGGACAAAAGCTTCTGTTTCACCATCTACTATAACAACCGGAGCTTCCGGAGAATAGTGCTTATATTTCATTCCGGGAGATGCAACTTTTTCGCCATCGTGTACCTCTTCGGATATTTTGGGATTGACCAAAACTTCTCCAAGTACGCGACAAAGCTGGGAAAAAGTTACTGCCCCGGGGCGAAGCAGCATCGGTTTGTCGCCAGTAAGGTCAATAACCGTGGATTCAAGACCGACTTCACACTCGCCGCCGTCAATTATCATCGGTATTTTCCCCGCAAGGTCTCTCATAACATGCTGTGCGCTTGTGGGACTTGGTTTCCCTGAGAGATTTGCCGAAGGTGCTGCCAAAGGAACACCCGCTGCCTCAATAACAGCGCGGGCATACTTATGCGACGGAAAACGCACAGCAACCGTAGAAAGACCCGCAGTAACTTCAAACGGAATTTTATCATTTTTCTTTAAAATCATTGTAAGAGGCCCCGGCCAGAAATTCTCCGCGAGACGGAGAGCTGTTTCCGGAACTTCCTCAGTAATTTTTGCAAGATCATCAAAATCGGAAATATGAACAATAAGCGGATTATCCTGAGGTCTTCCCTTAGCTTTGAATATTTTCCCCACGGCATCGGGAGAAAATGCGCTTGCCGCAAGACCGTAAACCGTTTCTGTCGGAATAGCAACAACCTCGCCGTTTTTGAGAAGATTTCCAGCACGGACAAAATCGTCGAAGTTTTCCATAAGTCCGCGTACTTTTATAAGCTGTGTAGTCATACCGCAAAACTTCCTTTAATCATTTTCGGATGCCTTGAGCTTTTCTGCTTGGTCGGCAGTAATAATCGCATCGATCATTTCATCGAGATCACCGTTAAGGAACTGCTCAAGCTTATAAAGAGTGAGCGATATGCGATGGTCTGTAACTCTTCCCTGCGGATAGTTGTAGGTACGTATACGCTCGCTTCGGTCTCCCGTACCAACCTGACTTTTTCTTTCTGCCGCAATCTGGGATGCCTGTTCCTGCATCTGGATATCATAAAGCTTTGTGCGCAGAATCTTTATAGCACGGTCTTTGTTCTTATGCTGACTGCGCTCATCCTGACACTCAACAACAATTCCGGTAGGTCTGTGTGTAAGACGTATTGCAGACTCAGTTTTATTGTCGTGCTGACCGCCGGCACCAGATGCGCGGAAGGTATCTACATCGACATCGGACATATTAAGCTCGACCTCAACCTCTTCTGCTTCCGGAAGAACTGCAACGGTAACGGTTGATGTATGAATACGACCTGAGGACTCAGTGTCCGGAACACGCTGAACACGGTGAACGCCGCTTTCAAACTTAAGCCTTGAATACGCACCTGCACCTTCAATGACAAAGCTTATTTCCTTGATTCCGCCAAGCTCTGTTTCATTTATTGAAACAACATCAATGTTCCAGCGGCGTGCCTCGGCATACATAGAATACATACGGTAAAGTGAATGTGCAAAGAGAGCCGCCTCTTCACCGCCTGCTCCACCTCGGATTTCAACAATAACGTTTTTATCGTCGAACGGGTCGGTCGGGAGAAGAAGAATTTTCAGCTCATGCTCAAGCTCGACAAGCTTTTCTTTCGCCGCAGAAAACTCTTCCTGTGCCATCTCACGGAAATCCGGTTCAAGCTTTCCGTCAAGCATTTCACGAAGATCGCGCATTTCCTGCTCTGTTGCGCGATAAGTTCGGTAACACTCGATAATAGGAGTAAGTTCTTTTTGCTCCTTAGATATTTTTGCCGCCGCAGCGGGGTCATTATACAGATTAGGGTCTGCAAGTTTTTCTTCTATTTCCTTGAATTTTTCTTCAAGAAATGCAAGTTTTTCTAACATGTCGTACCTCACATTTTATCTTTATGTTTTTTATCTTTAAATTATAGTATAACACACATAAAGGAAAATTCAAACACTTTCTTCATACAGAGCTTCCCAAAACGCCATTTTTTCTTCAAGTTCTGCATTTAATGCTTCTATTTCACCGTACAGACGGTTAAGTGCTTCAAAATCACTTGATGATGCTTCTATCTCACGTTCCTTTTCGGCGATGCTTTCCTCAAGCTTTGAAATCTCGCGCTCGGTTTCACGGATTTTTTTATCGTTAAGCTTCTTGTTTACTTTAGGTGCTGACTTTGGCTTTTCTTTTTTGGGGGCGGGAGTCTTTTGCTTCTGCAAAGTTTCCTCATGCAGTTGCTTCTCGCGCCTGTACTCATCAAAGCTCCCTTTGAAATCGTAAATCACGCCGTCGCGAAGTTCCCATATCCGGTTGGCAAACTTACTTATAAAAAATCTGTCGTGCGAAACGAACAGCAGTGCACCGTCAAAATCTGTGACAGCTTCTTCTATCCATTCACGCGATGTGATATCAAGGTGGTTTGTCGGCTCGTCGAGCAGAAGCAGATTTATATCCGCCGCCATAAGCTCACAAAGCTTTAAGCGGCTTCGCTCTCCGCCGGACAGTGTGCGCACACAGTCAAACACCTCATCACCGAAAAACTGGAACGCAGCAAGCCTGTTTCTCGCCGTCTGCGTCGAAACGCCGATATCATAAAGCATTGTGTCAAGAATTGTGCGGTTTTCATCGGCAAAACGTATGACCTGAGGCAGTATTGCCGCTTTTACCGATGGGTTATAGGTTACGGTTCCGCGGTCAGGCGCAGTGTTTTTTGCGATGATATCAAGCAGCGTTGTTTTCCCCGTTCCGTTGTCACCTACAAGAGCGATTCTGTCTCCGTTTTCCATCGTGAGATTTATATCACTGAAAAGTATTTTCTCATCATAGGCTTTTTCGATATCGGAAAGCTTTAAAACATTGTCGCCCCAAAATCCTACGGAACTAAAACCTTCATTTATATTGCGGTGTATTTCCTTAGGTTTTTCAGTCTTCCTCATTCGCTCAATGCGCTTTTCAATTGCGAAGGCACGAACCTGAAGCTTTTTGTTTCCCATCCCCCAGCCGTGCATTCTCTCTGCCGTAAATTCAAGCCGTTCAATCTGTGCCTGCTCAGCCTTATATCTTTTCAATTGCTCTTCATAACGGGCTTCCCGTTCTTTGAAGTAAAAGCTGTAATTTCCCGGGTAAAATTCTGCCACACCATCGGAAAGTTCAATCACGCGGGTGATACATTTATCTATAAAATATCTGTCGTGCGAGATTATAAAGACTGTTCCACGAAAGCCCGGAAGGTATCCCTCAAGCCATTCAACAGCATCTATATCAAGATGGTTTGTCGGCTCGTCAAGAAGCAGAATATCAGGATCCTGCAAAAGAGCGCAGGCAATGACTATTCTTGTCTTTTCGCCGCCGGAAAGCGTTTCGAACACACGCTCACGCATATCCGGTGGGATGCCGAGACCATTGCAGGTTTTTGCAATTTCAGTTTCGGTATCGTACCCACCCATATGTTCAAAGCGCGCACTGAGCTTATCATAGCGTGCAAGAACATCAGCATCGGAGTATATCTCCATCATTTTTTCCAAGCTTCGCATTTCTTCCGCTATCTCGGAAAGGCGGGAAAACGCGCTCAAAAGTACATCGTTTACCGTGCTACCAGCAGGATAATCCGGTATCTGGGACACTACGGCAATCCTGCGGTCTTTGGGAATCAGTATTTCTCCGGAATCATAATCAAGCTCACCGGAGAGGATTTTAAAAAGCGTTGTTTTCCCGCTGCCGTTATCCCCAAGAAGCCCGACACGTTCGCCCTGCTCAATATTGAATGACAAATCGCGCAGAACATGATGCTCACCATAAAACTTATTCAGTTTTGAAACCGAAATATCAATCATTTGTTTTTTCTCTCTTTATAAGCTTTGCCGAGATAATTCCGCTGACAACTGCCACCATATCTCCCTCGCACAGCTTCGGCAGATTTTTCGTTTCGTAATTATTCTGGCTTACTGCAACATCAAGCTCGCCCATATCGGTACACAGCGTAAGATGCAGAAATTCACCCACCGGCGTTTTGTCCGCTATCATAAAGCGGACATCTCCGCCTTTTATCTCTGCGGCAACGCGCGTCATAAGAATATCCGTCGTACATTCCTCGCCCTCGACCTGCATCATACACATATATACACCTACGGGAGTAAGCGCCCCGAGCACGGTGGATTCATCAGAAAGCACATTTCTCATATCAGCTTCGTTTTCAAAAAAAGCGATTGAATGAGGAATCATGGACACCTGAAATTCATACTCTTTCCCCACAGCAAGACTTTCAGCCGCATATCTTCCCATAATGCGTGCGCAAATGCCACTTTCGTTATCGGGATTTTTGAGAAAAGCTTTACAGTCGAGCATATCATCCCGCTCGGCGGAAAATTCACGGGAAAACTCAAGAGACCAGACGGTTGAGCCGTTAAAATGAGGGTCTATATTGAGAAGCTGCACACTTTTTGACTCATGGTCAAGCGCCACTCTCTCCCACACCTCTGCTCCGCTTTTATCGCTCCATACGGCATAAGCACCGTTTTCAACAGGAAGAATACTTCCCGAATTAAGCACAAAATCCGCAAGTCGGTATGCCCCGTCCTCATTTTCAATGTTAAAACCTATGTTCTCAAAAACCGTTGCCATTTCTGTTTCCTCCGTGCAATTTTACATTCATAAAGAATATTTTACCATATGTAGATTAAAATTTCCAGTGTTTTATATTAAGATATCAAAATTATGCACTTTGAAATCCGAAATAATTAAGAAGTCCCTGATATATTGCGTCCGCGAACTCATATCTGTCCTCATCAAGCTTTTCGGCATCTTCTTCATTCGTTATATATGCAAGCTCAAGAAGCACCGCCGGCATCTGAGTCCTCCGCAAAACATACAACGAAGGTCGGACAAACACTCCGTTGCGCTTTGTATCAAGACGTTCTGTTATTGAATCAAGCAGATTCTCCGCAAGTGCCTGAGTCTGACCGCCCGAACGGAAAATATACATTTCAGTTCCGTTTACATTCGGATTTGGGTTTGCATTTACGTGAATACTTAGAAAATAGTCCGCACCCCAGCTGTTTGCATCGTTTACTCTTGCTGCAAGACTCTCTGCATTTGTTGTACCAAGCGTCGTGTCCTCCGTCGGACGTGAAACGCGCGCTTCAAAGCGGGGATCCTGCGACAGAATATCCCGAAGATATATCCCCACATCGTATGTTATGTCCTGCTCGCGAAGTCCAAAGCCTTCCGCTCCCGCATTTACTCCCTGCGGATTGTGTCCCTGGTCGATATAAATTTTTATAGCCATTATAAACTCCTCCTTTTATATTGCACTATACGGCAGTTTTTGAAAAAAGTTTCCTGAGTTTTAAAAAAAAGGACACGCAAAAGCGAAAATACAGATAATATGCGTGTGTGTACTTTGCGGAACAAGCCGCAAAAGATACCCATAATAAGTATACAAACTGCCCCGAGGTGTGGATTGCCAACGCCTCGGGGCAGTCATATATTATATAGTTTTTATTTTGCAAGAAGGAAGTATCCTATAACAAGAATACCGAGGATGATGCGGTAAACGCCGAAGGCTTTGAAATCGTGCTTGCGGACATACCCGGTAAGGAACTTTACCGAAATTAGCGACACGACATACGCAGTAATCATAGAAACCGCGAGGATTATCCATTCGCCGGACGACATAATATAGTCGTTCGTAATGATTTTGAGAAAACTTACGCCGAACATAACAGGGATTGCGAGGAAGAATGAAAACTCCGCCGCGACGCTTCTTGATGTCCCGAGAAGAATTGCACCGAGGATTGTAGCACCCGAGCGCGATGTTCCGGGGATTATGGAAAGAACCTGGAAAAGACCTATGAACAGCGCTGTTTTGTAGGTCATATCCGTCATATCCGCAACCTTTACAGGCTTGTTTTTTCGTTCAATTATGATAAATGCAACACCATATACAACAAGCATTATGCTGACAACAAGCGGAGTTGAAACCGCGTCCATTGCATCATTGAACAAAAGTCCGAGCACTGCTGCGGGGACGCACGCCACAATGACCTTAAACCACATCTGCCACGTTTGCTTTTTCTCGATGGCTGACTTTGAGGGAGAGAACGGATTGAGCTTTTTGAAATACAGCGTAGCGATTGCTAAAATCGCGCCAAGCTGGATTACATACAGAAAAATCTGCGATGAGAAAAAGCTCTTTTCATCTATTCCCATAAACTCATTGACTAAAATCATATGCCCCGTACTGCTTATGGGAAGCCATTCCGTTATACCTTCAACTATACCTATAATTATTGCTTTTAAAATATCCATAATAATCACCACTGTAAATGTATTCAGGTTTCTTACTTTCTATTCTCCATATTCTGCATTATTCTCTCAAAGGCCTTGAGCACAAGCCACAGCAGAATAATTTCGACAGGCAGAAGCGCAATGTTTTTAATCACGCGTTCAACGAGAAGAACGATATACGCCCTACCGTAAAGATTTGACAGCCAATATGTATTGAGCGCAATATTCACGCCGACATTAACCACAGTTTTAGAGACGATTACACGCCAGACGCGAAGTGGCTTTTCATAAAGGAAAATTGCAAAGACCAGCACGGTCAGCATCGTGGAAAGCGTGAAGCCGAGGTGCAGAGGTCCTGCCGGACGTATAACATATGCGATAAGGTCACACGCAAGCGCAGCGAGCGTGCCGGTGAAATGCCCGAAGCGATACCCCAGAAGCCCAAGAACAAGAAATGAAAAAGTGAGCTGCATAGTCGGGGTAACATAGACGGATGCAGTGTCTATTGCCACATAGAGCGCAACAAGCACGGCACACATTGCGAGAGAATGGATGTTTTTTATCTCGCCAAGCGAGGATTTGATACGGTTTTGCATAATTTTAGTCCTCCTTTGTTAAATTTTGGTACAACAAAACCTGACACAAAGAGGACAGTAAGCCGTATTTGCAGCGGGATGCGGAAACATCACGGCAACGCAACTGCGCCTTCGTCCGCGCGACAACTCCCCGTTCGCACAGCACTTAACCCGATATTCCCTACTCTGCCTTTTTGTGATAAAAACAGTATACCATAAAAAGTATACTGTTACAAGTGTTATTTGAAAATATTACCGTTTACAATTGCTTTTTAATTCTGTCAATCGCGCTTTTTTCAAGCCGCGAAACCTGTGCCTGACTTATCCCTATTTCATTTGCGACCTCCGTCTGCGTCCGTCCGTCGAAAAAACGCAGAGACAGGATATGCCGTTCCCGCTCGTTGAGATTTGAAATTGCTTCTTTCAATGCTATTTTTTCAAGCCAGTTATCATCTGTATTCTTGGTATCGCCCACCTGATCCATAACGCAGATGGTATCTCCCGTTGCATCGGAATATACCGGCTCGTAAAGCGAAACCGGCTCCATAATCCCATCAAGCGCAAAAACTACATCCTCGCGCTTCATATCCATTGCCTTTGCTATTTCCTCAACCGTAGGTTCCTTTTGCGTTTCATTTAGAAGTCTTTCCTTAGTCTGCAGGGCGCGGTATGCCGTGTCACGCATTGATCGCGAAACGCGTATCGTGCTGTTATCTCTGAGGTATCTGCGGATCTCCCCGATAACCATGGGTACAGCATAAGTACTCAGACGTAATCCCAAGGTTATATCGAAATTGTCGATTGCCTTGATAAGTCCGACACATCCGACCTGAAAAAGGTCATCCACCTGTTCGCCACGGTTTGCAAAGCGCTGGATTACGCTGAGAACAAGTCTCAAATTGCCGGAAATAAGCTCGTCCCGCGCAGAAATATCCCCTTCGCGGTATTTTTTAAGCAGTTCATATGTTTCATCACCCGAAAGCACCTTGAGTTTTGACGTGTTTACGCCACATATTTCAACCTTACCGTATACCAAAATAAAAACCTCCCAAAGCAAAAGACTATTATCATTATTACCTCGGGAGATTTTTTTAATACTGTATATAATTGACAAAACATTGGTTAATAAAAATAACACCAAAAGAACTATGAACTTCACGTCATATTTCTTTTGGTGTTTTTGATTTATTCTTTAATTTACTTTAAGCCAAGGTTGGATTTAGAAGCGATTGCTATTCCTTTTGCCTTAAAGGTTTCAACAAGCTTTTCCTCGTCGTTTGCGCGGAAAACCATATAAGCTTTTTCGTCACCGTGGCTAAGAATTGAATACATATACTCAATGTCAATTCCGGTATCCGAAATAACGGCAAGAACCTCAGAAAGACCTGCCGGACGGTCAGGCACTGCAACTACGCAGACAGGAGTCATCGTGAGAATATTTCCCTGTTCAAGGAGAATGGATGACGCGCGCTCCGCATCGTCAACAATCATACGCAAAACACCGTAATCAGTGGTTTCTGCAATGGAGATTGCGCGGAGATTTACGCCATTTTCAGCAAGAAGTCCCGTAACCTCTGCGAGCTGACCTGCGCGGTTTTCAAGAAAAACAGAAATCTGATAAATATTCATTATCCTATACCCTCCTTAAATTTTGCGCTTATCAATAACGCGGACAGCTTTGCCCTCGCTTCGTGCAATTGTTTTCGGAGCGACAAGCTTTACCTTTGCCGCAATACCAAGCATTGCCTTGAGTGCAGAAACGAGACTTTTTTCCATCTCTGCAATTTTTGCAAGAGAATCGGAGAAGTTTTCAGGTGTCATTTCAACCATAACTTCAAAGGTGTCAGAATTATTCACACGGTCAACTATAATCTGGTAATTTGCCTGATATCCCTGTTCAAGAAGGACGGTTTCAATCTGCGACGGGAATACGTTTACGCCGCGGATGATAAGCATATCATCACTTCTTCCCATCGGCTTGCACATTTTAACGTGCGTTCTGCCGCAGGAGCAGGGCTTGCGAGAAAGAACACAGATGTCGCGGGTACGGTAACGGAGAAGCGGGAACGCTTCTTTTGTGATGCATGTGAAAACAAGCTCACCCTTGCTCCCTTCCGGAAGCACTTCGCCTGTATCGGGGTCAATGATTTCAGCAATAAAGTGGTCTTCATTTATATGCATACCTGTCTGCTCTTCACATTCGAAAGCAACACCCGGTCCGGAAATTTCCGTAAGACCGTAGATATCATATGCGCGGATACCAAGCTCACGCTCAATATCTCGGCGCATTTCTTCACTCCATGCCTCGGCACCGAAGATACCCGCCTTAAGATTTATCTTGTCCTTTATTCCGCGTTCTTTGATGGATTCTGCAAGATATGCAGCATACGAAGGTGTGCAGCAGATAATAGTGGAACCCAAATCCTCCATAAACTGGAGCTGACGGTCGGTATTACCCGAAGACATCGGGAGAGTGAGACATCCGACCTTGTGCGAACCACCGTGGAGTCCTGCACCACCGGTAAAGAGACCGTAGCCGTAGGCAACGTGGCATACATCTTCTTTTGTTCCGCCAACAGCAACGATTGCACGTGCACAGCAGTCTTCCCAGAGGTCAACGTCATGCTGAGTATAGAAAGCCATAACACGCTTGCCGGTTGTTCCGGAGGTGGAATGGATTCTTACACATTCAGACAGCGGTTTTCCGACAAGTCCGTAAGGATATGCATCACGAAGATCCGCCTTTGTTATGAACGGAAGCTTATGAAGGTCGTCAACACCCTTGATATCATCCGGGGTTACTCCCTTTTCTTCCATTTTTTTGCGGTAATACGGAACGTTATCCCAAACATGCTTTACCTGATTCACCAAACGCTCACTCTGCCACGCGCGAATCTGCTCATACGATGCAGTTTCTATTTCAGGCTGATAATATCTTTTTTCCATTACATTCACGCTTTCTTTCTATTTTGAATTTTTGCCGAGGTTAAATGCTTTTTTATTCATTTCGAGAAACGTTTCAGGAACGCTTTCCTCAATGGCGCGCATCCACTCTTCCTCGGACGCATCAAAGTAATTTGAAAGACGTCCCATAAGCACGATATTTACAGCCTTTGACGAACCGGCTTCTTCCGCAAGAGAAAGAGCGTCAAATGCATCTACATCAACACCTGCATCCTTCATTTTTCCTGCAAGATCAGACGGATACTGCGCCGCTCCTGTTATGACAGGCATGGGGTTAATCTGCTGGGTGTTTGTGACAATCTTTCCGCCGGGCTTTAAAAACTCTGTCCATCGGGCTGCCTCTAAAAGCTCGAATGAAACGATAAAATCCGCCTCACCCTTGTCAATAATCGGAGAATAAACTTTCTCGCCGTATCTTACATACGTTACGACGCTTCCTCCGCGCTGGCTCATTCCGTGAACCTCAGAGACCTTAATGTCATATCCTTTCGTGAGAAGAAGGCGGCCTAAAAGCTTTGAAGCAAGAAGGCTTCCCTGACCGCCAACGCCTACTATCATTACATTTTTTGTTTCCATAGCTTAGTCCTCCTTCGGAGCATGAAGTGCATCAAACTTGCAAAGCTGTTCGCAGACACCGCAGCCTGTGCAAAGCGTGGTGTCAATCTTTGCTTTGCCGTTTTCCATACTGATTGCCGGGCAACCAATCTTCATACACATCTTACATCTCTTGCACTTATCGGATTCAACAACAAGCGGCTTATTGTGCTTAACGTATTTAAGAAGCGCGCACGGACGGCGGGAAATAATAACTGACGGCTCTTCCGCTGCAAGCTCTTCTTTTATCACCGTTTCACACTCTTTGAGGTTATACGGGTCTACAACACGGACACGGGAAATTCCCATTGCGCGGCAGAGTGCTTCAAGGTCAATCTTTGATGCGGGATCACCTTTTAAGTTGTATCCGGTGGTCGGGTTCTGCTGATGTCCCGTCATACCTGTGATTGAGTTATCAAGGATAATAACCGTTGAATTTGATGCGTTATATGCGATATTAACAAGTCCCGTCATACCGGAGTGCATAAACGTGGAGTCACCGATAACAGCAACAGTCTTTCCGTCGCTTTCACCACTCTGTGCCTTGTTAAACCCGTGAAGACCGGAAATTGACGCACCCATACAAATCGTGCTGTCGAGTGCCGAGAGCGGAGGAACAGCGCCAAGCGTATAGCAACCAATGTCACCGTGTACGGTAATTTTGTTCTTTGCAAGAGTATAGAACAGACCTCTGTGCGGACATCCCGCGCACATTACCGGAGGACGCTGCGGGATATCATCGGAAAGCTTTACGCCGCAAAGAGTTTCCTTGCCGAGCTTTTCTGCAACGAGGTTCTGACTGAACTCTCCTATGCAAGAGAACATATCTTTTCCCGAAACCTCTATACCGAGATTTCTGCAATGATCTTCAACAAAGCTGTCAAGCTCTTCAACAACTATGAGCTTATCAACGCCTGCCGCAAAATCCTTTATGAGATTTACCGGAAGAGGCCAGATCATACCGAGCTTTAAAACCGGATATTTATCGCCGCAGACCTCTTTTACATACTGATATGAGGTTGATGAAGTGATAATACCGATGCTCTTATCCGCACCGTCTTCAACTCGGTTTACGGATGCAGTTTCGGCAAACGACGAAAGAGCCATCGTACGCTCTTCAACAACCGGATGGCGGCGCTTAGCATTGCCCGGCATCATAATGTACTTTGAAGGAGTTTTTTCATATGTTTTTGAAGCTTCTATACGATCAGATGTTTCAACAACGCTCTGGGAATGAGCTACACGCGTGCACATTTTAAGAAGCACGGGGGTATCAAACTTTTCCGAAATTTCATATGCAAGCTTTGTGAACTCTATTGCTTCCATCGAATCTGCCGGCTCAAGCATCGGGATTTTTGATGCCCTTGCATAGTGGCGGGAATCCTGCTCATTCTGTGAGCTGTGCATTCCAGGATCATCTGCAACCGCGATAACCATACCTGCATTAACTCCGGTGTAGGAGATCGTGAAAAGCGGGTCTGCGGCAACATTGAGTCCGACGTGCTTCATACCGCAGAAGCTTCTCTTCCCTGCCATACACGCACCGAAAGCAGCTTCCATTGCAACCTTCTCATTCGGTGCCCACTCGGCATACACCTCTTTGTATTTTGCAACCATCTCGGTAATTTCGGTACTCGGTGTACCGGGGTAACTGGAAACAAAGCTGCAGCCTGCTTCAAAAAGGCCGCGGGCAACCGCTTCGTTGCCAAGCATTAACTTTTTCATTTTGCAAGATACCTCCTTATTGATGTTCAACCGGATCGCCAATGGCATCCTTTTGAGAAACAACTACTTTTTTATCGTAGCATGAGAAAACATTATTAATGTGCTCCTGCGGCGGAGCTTTTGTTACAAGACTTACAACAGGAACAATCACAAGTCCTATTACCATACAAAACGCACCTGCGTTAATCGGTGACTGAAGAAACGCCGGAAAAGCTGACTTACAGAGAATATTTGCAAGCATAAATACCGTTGAGAAAACAAAGCATGCCCATACGGAAGCCTTGGTCGTGCGCTTCCAATAAAGACCATAAAGGAACGGAGCGAGGAACGCGCCGGCAAGAGCGCCCCATGAAATTCCCATAAGCTGAGCAATAAAGGTTACGCTTGACTTATACTGCAAGATTGCGATGACCGATGATATTGCAATAAATACAGCAATAAGTATGCGCATAATGAGAAGCTGAGACTTCTCGCTCATATTTTTAACCACTGTTCCCTTCAGGAAATCAAGGGTAAGCGTTGAACTTGAAGTAAGAACCAGAGAGGAAAGCGTTGACATTGATGCAGAAAGAACAAGCACAACCACAACAGCAATAAGAACAGTCGGAAGCCCCTCAAGCATGGTCGGAATAACGGAGTCATAACCGTTTGCCGCAATGTCAATCTTATCGGAGAAAAGTCGACCGAAGCCGCCAAGGAAATAGCATCCGCCGGCAACAACAAGCGCAAAAACAGTGGAGATAATCATTCCTTTATTAATTGACTTTTCACTCTTGATTGCATAAAACTTCTGAACCATCTGCGGGAGTCCCCACGTTCCGAGAGATGTGAGAATAACAACGCCAAGAAGGTTTACCGGGTCAGGACCGAAGAATGAATTGAACACACCGGGAGTTGAAGATACGGACGGGTCACTGATTTTCCCAAGACCGTCCAATGCAGCGAGAAAACCACCCTGACTGTTAAGGACTGCGGCAATTACCGCTACAATGCCAACAAGCATAATAATGCCCTGTATAAAGTCATTTATTGCAGTTGCCATATATCCGCCGACAATAACATAAATTGCAGTGAGAACCGCCATAGCAATAACGCAGACGGAATAGTCAATATTAAACGCCATTCCGAAAAGACGCGAAAGACCGTTATAAAGCGAGGCGGTATATGGAATAAGGAATATGAATATTACTGCGGATGCGGCAACCTTCAATGCCTTGCCGTCAAAACGCGACTCAAAAAACTGCGGCATCGTTGCACTGTCAAGATGCTGAGTCATAACACGAGTTCTTCTGCCGAGCACAGCCCATGCGAGAAGCGAACCCAAAAGCGCGTTTCCGATACCTGCCCAAGTTGCGGCAATGCCGTATTTCCAGCCGAACTGTCCGGCATATCCCACGAATACAACAGCAGAAAAATACGAGGTGCCGTATGCAAAAGCAGTAAGCCAAGGACCTACACTTCTGCCGCCGAGAACAAAGCCGTCAACATTTGTCGAATGCTTTCTGCAATAAATACCGACACCTATCATCACGGCAAAAAACGCAACGAGCATTGATGCCTTTATGAACAAATCCATTATATTATCCTTCTTTCAGAATTTAAATTAACCCAAGAGAAAACATCAGCCTGTAATCTGAGCCTCGACAAGACGACCTTTGCAGTACTTTTCACGCAGTACCGGCTTTTCAATTTTTCCGGTAGGATTGCGCGGAATCTTATCGAAGAAGATTTTACGCGGGCGCTTGTATCTCGGAAGCTGTTCGCAGAAGGAGTTTATCTCATCCTCCGTGCAGGACATTTCTTCTTTAATCTCAATTATCGCTGCACAAATCTCGCCGAGACGTGCATCCGGAAGGCCGATGACAGCAACATCTTTTATCTTTTCGTTTGAACGGAGAAAATCTTCAATCTGAACCGGATAAAGGTTTTCGCCACCGGAAATGACAACGTCTTTTTTGCGGTCAACGAGATAGATAAATCCATCTTCATCCTCACGCGCCATATCACCCGTATAAAGCCAGCCGTTCTTTAAGACTTCGTTTGTTGCTTCTTCGTTTTTGTAATAGCAAAGCATTACGCCATCACCGCGGACGATAAGCTCACCAACGTCGCCACGGGATACGGCATTCCCTTTTTCATCAACGATTTTTGCTTCCCAATTATATCCGGGCTTGCCGATTGCGCCGACCTTATGTACGTTTTCAACACCGAGGTGAACACAACCGGGGCCGATAGACTCTGAAAGACCGTAGTTCGTGTCATACTGATGATGTGGGAATACCTCAAGCCAACGCTTTATAAGACTCGGCGGAACAGGCTGGGCACCGATATGCATAAGACGCCACTGTGAAAGGTGATATTTGGAAACATCCACCCTTCCGGATTCTATTGCATCAAGAAGATCCTGCGCCCACGGAACTAAAAGCCATACGATAGTACATTTTTCTTCCGTGACAGCGCGGAGAATCCACTCCGGCTTCACGCCGCGCAATAAAACGGCACGGCTTCCCGAAAGAAGAGAGCCGAACCAGTGCATCTTTGCACCGGTATGGTAAAGCGGAGGTATGCAGAGGAACACATCGTCACGCGTCTGGCTGTGATGATTCTGCTCCGTGATACACGCGCAGACAAGTGAGCGGTGGTCATGGAGAATCGCCTTCGGGAATCCGGTTGTACCGGATGAGAAGTAAATTGCCGCGTAGTCATCCTCGCACAGTGCAACGGGAGGTGCGCTTGATGAGCAGAAATTCATAAGTGACAAACAGTTTTCCGAATATTCGGGTCCATTATCGCCTACAAAAAACAGTGTATGTACACGCGCAAGGTCATCAGCAATAACATCCATGCGGCTTATAAACTCAGGGCCAAACGCAAGAACCTCAACATCTGCAAGGTCAAGGCAGTATTTTATTTCATCGCTTGAATAACGGAAGTTCATTGGCACAGCAATACATCCGGCTTTTAGAATACCGAAGTAAATCGGAAGCCACTCTATACAGTTCATCAGAAGGATGCCGACCTTTGCACCGCGCGCAATTCCGCGGCTTAAAAGAAGATTTGCAAAGCGGTTAGCACGCCTGTCAAAATCCTTCCATGTTATTTCGCGGCGGTACGGAGCATCTACCCCAGCACTTTCGATGAGATTAAAATCCCACCACGTTGTAACCTTGTCGCGTTCTTCCGAGGGGTTAAGCTCAACAAGACTTGTTTCCGCACCGTAAAGGCGCGCATTTCTTTCAAGAAAATCAGTAATAACCATTTTAATTCTCCCTTTTTTGATTCTCGGCAAAAAACAGAAACGTCCTCTGCCGCAAAGCAGAGGACGATTTAAAATCGTGGTACCACCTCAGTTTACCGCGCAAAAGCGCGGCCTCATTGGTCAAGCTGTGTCGGGCAAACCCGTCTTTGCCTACTGAAAGGACTTGTTCGGCAAAGCCGCTCCGAAAGGTAATTCCGCACACACGCACCACTGCCTCACAGCAACCGACAGCTCTCTGAAGATAACATTGTACACGTACTGGTTTTCATCATCGCGTTATTATAATAAATATATGATGATTTATTTTAACATTTTTGTGCCGACAAGTCAATGGTAAATTTCAATTTTCCGACGAATTTTCCCACAAAATGCAGGATGATTTACTTCCGAGGAGTAACTTTCCAAAAGACAGCGAACATTCACCACATGCAAGCGCAATTTCCGCGTTATCCCGAACCTTAAACAATTTACGTTTATGTCCACGGTTTATAAATGCCTTGACTTTGCCTCTGGACACAACAAGAAAGTCCCCCTCGGCGTATTCCACACGGAAGGGCGCTGTGGTCATACATTTATTGCCTGTTTTTATTCTTCCCAAGCTTCGGTAAAACTCAAGCAAATCTTCATCGACATTATCCCATGTGTAAAACCTTCTGTTAAATGGATCTTCAAAGCCCTGCATTCCTATTTCATCGCCGTAATATATGCAGGGAGAGCCCGGAAACATATACTGCAGGATAGCCGCCTGACGCAGACGTTCGCGACCTGCCTTCAGTTCTTTTTTATCAAGTTCCCGCGTTGCACGAAACTCCTTCGGTTCATGGCAAAGATTTCCCACGGAAAGCTCGTTTACGGCGCGCACTGTATCATGTGTGCCTATAATGTTCATAAGACATCGCTGAGAAATCGCGGGGTAATTTTCAATGATGGACATAAGCGAATACTTCGCCTGAACAGCCGATATTCTTCCGCACAAAAAGTCAAGTATACTGTTTTTGAGCGGATAGTTCATAACTCCGTCAAGCACACCGTCTGTAAAGTATCTTTTATTTACATCGTACGCTTTTTTTGTAGACGCATCTTCCCAGACCTCACCTATGACAAGTGCTTCTTTATTCTCTTTTCGTGCTCTTGTTTTAAGCTGTTCAATAAAGTCATCAGGAAGCTCATCGGCAACGTCAAGTCTCCATCCTGAAACACCTGCACGCATCCAATGTGCAATAACGCTGTCTTCACTGTTGATGATGTAGTCGGTATAATCACGGTTAAGTTCATTTACCTGAGGCAGAGTGTCAATTCCCCACCATGACGAGTAATTCCCATTTCCATCAATATCGAACCAGTTACGGAACGGAGAGCTTTTGTCATTCCACGCACCGGTATTTTCTCCGTATCTTCCCTCTTTGTTGAAATAGATGCTGTCTGAACCGGTATGGCTGAAAACTCCGTCCAGAATAACGCGCATTCCGTATTTCTTTGCTTCCCTGCACAGTTCCGAAAGAATTTTCTCATCTCCGAAGTGAGGGTCAACCTTTTTATAATCAGCAGTATTGTATTTGTGATTTGACCACGCTTCAAATATCGGGCTTAAGTATATTGTTTTTACGCCAAGACTATCAAGATAAGGCAGTTTTTCAATAACACCTTCAAGGTTTCCGCCGTATATATCTCTGTTTTCTACAACACCTTGGCTGTTCGGTTTAAAATACGGCACTTCATTTTTATCCTTATGTACCGCGAAAAATGCATCGTCAGACAACTCCGGAGAGGTTGACGCACGATAAAACCGGTCAACAAACACGTGATAGGTTACACCCTCCGAAAACCACGAAGGCGTGGTATATTCCCGTGACGCAACCGTAAGCTGGAAACTTAATATGTTATTTTCGTTATCTACAATGCCATTTTTCCCGAAAAAAAGAGACTTACCATCGACTGTGTTGAGCACAAACCAATACCAGAATATCCCGGCTTTTTCAAATCCGGTCAATGTGATACCGTATATATCATAAATGCCTTCCCTGCTTTGCCAAGGCATTTCGTATTCTTCTCTTTTTTTATCATATTCCGAAAATCTAACAAGCTTTACAGATGTAATTTCCATGCAAAGCGCAGATGCGGAGAGCATCACGCACTCTCCGCACTTTATCGCTCCAAAAGGATTTTTATATTTTTCTGACTGAGAATCAAAGATAAATAGTTTTTCCATATCTACCCCGGCTTATTCGCTTATCTTCTTCAAATTCCAGATATTATTCGCATATTCAGTTATGCTGCGGTCTGCAGCAAAGCGTCCGGCATTAGCAATGTTGATAAGCGATTTTCTGTTAAACAGCTCCTTATCTCTGTACTCGCGGTAAATTTTGTCATGCGCTTCGCAATAAGACGCAAAATCCGCAAGAAGCATATACTGATCATGGAAAAGGAGAGAATTTACAATATCGGGATATGAATTTCGCAGCACGCCGACACCTATACCGTCACGGATATGGTCAAGAACTCTGCGGAGTTTTGGATCATTATGATAGTAATCTATCGGTGAATACGTTCCGGAGGCTGCCAGAGCCGCCACTTCGTGCGCTTTCATACCGAATATATAGATATTCTCCTCACCAACCGCTTCGCATATCTCGACGTTTGCACCGTCAAGCGTACCGATAGTGAGCGCGCCGTTGAGCATAAACTTCATATTTCCCGTTCCTGAGGCTTCTTTACCGGCAATTGATATTTGCTCAGAAATTTCCGCCGCAGGAATCATAAGTTCTGCTATTGAAACATTATAATCCTCAACAAACACTACTTTAAGCTTATCCGCCACCCTCTTATCAGAGTTTATCTCAGATGCAACGGAGTTGATTAACCTGATTATATTCTTTGCCATAGCGTATCCCGCCGCTGATTTCGCACCAAAGAAATATGTTTTCGGTTTAAAATCCATTCCGGGATTGTCAAGTAGCATATGGTATTCATAAAGAATATGCAGAACATTGAGAAGCTGACGCTTATACTCATGCAGTCTTTTCGACTGAACGTCGAAAATCGAGTCCGGATTTATATTCGTATCAAAGGACATTGCATTTACAAATCTTACTTTGTTGTTATGCTTTATCTCGGAAAGCCGCTCCAGAACAGACTTATCATCAGAATACTTTTCAAGCTTTTTAAGAGCCGATGCATCGTAGCGGAAATCATTTCCGATAAGCTCGGAAATAAGCGAGGTAAGCTCAGGATTTGCCTGACAGAGCCATCTTCTGTGAGCTATACCGTTGGTTACGTTAGTGAATTTCCCCGGGAACATATAGTTGTAATCCGAGAAAACAGTTTCCTTTAAAATGTTGCTGTGAAGCGCAGAAACACCGTTTACGGAAAAACATGTTGCTATACAGAGATTTGCCATGCGGATTTCGCCGTTTGCAATGATTGCAAGCTTTCCTATCTTCTCTCTGTCTTCAGGGAAGGCGTTCCATAAATCATCACAGAACCTTCTGTTGATTTCTTCCACAATCATATAAATTCGCGGAAGAAGATGCCTGAACATCGAAATTGTCCAACGTTCCAGTGCTTCTGCCATTATCGTATGGTTTGTATACGCCATACATTTTGATACGATCTCCCAGCTTTCATCCCAGCTGTATTCCTCTTCATCAATAAGAATACGCATAAGCTCTGGAATGGCAAGTGTCGGGTGCGTATCATTGATGTGAATGATAGCCTTATCTGCAAAATTGCGGAGTGTTCCGTATTTTGCCTTATGCTTTTTCACAATGCTTGAAATGGTTGCAGATACAAAGAAATACTGTTGCTTGAGTCGCAGCGACTTTCCTTCCTCGTGGTTGTCCTCAGGATACAGAATTTTGGAGATGACCTCACTCATCGCCTTCTGCTCCATAGATTTTGCATACTCACCCTTTGAGAAAAGGTGCATATCAATACTTTTCGTAGACTTTGCACTCCACAAACGTAATGTGTTGACATTTTTTCCGGGATATCCGGATATCAGCATATCGTTCGGCACAGCAAGCACGGTGTAATAATCGTGATGAGAGAATTTAAGCTTGCCGTCTTCCATATAGCTGTCAACCTTGCCGCCGAACCTTACCTCCTGAGTTTCCTCAATTCTCGGCACAGTCCATACACTTCCGGTTTCAAGCCAGTTATCAGGAAGCTCTACCTGCATTCCGTCGATGATTTTCTGCTTGAATATTCCGTATTCATACAGTATGGAAAAGCCCATTCCCGGATAGTCCATAGCTGTGAGCGAATCCATATAGCACGCTGCAAGACGGCCGAGGCCACCGTTACCGAGGCCTGCATCGCGCTCTACCCCGAACAGCTCATCAAGCGACAAACCTAAGGTTTCAAACGTATTTGCAAACACCTCAGAAAGTCCGAGATTGTTAATATTGTTGTGCAGAGACTTGCCGATAAGAAACTCCATTGACAGATAATAAACCTGCCGGAGTTCTTTCTTTTCTATTTCATCCTGCGCACGAGCCCAGTTTTCCATCAACACATCACGAATGATAAATGAGCAAGCGGAATATAATTCTTCATAACTTGCCTCATTTATTTCTTTTCCAAAATGTCTTGAAAGCTTACCGGCAATAAGCTCCTTTAATTTTTTTTCATTCAAGTGTATCCCCATTAAATGTACCTCTTCGTTATAAGATTATTCGCAAATCAGAGCGTCATACAGCTTATTGTATTCTTTAGCTGGTTTTTTCCATGAAAAATCGACGCTCATCCCATTCTCAATAAGCTTTGCCCATTTTTCCTTATTGCGGTAGCAATCGCATGCCGCGCGTATTACGCCGAGCATCTCATGTGCATTATATTCAGAAAAGACAAAGCCGTTTCCTTCTCCTCTTTCAGCGTCATACTGCGAAATGCTGTCCCCAAGTCCGCCGGTTTTTCGCACAATCGGAATTGTTCCGTAGCGGAGCGCGATCATCTGAGCAAGACCGCACGGCTCGCTTTTTGACGGCATAAGGAACATATCAGAGCCGGCATATATTTTCTGCGCAAGCTCACTGTTAAAGGCGATATTTACCGACAACTTAAACGGATACTGCCACTGCTTATCACGCAGGAACTGTTCATATTTCCAGTCCCCTGTTCCTACAATGACCATCTGGACATCATCCTCAAGAAGCTCATCAATAACGCATGAAACCAAATCAAGACCTTTATGTGAAACAAGGCGCGTTACCATACCGATAACGGGAATATCTCCGTTTTTCGGCAAATTCACAAGTGACTGAAGCTCTTCTTTATTCTGAGCTTTTCCTGTCATATCCTTTTTCGAGTAGTTAAAGAAAATCCTCTTATCCTTTGCCGGGTCATAAAGCTTCTGGTCGATGCCGTTAATTATTCCGCAAAGCTTGCCTTCCTCATAACGCAAAATTTCATGAAGGCCATGGGCATACTCCGGAGTTTTTATCTCTTCGGCATATGACGGACTTACGGTAGTTACGCGGTCGGAACAGGTAATGGCTGCCTTCATCAGATTAACAGCGCCGCCAAATTCAAGGAAGCCGTTATTAAACTCTTCTATCGGCAAACCAAGAACGTTTTCCACAATTTCTCTGTCGAAAATGCCCTGATATTCTATATTATGAATCGTGAATACAGTTTTGATACGCTCATACCCCGGACGCATATAGTATTTAAGCTTATAATAAATCGGCACAAGCGCGGTCTGCCAGTCGTGAGAATGAATGACATCCGGATAATAATCAATATAGGGCAGAATTTCAAGAACCGCCGTGGAGAAAAACGCGAAGCGCTCTGCATCATCATAGCATCCGTACAGCGCACCACCACGCTTAAAGTAGTATTCATTATCTATAAAATACCACGTTACGCTTTTTTCTTCGTACTTAAAAATACCGCAATACTGACTTCTCCACGCAAGCGGGATAAATATATTGGTTACCGGAACAAGCTTGCGCCTTACCTTTTCCGGAACTCCCTCGTGAAGAGGAATAACAACAGCAACCTCGCAATTTTTGCCGGATATAGCCTTCGGGAGCGAACCGATAACATCGCCCAAGCCTCCGGATTTTATGAACGGTGCAGCCTCGGACGCTGCAAAAAGTATTTTTTTCTTTTCCATAATTCCTCCAAAAGTTTATAATTTACAGCCCATGGGAAGCACGGTGGGATACATTTCCGCTCCGCGGAGAGAAACACCTTTTGATATAACGACCTGCCCGTCGGTGATGCAATACTCAAGCTTTGCATCCTCACCGATATCCGCACCCTGAAGAATGACACAGTTTTTAACAGAAGCACCTTTGCCGACACGGACGTTTCGTGAAATAATTGAGTTTTCGACAGTGCCCTCAATCACACAGCCATCGGCAAGCATGCTGTTCTTTACAACCGCTTCTTCACCGAACATTGACGGAACTTCATCAAATATATGTGTTGCAATCTCGCCACCGCTAAAGAGCTCGTCTCTTGTTTTTTCATTGAGCAAATCAAGATTTACCTTGAAATACGATTCAACGGAATCTATTTTCTCGGCGTAACCCTTATACTCGCACGCATAGATGTCAAGTGACTGCGCCATATCCTGAATGATGTCGCGCTCAAAATCATACTTGTTATGCGCAACACATTGGCAGATCAAAAACTCCAGCAAACCACGCTCAATGATATACGTTCCGAGAAGCATATTGCTGTGGAGCTGTATATCCTGATTTATTGTTATATCCTTAATTCTACCGTCCTTGTCAACATCAATAAAAGCATTGTTTTTAAACTTTGACGGTTCATATACCTCTGCTTTATACAGTGCTGTCATGTACGCCTGCTTCTCGATATGCGTTTGGAGAAGCTCGGTGTAATCTATATTTGCGATAAGATTTCCGTCTGAGAGCAGGATGTATTTACAGTCGCAATTTCTGATATAATCAATAATTCCCATAAGAACAGATATCTTTCCGTTTCTTTCAGAAAACATATCGCGGCTTCCGATAGACGGCGGTAAGATTGAAAGTCCACCTTTTTTACGGTTCAAATCCCATTCCTTACCAGTACCGAGATGGCTCATAAGCGAATAATAATCGCTTTTGGTAACAACACCCACGTTTTTAATTCCGGAATTAACCATACTTGAAAGTGTGAAATCTATCATACGGTATCTTCCGCCAAAAGGCACGGAGGCTGCTGTTCTGTTTTCCGTAAGTTCGCGCATCGCATCAACCTTGTCGTGCGCAAAAATTATCCCCAAAGTATCTCTTATCATAACGCCACCTCCGCATCGGGAATGTCTTCTTCCACTATGGTGCCGGGTTCTATCCGGGCATTACTGCCTACCGTAAGCGAATTTCCAACAACAGTTATTTTTTTGCGTTCACCCTCTGCCGGAGCTGCGCCTATTCTGGCGCCCGCTCTGACAGTAACATTCTCCGCTATAATTGAATACTCAATAACTGCGCCGTCCTCAATTACGCTTCCGGGCATTATAATTGAGTTGTTTACAACGGCGTCTTTACCTATCTTTACGTCATAAAAAATTATGGAGTGGTCAACCGTTCCGCAGGTATAACAGCCTTCGGCGATCATGGACTTTTTTACAACGGCATCCGTTGAAATGAACTGAGCCGGCTTTACGGGGTTCCTTGCATAAATTCTCCAGCCTTTATCGTGGAGAACAAGTCCACTTCCAGGAGTTATAGCGTCCATATTCGACTCCCACAAGCTGTCTATCGTTCCGACATCCTTCCAATAGCCTTTATACTCATACGCAAAAAGCTTTTTACCGTCTCCAAGCATCTTGGGGATAATGTTTTTACCGAAATCGTTCTGGCTTTCGGGATTGTTTTCATCCTCTATAAGATATTTTTCCAGAACCTCCCATGTGAAAATATACACACCCATAGACGCTTTGGTGCTTTTTGGTTTTTTGGGTTTTTCCTCAAACTCATAGATGGAATTGTCATCACGAAGATTCATTATTCCAAAGCGCGAAGCTTCCTCAATCGGCACATCAATTACCGCTATTGTACAATCCGCCTTCGCTTTTTTGTGTTCACGGAGCATCCAGTCGTAATTCATTTTATAAACGTGGTCTCCTGAAAGAACAAGAACATACTTAGGGTTAAAGTTTCTTATAAAGTTTATGTTCTGGTAAATCGCGTTTGCTGTTCCCTTGTACCATGCTCCGCTTGTGCTTGTCATATACGGAGGCAGAATTGCAACACCGCCGTTGGAGCGGTCGAGATCCCATGGCTGGCCGTTTCCGATATATGTGTTGAGTTCAAGCGGCTGATACTGAGTAAGTACGCCTACCGTATCAATACCCGAGTTGATACAGTTAGACAGCGGAAAGTCTATAATCCTGTACTTTCCGCCAAACGGAACTGCCGGCTTTGCCACGTTTTTCGTAAGTACGTGAAGTCTGCTTCCCTGCCCGCCGGCAAGAAGCATTGCGATACATTCCTTGGATTTTAACATTTTCACTCATCCCTTTCTCCTGATAAAAATCACACTCATCGGCGGTAAAGTCAATGAAAGACAGCTCTCACCCCCGCATGCACTGTTTGTTTTTATATACGGTGGGTATTCTGTTCCGCTCCCTCCGTACTTTTCCTTATCACTGTTGAAAACAACTCTGTAGCTTCCGGCAGCCGGGACACGGAACGTATACCCTTCCCGCGTAACCGGCGAAAGATTGAGTGCCGCAATTATCTCTTTGCCATCGCTGTTTTTTCTTTTGAATATAATGACATTGCTGTCGGAATCGTCAACCGTCACCCACTCAAAGCCTTCCCAGCCGGTGTCCATTTCCCAAAGCTCGGAATTTTTGAGATAAAATTTATTTAAATCACGGACATATTCATGCATTTTACGATGCATATCAAATTCGAGCAGATTCCAGTCCAGCTCCTTCTCGTAATTCCATTCCGAAAACTGAGCAAATTCATTTCCCATAAAGCTGAGTTTCTTTCCCGGATGTGCAATTATATACCCCAGCATAGCTCGAAGTCCCGCGAATTTTTGCCAGTAATCTCCGGGTTGTTTGCCTATCAGTGAACATTTGCCGTGAACAACCTCGTCGTGAGAGAACGGAAGAATATAGTTTTCGGAAAAAGCGTAGGTCAGAGAAAACGTAAGCTCATTATGTTTATATTTTCTGAAAATCGGGTCTGTTGAAAAATACCTGAGTGTATCATTCATCCATCCCATATTCCATTTAAAATGGAAACCAAGCCCGTTCATATAGGGCGGTTTTGTAACCATCGGCCATGCGGTTGACTCTTCAGCAATCATAATTATATCAGGATATGCCCCGCAAACCGTCCCGTTAAGCTCCTTGAGAAAATCCACAGCTTCGAGATTTTCATTCCCACCGTAGCTGTTTGCACGCCACTGACCGTGAGACTTACCATAATCAAGATAAAGCATACTCGCAACCGCATCTACGCGTATACCGTCTATATGAAAATATTCGCACCAGAAAACTGCATTTGATATTAGGAAATTTTTTACTTCATTTCTGCCGTAATCAAATATCCGCGTTCCCCAATCGGGATGCTCGCACTTCAGTGGATCGGAATACTCATACAATGTTCTTCCGTCAAACTCGTAAAGCCCGTGTGCGTCTTTGGGGAAATGAGCTGCCACCCAATCTATGATTACACCGATGCCGCACTTATGGCACTCATTAATAAAATGCATAAAATCCTTCGGCGTTCCGTATCTTGAGCTTGCGGCAAAATATCCCGTAACCTGATATCCCCACGAGCCGTCATACGGAAACTCGGAAACAGGTAATAACTCAATATGGGTATATCCCATCTTCTTGACATAAGGAACAAGCTCTCTTGCTAAGTCCTTATAAGAATAGAAATTCCCGTCCTGATGCTTTTTCCAAGAGCCCGGATGCACCTCATATATATTCATTGCTTCCGAAAAAACGCTATGTTCCGACCTGTATTTAAGCCAGTTTTTATCGCCCCAACGGAAACCATCTATGTCATAGATTTTTGATGCGGTTCCGGGACGGGTTTCCGCATGAAACGCATACGGGTCTGCTTTTAAGAGCGTCGTTCCATATGTTGTGTCAATGCTGTATTTATATATGTCGTATTCACCGAGAGACGGGACAAACACTTCCCAGACAGTTTTGTCGTCCTCGGGATTTTTCATAACATTGGCATTTTTGTCCCAGTTATTGAAATCACCTACAACGGAAACCGACACGGCATCCGGTGCCCACACTCTGAACACAACGCCTGGCGCGCCATCCTCTTCTGTAAAGTGCGCACCGAAATATTTATACGCATATATATCTTTTCCCTGATGAAACAACCACCTGTGTTCTCTGCTCTCTGCATTTTCATAATTCCTGTTACAAAGCATTTTTTACCTTCTCCCAAAAAAATCAAGAATTTTTCTTATAAATGACTTACATTCACATTCTTGTACCGTATCACAACTTACCACTGACAGCGAACCCAAAACCTCGCCGTTTAAAACATATTTTATCTCCCCTACAACATCGCCGGATGTTACCGGTGCATATACAAACCTGGGCAAAAAAACCTCTGCTTTGATACCGTTTTCATTACTTTTTTCCGTAAGGAAAGAAAGTTCTCCGCACACATTGACGGATACCCTGTCAGCGACTCCTCCGACCACATGAAGTTCCGGAATAGCAATATTCTCCGATGAATATTTTTTCAAAGCGAAATTGTCAAATCCGTAATCCAGCATCTCTGTATGGTCATCCCAGTCATCGGGTGCAGACAACGTAACGGCAACAAGCGTCATTCCGTTTCTTTCAGCGCTTGACACAAGGCATCTTCCAGCGGCTTTTGTGAAACCGGTCTTTACCCCGTTTGCGCCTTCGTAAAGTCTCAGCATCTTGTTGTGGTTGGAAAGAACCCTTCCTGCAACTGTTTTTTCTTTAGTTGCAACTATTTCGGAAAAATGCGGATTTTTCAAAGCGTGCGAGGCTAAAAGTGCCATATCGTACGCAGTTGAAAAATGCCCTTCTTCCGGCAAACCGCTGGGGTTTTTAAAGCAGGAGTTTTCCATTCCTATATCCCTTGCCGCTCTGTTCATCATTTCCGTAAAACGCCGCACATCACCTTTGCCGATATGATATGCAAGCGCAGATGCGGCATCGTTACCGGAACGCAGCAAGAGTCCGTACAACAGGTCGGAAATCGACAAACGCTCGTTTTCTTTAAGGTACATAGAAGTTCCTTCCGTTCCGACGACTGCACGCGGGACGGTAACCGTTTCAGAAAGGTCTGCATGCTGCAGCGCCACGAGCGCTGTCATTATCTTTGTTGTGGATGCCATCGGACGTTCTGTCCTCGAATCCTTTTCAAACAGAACCGTTTTTGTTTCCGGCTCGTAAAGAATTGCAGACTTTGCAGACACACCGACGGCAAGTGCCGGAGTGGATAAAAAGCAAAGCAAAATTATCGCTGCAAAAAGACGTTTGCACACTGTCTCACACCTCCACTCAAAATAATACGATTTACAGAGCGGAAGTATTACTTTTCATCAAATTATTCTTCGTCTTCTTTTTTCTTCTTACTTCTTTTTATATAACCATCAACTCTGTCCATCACCTCAGGAACAAGTTCCACAAGTCTGTCAACGGTAGTGTTAGGTGCAGCAACCATTGGAACGAGCCTTACGTTGCCATCCTTAACCACAAGAAAAGCCTCCGGGTTGATTGATACGCCTGCGCCGCTTCCCCCGCCGAAATTCACGCCCTCTTTCTTGCTGTCAAAATCTGAACCGCCGGAAGCAAACCCGAAGGATACTTTCGAAACAGGTATAATTGTTGTTCCGTCGGGAGTTGTGATCTGGTCTCCGATGATTGTGTTTACATCAACCATACTCCTGAGTTTTTCCATAGTGGTTTTCATTACATCATTCAATGCGTGTTCAGCCATTTTTGTGATTTCCCTTCTTTATAGTTATTTTTCTTAAGTATTTATACAAAAACCAGACTGCTATTGCAATCAGCTGTCCCACAAAAACACGGATGTCTGAAAGCAGGTAAACCGAGATGTTCTCCGCCTCAAAATCAGCATTCACCGATATACTTTTATGCTTTATTTTCATTCCGCGGTCTAAAAACGGGAACAGAGCACCTATTCCTGCCGCTGTTTTGCCGTATAACATTGCTGTGGAAAAAGCATCGTGGCTTCCAAGCGTTATATTCATAACGAGTCTTTTTACAACAAGCCATTTGATAAGACGTCCGAGGGCATCTACTGCCGGACCTATAACGGCGAGCATCTGTTTTGCGTTTCCCGGCTTCTTTTCTTTTTTTTCAGCTTTATCAGCTTTGCGGGATTCTTTTTTTTCGCCTTTTTTTCTTCCCGGAGTAAACTTAAAAAAGAGAACCTTCAGTTGCACGCAAAAACCGCTTTCACTGTATTCAATATGAAGGCATATGGGAATAAGACAGATAAGCGCAACAAAAAGAATTATAACGGCAAAAATCAACATACACAAGCTTCCCTATTCTTCATTCTTTTCCGGTTGAGATTCTGCCTCATGTTCTGCTTCACTGAATGTCATCTGACCGTCCTCTGTGTCGGAAAACTCCGGAAGCTCCGGCAGATCATTCAGACTTTCAAGCCCGAAAACGCGCAAGAAGTCCTTCGTTGTTCTGTAAAGAATAGGCTTTCCGGGGACATCAAGACGACCGGATTCGCGAATCAATCCTTTTTCTGTAAGTGATGTTATCGAATAAGAACAGTCTACCCCTCTTACCTGCTCTACATACGCGCGGGTAACCGGCTGGCGGTATGCAATGACCGATAAAACCTCAAGAAGCGGAGGAGACAGGCGCGGAGCTCTTTTGGTTTCAAGCGATTTTCTGATATACTCTGCATACTGCGGTGCGGAACACATCTGATAGGAATTATCAAGCTTTACAATCCGCACTCCACGCTGTTCAAAATCATAATAGTCGCGCAAATTTGTGATAATTCTTTCAAGCGACGGTTCATCCACATCGAGAATTTCCGCTATGCGCGAAAGCTCCACCGGATCACCTGTTGCAAAGAGAATAGCTTCCACCGCGCGTTCAATTTCAACAATTTCCATTTTTAATTCACCTGTGTCATTTCTTTATTTTCTTCCGCAAGAAGCGATATATCCTCGGTATCATCGGAAATTTTAATTCTGTTTGTTTTACACAGTTCTAAAACCGCAAGAAATGTTGCGACAACCTCCGAACGCGTTCTTACGCTGTCGAAAAGATCCATAAAGCTTGTCTTTTTTGTAGAGAGAAGTATTTTGAGGATATACGCAACTTTTTTGCCGACCGAATAAACCTCACGTCCGACAATTCCTGCAAAATTTGTGATTTTCGGAGGAATTTTGGTCTCCGCGCGCTCAAGCATATTAAGTATTGCAAGGCGCAGATCCATACGGTCGTGCTCATACTTATACGACTTGTCCGGAGTTATCTGCTCCGGCATTTTTGTGTATATATCAAACCCGTTTTCCGCGCGGGCGTTGAGCGTTCCGCTGACTTCTTTTATCCGCTGATATTCAAGAAGCATTTCAACAAGGCGCGCTCTCGGGTCCTCTTCATCCTCTATATCGTCATACTTCGGCAGAAGCATTTTTGACTTGATGTAGAGAAGATGCGCAGACATTGCGACAAAATCGCATGTGATCGCAAGATTCCTCTCCTGCATTTCTTCCAGCGCCTTGTTATATTGCTCCAATATCTCAACAATCGGGATATCGTAAATATTAAGTTTATTTTTTGAAATCAGATGCAAAAGCAGGTCCAGAGGTCCGTCAAAAACATCAAGATGATAAGTAATTTCTGCCATAAGAATCTCCTTAAGCCGAGGGCTTATCAGTAAAATATTGACGCCAGCATCGTTATGATGCCGCGAAAAACCGCTTCACGGATATATGTAAGAAAATCCGTAAAGAAAGGAACGTTAACGAGAATAAGAAGAAGCAACATTCCGTATCGTTCATACTTAAGTATAAAGCCGTATGCGCGCCGAGGAAGCAGCGAAAACAAAATTTTGGATCCGTCAAGTGGCGGCACGGGAATGAGGTTAAATACCGCAAGACCGATGTTCAGTACCGCGAACACAAGAAAAAATTCAAGTATTACATTCAAGATACCAATGATCATTTGATTGTCAATATCAAGCAAAGAAACCAAGAGTATAATCGACAACGAAATCACAGCCATAAGCAGATTGGAAACCGGACCTGCGATTGAAACGAGCGCCATTCCAAGCTTTCTCTTTCTGAAGAAGTACGGATTGACAGGAACGGGTTTTGCCCAGCCAAAGCCGAATAGAATCATACACAAAAGTCCCAAAGGATCCATATGGCTTATTGGATTGAGGGATAATCTCCCACTGTTTTTTGCAGTCTTATCCCCCAGAAGGTATGCAACGTACCCGTGGCTTATTTCGTGAAAGATTATTGCAAGTAGTGCCGCGGGGATGATAAGCCAGTTTAGCCCCGAAAACAGCTCTCTGATTCTGCCGACAATACCCAACGCTAAAACCTCCGTCTGTACAGAAACGATTTCATAAGATAATTATAGCATAAATGATGAGTTTGTACAAGAAAAACTTATGAAAACCGCCCCCGTTTGATAAAAAAAGAGCACTGCAGATTAGAAAACCCACAGTGTCCTTATTTGAATTTCATTATATTATAATTCTGTATGAGATAAAATCATATCAAAACAGTATGTTATACATTATAACTGCGTTTATTACGCCGAGCAGAGCACCGGATATAACCTGAATCGGCGTATGTCCGACAAACTCCTTAAGCTTTACCTCGGGCAGCTTTTCGGTGGCAAGAATATTGAACGATTCAATAATTTCATTCAAAAGAATAGCCTGCTTTCCGGTTTCAAGCCGCACCCCCATTGCGTCATGGCAGACAATCACCGCGAGAATAACGCTTATTGCAAACTCAATACTGCCGGTACCGCAAACCAAGCCGCATATCACGGCAAGCGAACAAACAGTAGCGGAATGCCCGCTCGGCATTCCTCCATCACCAAACAGACGCGTGATGTCAAACTTTTTATATATAACGGTGTGAATTATAAGCTTCAGAACCTGAGCCACAAGCCACGATGATATTGCCGTGATTATAAACGGATTTGTTACCAGTCCCGTCACTCTGTTCATGTTAACCTCCCCATCCTAAACATTTCAATTTGTTTTACTTTTACCCTTTTATCTCTAACTTATTTTACCATATATTTACACTTTGTCAATATCAAAAGTATCACCCGCTGCCACGCGCGATACAAGCATAGCACACCGAATGATTAATATTCAAACTCGCCCTCATACACGAGATGCGCACTTCCGGTCAAAAGAATGCACTCGTCCGTATAATTTACGACAAGCTCGCCGCCCGGCAGCTTTACAACTATATCCTTTTCCTTTTCGCAGAATCCGTTTTCCACTGCGGCAACAACCGCGGCGCATGCACCCGTTCCACAGGCAAGTGTTTCTCCGTTTCCGCGCTCCCACACACGGGTTCTGAGCGTGGTAGGATTTATCACACGCACAAATTCCGTATTTATGCGCTCCGGAAAGACATCCGCACATTCAAAGCGAGGGCCCGTCTCCGCAAGGTTTAAGCTATCCAGAGCATCATAGAACACAACGCAGTGCGGGTTTCCTACTGAAAGGCAAGTTATGTTATAGCTTCCGCCTGCAATTTTAACGGGATAATTTACAAGCTTTTCCTCAGACAGCAAAGTCGGAAGTGATTTTGCCGAAAGGTCTGCCTTTCCCATATTTACAGCCACGGAGCTTACCTTTCCGTCGCGCAGATAAAGCTTCATACGATATATGCCACTGCCGGTTTCCACAGACATATACTCACTTCTTACATACCCTTTATCGTAAAGGTACTTGGCTACACAGCGGATACTGTTACCCGCCATTTTGCCCTCGCTTCCGTCGCGGTTGAATGAGCGCATTTTCGCATCAGCAACTGTTGATTTTTCAATCAGGACAATCCCGTCACCGCCGATGCCGTAATGGGGCGTACAAAGATTTACGCACAGCGACTCAGCACACGTGAGCTTGCCGTCAAAGTTTTCTATGAAGATATAATCGTTGCCGCAGGAATGCATTTTTGCAAAGCGGATTTTCTGCCTCCATAGACGCATCGCGTTGATATCTACAAGCTCCGTGTTGGAAATAGTAAACCGGCTTTCTATGATATCGGCAAGTGCGTTGGCGGTATCCAAGGATGTAAGGCACGGAAGCCCAAGCTGCATTGCGCGGCGGTGAAGTTTAGTGTAATCGCCTACCGTTGCATCCTTTACTGCACCGGTATAGACAATATAATTAAGCGTTCCGCTTTCCATAAGCTCATAAAGATCATTGTTCTCCGTTGCATTCGCGACGGAAACAACATCTATACCTGCTTCTGCTATTGCAGCCGCCGTGCCGGTAGTTGCATAAAGCGTTATACCCGCATCAGAAAAGCGCTTTGCCAGAGATATAATCTCCTGATAGTCGCTTTCTTCAACGCTTACAAGCACCCCCGCCCCTTTCTCGGTATGGGGTGACGGAACAGTGAATCCCGCCGAGGTGAGACCCTTGAACAGAGCCTCTGCCATTGTTTTTCCTATTCCGAGAACCTCGCCCGTGGATTTCATTTCCGGACCGAGAATTGAATTTACATCGTTTAACTTTTCAAACGAAAACACCGGAACCTTTACTGCATAGTACGGCGGAGTGCGATATAATCCAGTACCGTAGCCAAGTTCACGCAGGCTCGCACCAAGCATTACCTTTGATGCAAGATCTACCATCGGCACATTTGTGACCTTACTGATATACGGAACGGTTCTTGATGCACGCGGGTTCACCTCAATGACATAAAGCTCATTATCGTAAATAAGATACTGAATATTTACAAGGCCTTTCGTTTTCATCGCAAGAGCAAGCTTTTCCGAACAGTCGCACACCTTCTGCAGGAATTTATCGTTTAAGTTATACGGTGGATAAACGGCGATTGAATCTCCGCTGTGAACACCCGCACGCTCGATATGCTCCATAATGCCGGGAATGAGAACATCACGTCCGTCAGATATTACATCCACCTCAAGCTCTGTACCCGGCATATATTTATCAACAAGCACGGGGTTTTCTATGCCGCCGGAAAGAATGGTTTTCATATACTTTTCCGTATGCTCGGGAGATCTTGAAATCGTCATATTCTGCCCGCCGATAACATATGACGGACGCAGAAGAACCGGATAACCGAAGCTTTCGGCTGCGGCAAGCGCCTCTTCGACGGTATTTACACCCATACCACGCGGACGCTTTATTCCGAAGCTTTCAAGAAGCTCATCAAAGCGGCTTCGATCTTCTGCAACATCTATACTTTCAGCTGATGTTCCGAGGATTTTTATGCCGTTTTTGTCAAGGAACTGCGTAAGCTTTATTGCAGTCTGCCCGCCGAATGCAACAACAACTCCGACCGGATTTTCAACGCGAATGATATTCATTACATCTTCCGGTGTAAGCGGTTCAAAGTAAAGCCTGTCTGCCGTGTCATAGTCTGTCGAAACGGTTTCGGGATTGTTGTTTACTATCACAACGTCATATCCCATTTTGCGCAACGTCCAGACACAATGGACAGAGCTGTAATCAAACTCAATTCCCTGCCCGATACGGATAGGACCGGATCCCAGCACCATAACAACGGGCTTTCCGCTGCGTGGGAAACGGCGGGAATCGCAGGATGAATCGTTACACGAATAGAAATACGGTGTTTTAGCTGAAAAACGTGCAGCGCAGGTGTCAACCATCTTATAGCTGAAGCTGTGCTCCGGAAGCTTTTTTGCCCCGCTGATGCGCGCTATCGCGACATCGGTATAGCCAAGTTTCTTTGCCTGCATATAATCGCCATCGGAGAGTCCGTTTGCAATTTTCTTTTCAAAATCGGCAAGATTTTTTATTTTTGCAAGGAAGAAACGGTCTATTTTTGTTATATCAAATATTTCGTCTATTGAGACACCAGCTTTTAAAGCCTCGAACACGGTAAATATACGCCGGTCGTTCTGTTCGGCAAGGCGCGCAATTACCGGACGGTTATCAAGTGCAGGAGCATCAAGCGTATCAAAGGATATTTCCGCACCGCGGACTGCTTTCATTATCGCTTCTTCAAAGCTCTGCCCGATAGACATTACCTCGCCGGTCGCCTTCATCTGTGTTCCGAGCTTGCGCTCGGACTCCGTGAACTTATCAAACGGCCATTTAGGGAACTTTACAACAACATAATCTATCGTGGGTTCTGCAAGAGCACTTGTAACGCCGGTTATGTCGTTGCGGATTTCATCCAGAGTATAGCCGAGAGCGATTTTTGTGGTTATCTTCGCAATCGGATAACCCGTGGCTTTTGACGCAAGCGCGGAGGAACGCGAAACGCGCGGATTTACCTCTATTACCGCATATTCAAAACTATCAGGATTCAGCGCAAACTGACAGTTACATCCGCCGACAATTCCTATGGCTGAAATAATGTCAAGAGAAGCCTTGCGGAGCATCTGATACTCTTTATCTGAAAGCGTCAGCGCGGGCGCTGCGACAATGGAATCACCGGTATGTATACCCACCGGATCGAAATTTTCCATAGAGCATATAATTATGGCGTTTCCGGCACTGTCGCGCATTGTTTCAAACTCAATTTCTTTCCATCCCGCGATGCATTTTTCGATGAGCACCTGAGTTATCGGAGACATATCAAGCCCGTTCTTGGCAATAATGCGAAGCTCTTTCTCGTCCCCGGCAATTCCTCCCCCCGTACCACCAAGCGTAAACGCAGGACGGACAATTACGGGATAACCTATCTTTTCCGCAATGGCAAGCGCGCCTTCGACATTATCGGTAACATCCGACGGAACGCACGGCTGACCAATCTCTTTCATAGTATCGCGGAAAAGCTCTCTGTCTTCTGCCTTGTCAATGGCATCGACATCTGTACCGAGAAGGCGGACATTGTACTTTTCAAGAGTTCCGTTTCTTTCAAGCTGCATTGCGATAGTAAGCCCAGTCTGCCCGCCGAGACCGGCAAGCAGTCCGTCCGGACGCTCTTTTTCAATTATACGCGCAACCGTCTCTGCATTGAGCGGCTCAAGATAAATCTCGTCTGAGAGGTTTTTATCCGTCATTATCGTCGCGGGATTAGAGTTTACAAGAACAACGTTTATTCCCTCTTCACGGAGCACACGGCACGCCTGAGCCCCCGCATAGTCAAACTCTGCCGCCTGGCCGATAACAATAGGTCCTGAGCCGATTACTAAAACCTTTTTAATTGATGCATCGCGAGAAGATTTCGCGCTGTTTTCTCTGTAAAGCAGCTTAGCGTTACAGTTTTCAGTTGCAGGTTGTTTTTCAGGCTTTTCGGGCAGTTTTTGCGGAATATCGTCACAAATCACGGCGCTTACCGCCTCTTTATCCCTCAGAATGCGGATAATCTCACGCGTATCCACACCGGAGATGCCGCACACACCTTTTTCCTTTAAATATTCATCGAGACGCCCTTCAGAACGAAAATTTGACGGAGCATCACAAAGCTCACGCACAACGAATCCGAGAGGAGCGTTCTCCCCTATTTCTTCATCCGTTATTATACCGTGGTTTCCTACAAGCGGAAATGCAGACACCACAATTTTCCCGGCATTTTCTTCCCGGGAGAGAATTTTCATATACTCTGTCTCTGTTGTAAAAACAAGTTCGCCGACAGCGTTGTTTAATGCGCCTACCCGCTTTCCCTCAAACACATCACCTGTACCGAGCACCAGATATGCCATTTTAACATTCCTCCTGTCAAAACACATTATGAGGCAAAACATATCAACCGGATATGCTTTGCTCCGTCTAAAAAAGCAAGCAGACATATGAACGCAGCATATGTCCGCTTACCGTGTATTTATAAAGTCGCAGCCATTACCGCTTTTATAGTGTGCATACGGTTTTCAGCCTCATCAAAAACAATGGACTGTTTTCCCTCGATAACCTCGTCGGTTACTTCCATTGCATCAATGCCGAATTTATCATAGATTTGCTTTCCGATAGTAGTTTTAAGGTCATGGAATGCAGGCAGACAGTGCATAAAGCGGCACTGCTCTCCGGCGTTTTCCATTATGCGCGAATTGACCTGATACGGGAGCAGGTCTTCAATTCTTTCTTTCCATACTTCGTCCGGCTCGCCCATTGACACCCATACATCAGTGTAAATAACGTGTGCATCCTTTGTTGCAACCATGGGGTCTTCGATAAATTCAAGAACAGCGCCTGTTTCCTTTGCAATTCCCTGACAGGTTTTAACAAGTTCTTCATCAGGGAAATATTTTTTCGGCGCGCAGGCAACAAAGTGCATACCCATCTTCGCACATCCTACCATAAGGGAATTGCCCATATTGTAACGTGCATCTCCCATGTATACGAGTTTTTTGCCGGAAAGATTGCCAAAATGCTCTTTTATCGTGAGAAAATCGGCAAGAATCTGGGTCGGATGAAATTCGTTTGTAAGCCCGTTCCATACAGGCACTCCCGCATACTTTGCCAGCTCTTCCACAACTTCCTGACCAAATCCGCGGTATTCAATACCGTCAAACATTCTGCCGAGGACGCGTGCCGTATCAGCAATGCTTTCCTTTTTACCGATCTGTGAGCCCTGAGGGTCGAGATATACGGGATGCATACCAAGATCTGCCGCAGCAACCTCAAATGCACAGCGGGTGCGTGTGCTTGTCTTTTCAAATATGAGAGCTATGTTCTTGCCTTCGAATGTCTTATGCGGGATTCCGCGCTTTTTCTTTGCCTTATACTCAGAGGCAAGATCTATGAGATAATTGATTTCTGCAGGTGTAAAGTCAAGCAGCTTCAAGAAATGTCTTCCCTTTAAATTCATATCGGCATTTTCCTTTCAAAATCATTGCGCACAAGCGCTTTTTATAACGGCAACAGCCTCTTTAAGAATATCCATCGGGATATTGAGCGATGGAAGAAGACGAACCTTATCCTTTGCCGTAAGGCAAAGAACACCATTTTCCATACACTTTTTCACAACGTCGCCTGCCGCCCTTTTAGTCTTTATACCAATCATAAAACCCATACCGCTTACGGACTCGACACCGTCAGCGCCGCAAAGCTCATCAAAGATATATTTACTTTTGCTCTTTACGTCTGCAAGAAGCTTATCGTCAATTCTTTCAACAATGCTTATTGCGCCTGCCGAGCTTACGGGGTTTCCTCCGAAGGTCGAACCGTGGTCGCCAAAGCCGAGGACGTTCTTCACTTTATCGGAAAGAAGCACCGCGCCAATCGGTAAACCGCCGCCAAGACCTTTCGCCGTTGACACTACATCCGGTTTTATACCGAAGTTCATATACGCATACATTTCTCCAGTTCTGCCGTTACCGGTCTGAACCTCATCTACAATGAGAATTATATCGTTTTCTGCCGCATACTGCGCAGTTTTCTTAACAAAATCAGCCTCAAGAGGAAGCACGCCGCCCTCACCCTGGATACACTCTATCATAATTGCGGCAACCTTATTGTTTTCAGCAGTTTTAACGAGCGCATCAAAGTCGTTTGCAGGAGTATGAACAAAGCCGGGTGTTAGCGGACAGAACAGCTCGTGGTAATGCTCCTGACCAGTAGCCGCAAGAGTTGTAAGAGTTCTGCCGTGGAAGCTGTTTTCAAGCGTGATTATCGTAAAACAATCCTTCCCCTTTTTATCTGCTGCATATTTTCTTGCAACCTTTATTGCACATTCATTTGCTTCTGCACCGGAGTTGCCGAAGAACACCTTGCTCATTCCCGTCTTTTCACACAGAAGCTTTGCAAGACGCGCACACGGCTCGGTATAATAGAGATTGGACATATGCTGAACCTTGGAAAGCTGGTCGACTACTGCATTTTTCCACTCGTCATCCGCTATTCCGAATGCTGTTACGCCGATGCCGGTCCCCATATCAATGTAACGCTTGCCGTCGGTGCCGTAAACCTCGGCACCCTTACCGTGGGAGATTTCTATCGGAAATCTGTTGTATGTTCCGGCAACGTATTCCTTATCAATAGAAGTAATATTACTCATTTTTACCTCCGGTTACCATCGTACCCGCACCTTCATCAGTGAGAAGCTCCATAAGAATGGAGTGGGATACTCTTCCGTCCATGATGATTACGTTTTTTACACCCTCGTGAATTGCTTCTATGCAGCAATTTACCTTCGGAATCATACCGCCGGATATGACCCCCTCTTTATACAGAGAAGCAGCTTCGTCTATCGTGATTTCCGTGATAAGCGTTGACGGGTCATCCTTATCGCGTAGGATGCCTGCGATATCCGTCATCATTATAAGACGCTCTGCACCAAGCGCACCTGCAATGTATGCTGCAGCGGTATCACCGTTGATGTTGTATGTATTTCCTTCCGCATCGCAGCCAAGAGTTGAAATTACGGGGATATAGTTCTTTTCAAGCAGGTCAATAACCGGCTTTATATTGACTTTGGTAATGTCTCCGACATATCCAAGGCGCTCATCACGCATTTTTGACTCAATAAGGCGTCCATCCATACCGGAGATTCCCATAGCCTTGCCGCCCTTCATTTCAAGAAGGTTTACAAGCGTTTTGTTTACCTTACCGGCAAGTACCATCTGGACAATATCAACAGTTTCTTTATCGGTTACGCGAAGACCGTCCACAAACTCTGCCTTCTTGCCAAGACGAGACATAAGGTCATTGATTTCCGGACCGCCGCCGTGAACAAGAACTATTTTTACACCGATAAGCCACAGAAGAACGATATCCTCCATAACCTGTTCTTTGAGCTGTTCGTCAATCATTGCGTTTCCGCCGTATTTGACAACAACGATTTTGCCGTTGTATCTCTGTATGTAAGGCAGAGCCTGGGTTAAAACCTCTGCGCGCTCTGCATTTGAAAAAAAGCCTTCCATAATACTTTCTCCTTTATGTACGGTAGTCTCCGTTTATTTTCACGTAATCGTAAGTAAGGTCACAGCCCCAGGCTGTCGCGCCAAACTCTCCGTCACCTACGGAAACGATAATCTCGATTTCAGGTTCAAGGAGAATTTCCTTTGCAATCTCTTCGGAGAACGGAACACCCGCTCCGTTTTTGCAGACCGAAATTTCGCCCTTTGCACTCTTAAACGAAACGTCGACACGGCTAACATCAACAGCAGCGCCGCTGTAACCTATTGCACAGAGAACGCGTCCCCAGTTTGCATCTGCACCGAACATTGCCGCCTTTAAAAGACTTGAGCAAATAACACTCTTTGCAACGGTCTTTGCCGTAGCTGAGCTTGACGCACCGCTGACGGTGCACTCAAGCATCTTTGTAGCGCCCTCGCCGTCTGCTGCTATCATCCGGCAAAGGTGGACAGTAACAGTATTGAGAGCTTTCATAAACACTGCAAAGTCTTCATCCTCGGTGGTAACCTCAGCATTACCTGCCATACCGTTTGCAAGGACGGTTACCATATCGTTGGTAGACGTATCGCCGTCGATACTTACCATATTGAACGTATCTTTTATATCCGCAGACAGCGCTTTCTGCAAAAGCGCCGGGGATATAGCCACGTCGGTTGTAATGAAAACAAGCATAGTCGCCATATTGGGATGGATCATACCGCTTCCCTTAGCGATGCCGCCCATTCTGCAGACTTTACCGCCAAGCGTGAACTCTACGGCGATTTCTTTTTTAACGGTATCCGTTGTCATAATTCCCTCTGCAGCAACCTCACCGCCGTCAACAGAAAGACCTGCAGAAAGTGCCGGAAGCCTGTCTGCAATTGGGGTGATATCAAGTGGCTGACCGATAACACCGGTGGACGCGACAACAATGTCGTTAGCAGAAATACCAAGAGCCGATGCCGTAAGCGCGCTCATTTTCTCCGCCACCTCAATGCCGTCTGCATTGCAGGTGTTGGCGTTTCCGCTGTTGCAGATAACAGCCTGCGCATACCCGTCGGATATATGATTTTTTGTAACAGTAAGCGGTGCGCCCTTGACGAGGTTGGTAGTATACACAGCCGCAGCTGATGCCCGAACGTCACTTGCTATAAGCGTAAGGTCTCTCTTTGTTTTATTTTTTCTGATACCACAGTGAATACCATTTGCCCTAAAGCCTTTTGCGGCACATACTCCGCCGTTTATAATCTTCATTTTTATCACCGTTTCCTTTGTTAAACGTTAAGTCCTGTTTTTTCATCCACACCGAGAAGGATGTTCATATTTTGAATTGCTGAGCCGGATGCGCCTTTGCCAAGATTATCAAACCTCGACACGAGAAGAATTCTCTCATCATTGCCGCAGACGGATATTTCCATATCGTCGCGATTAGACAATGCGCCTGCCGACATAAAACCCGTTTCATCAGCAGTATCAGTATAGCGGACAAGACCATTCTTATAATAATCAGCATAAACCCTTTTTATATCTTCGATACTGCCCTGAATTTGATTTGCGTGGAGCGGAATTGTAACTTCCATTCCGCTGTAATACGGAGCTACTATCGGACAGAACACCGGTGCAGACATGAGGCCACATACCTTGACGATTTCCGGAAGATGCTTGTGAGTCTGTGAAAGGCCGTACATCCTGGGTGCATCAAGAAGAACACTCCGCTCTGCAGCTTCATACTCCGCTATCATCTTCTTTCCGCCTCCGGAATATCCGGTGAGCGAAAAAGCAGATAACTGAAGCTCACGTCCTATAACTCCCGCTTCAACCAGCGGTGCCGTAAGCGCAACAACGCCGCTTGCGTGGCAACCGGGGTTTGCAATGCGCTTTGAAGCTTTTATTTTGTCACGACCGCCTGAGATTTCCGGAAAACCGTATGCCCACGAATCATTTGTGCGGTGGGCAGTTGATGTATCAATAACCGCGGTATTTTTACTCTCGACCATGCTTACAGCCTCAATTGCTGCCGCATCCGGCAGGCAGAGAAAAACGATATCCGCCGCATTGAGCATTTCACGGCGGGCAGATGCGTCCTTACGCAGCTCCTCTGAAAGAAGCATAAGCTCTATATCACGTCTTCCTGCCAATCGCTCGTGAATGCGCAGCCCCGTTGTTCCCGCGCTTCCGTCAATAAATACCTTAGTCATTTCAATTCCTCTTTTATATGTTTTTCATTTTAACAGCAAAAACAGCTTGCTATGATGCATTTTGAATTATTATACACCTCAACAGCTCTTTTTGTCAACATCTATTTTATATTTATTTATTATTTTTGAATATTATTCATTATATCTCATTTCTTTATGCAATTTTTCTCAGCGAGAATATCAAGTCTTACAATTGCAAGAATTATAGAAGCCATATTGATGACCTCGGTAAGCACACCACCCCACGCACAGCTTACAAAATTGTAAACAAGCCAGAGCGGTGAGCTTGGAAGAGCACACAGACGAACGTACTTCGGTGTTTTAATCCAAAAAGCAACGGTAGTGCATACCATACCAAGAATAGGAAGAACGGACAATGCGTTCTGCCATGTAAATATCCCTGCCGCAACCGACACCGCACAGAAAAGCCACAGCCACAATCTGTTATCCGCCCACGTCTTACCCTTGTTTACAAAAACAACTGAACGCGCAAGTGCCACGGCGTTTAAAATCGCGCCTGTATATGCCCCCAGAAGTCCGAAATGAAGAACGAATGCAAAATTTGCAGCAAGCTGAAACGCAATAATATATTTATGCGTTTTCTGCTGAAAAGAAATTACAGCAAGAACAAGCGCAACAGCCCCTATTATTTGTGCAATTATATACATAACGAGGTTTTCTCCTTGATTTTTTTACCATTTACTATTATAATACTGTTTGAAGAAACTTTCAAGGAGATTATATTATATGAAGGATAAAATTTCAAAGGAAAAAAACGGTAACTTTTTGGCACTTTTGCCGATTGGAGTTTTTCTCGTCCTCTACCTTGGTCTCGGCATTACTTTCGAGTACATTTTAAAGTATGAAATGGGCTTTTACAACATTCCCATAGTTGTTATTTTCCTAATATCTCTTTTTATCGCCTGCCTGCAGAACAGGAAACTTTCATTTGACGAGAAGCTTTCCGTTATGGGAGCCGGTGCGGGAGATAAGAACATTATAACAATGGTGCTTATCTTCCTTGTAGCGGGAATATTCGTCGGCGTGGTCGGACGTTCAAGTGCCGACAGCGTTGCTTACTTTTTGCTGTCGGTAATCCCGCCGAAGTTCTCGGTTGCGGTTCTTTTTACCGTAAGCTGCTTTGTTTCTCTTGCAATGGGAACTTCTGTGGGAACTATAACGCTTATAACGCCGATTGCGGTTTCGGTTTCCGCGGCAAGCGGATTTTCGCTTCCGCTGTGCGTCGGCTCAGTTGTTGGCGGTGCAATGTTCGGCGACAACCTTTCATTCATCTCCGATACCACCATTGCTGCATGCAACGGTCAGGGGTGCCGTATGCGCGATAAATTCAGCGCAAACTTTGCAATAGCACTTCCGGCGGCAATCGTCACTCTTGTCCTCATTCTTGTCCTCTCTCTCAACACAGAGATCACCGGAGAGGTTTTACACGACTACAATTTAGTTCAGATTATCCCGTACATACTCGTCCTTATAGGCGGTATCGCGGGCATCAACGTCTTTTCCGTTCTTCTTATCGGTATTGTTTCCGGTGCGGTTATAATGCTCTCAACTGGTGCTACAGATGCAATGACGCTTCTTGTTAATATGAAAGACGGCGCGGCGGGTATGTTTGAAACCGCAATGGTTGCAATTCTCGTTTCTGCAATATGTGCACTAATGCGCGAGCACGGTGGCTTTGATGCTCTGCTGTATGCAATTAAAAAGATTTTTAAAGGAACGCGCGGCGGGCAGATAGGTATGGGGCTTCTTGTCGGTGCAATGGATATAGCAACGGCAAACAACACCGTTGCAATAGTTATGGCAAACCCGATTGCCAAGGAAATGTCCGAAAGCTACGGCATTTCCCCTAAAAAAGCTGCATCTCTTCTCGATACGTTCTCCTGCGTTTTTCAGGGCGTTATTCCCTACGGCGCACAGCTTCTCGTTGCGATTTCCGCAGTTGCCGTTGCAGGGTATAACATTTCGGCATTTGACATTATGCCCTATCTCTTCTATCCGTATCTTTTGCTTATAAGCTCTCTGATTTCGATTTTTGTGTCGAAAGATAAATGATCGCAAAATCCCACCCGCTGCGCGGGTGGGATTAGTGTTAATCACAGGAACTGTAATGGGATTTCCATCACAGTTTTTTTCTTATTTCTTAGGAATTATTTTTCTGTAAATTCGGGCAAGGACACGGCGGGATTTCCTTAAAAACATCCGCAATGGAAACGACTTTACAATAAATACCGAGTAAAGACGGTAGCACCAATTCTCTACGGTGAAATACTTATCCTTACGGTAAAAAGCGGTGAGAACGCCGATAATATTGTCATCCGTTATGTCATACTCATAGCTTTCACAATTATCGCCGCAAATAACATATGAATCCGGAAGTACATCCACAATTCGGTGAAGAACACACTTTTCTCCGCGTCTATACAATGGAACATCATATTTTTTCAATCTGCCGTTTACCGGAAGAATAATAACCGTATCACGCCGATTTCCCAGAAGCGGCTTCATACTTACCCCGGCAGTTGATAAAACAAGCTTTCCTTCCTCTAAAATCACCTGCTCGATGCTTTTAATCTCACTCATACCTCAAGAAGCCCCGTCTCGGTCATCTGAGATATCATTGCAGCTGTATCCGCCTTTGCCTTATCAATCGAAAGCTCGTATTTTCCCGCAAGACGCGCGGCAATATCAACCTCAGACAAACCCTCGGAAATCCATTCCCATATATCAGCTGCTGAGTCGTTAAGCTTGACCATACCGTGAAAATCATGGCTTGCTTTTCCGCTTGCTATTACAATCGCCTCATCAAGAACACGGCGAAGAACAAATCCTTCTTTTATTTTCATCGCAATCACTTACCCTCGTTTGTTTTTTATTATTGTATCATAAAAAGAAAACAATTACAAGCAAAAGAAGGTTAGGTAGTTAAAAACTCATGAGCTTATGGATTAACTTACTTTTGAAATAAAATATTGTATTATAGCCTTGGACAAAATAAAAGCGAGCTGTGATTTACTCTCCGATACTTTTATGGTCATCAGTGGCGGGGTTATCAATAACCTCGCCGTTTTCATTAAAGCGCGAGCCGTGGCACGGGCAATCCCACGTATGCTCGGCGCGGTTATATTTGAGCACGCAGCCGAGGTGCGGACAGCGCGGTGCGGTGGGCGTTAAAAGTCCCACGGTTGATTCAAAAGCGTTGAGGGCAAGCTGCGGACGCAGGATGCTCCGCGAAGGTGAAAAGACTTCGGCATACTTATTTGGTTTTTCGGTCACCATATCGCAGAGGATATCTGCGGCGACCATCGCATTCGTCATCCCCCATTTATTAAAGCCAGTTGCCACGTATACATTGGGCGTGGATGCGGAATATTGCCCGATATACGGAACACCGTCCAGCGTCATACAGTCCTGAGTTGCCCATTTACCGACAATTTCTGAATTGGGGTAAGCTTTTCCGGCGAAGGCTCCAAGCTCCTGCCAGCAACCTCCCTGCTTTCCCGTGCGGTGTCCCCCTCCGCCGAGAAGCAACAACTCTCCGTATGTGCGAAATGAAAGCCCGGTTTCTGATTCATCCACGTACATTCCGTCCGGTCCTTTAGCGTTCTTGAGCGCGAGAACGTAGGAGCGGTGCTGATAGAGCTTGATGAAATATGAACCGTGCTTATTGAATATTGGAAAATGGGTTGTGACGAGAAGTTTTTTGAAGTTTATACTTCCGTGGTTGGTTAGAACTTTGTTTGGCGAAAACTCCACAACCTTTGTGTTCTCATATATGGGGAGGTTATTTGCAAGAGTATACAAGAACTTCAGCGGGTGGAACTGTGCCTGTCCACGCACACGCACTGCCCCTGCAACCTTAAACGGAAGCTCCCCGGCATCGGAAAATTCAGCTTTCGCGCCAAGGCGTTGCAAAGCTTCAATTTCCCGCTCAATCTTTCTGCGGTTATTGAGAGAATAAACGTAAGAATCTTTTATTTCAAAGTCACAGTCAACCTTGCGGCAAAGCGTGAAATATTCTTTCATTACCTGTACCTGCGCATCCAGATAAAGCCGAGCCTTATCCTCGCCAAAGCGCTTTATCAGCTTGTCGTAAATCAATCCGTGACCGAGAGTTATCTTTGCTGTGGTGTTTTCCGTAACGCCGCCGCAAATATTTCCGGCTTCCGCAAGCATGCAATCCACACCCGCGTTTTTTAATTTGTGTGCACACAAAATGCCTGCGATTCCCCCGCCGACGATTAAAACGTCGGTGGTTTTGTTTTCTTTTAGTGAGCTAAACAGCACGCGCGGTGCGTTCCTTTCCCAAACCGAGTCCATCATACTTCCTCCGAAACATAATACAGTTAGTGTTTGCGGATTCTCAGTGAATATTCCTTCGGGTTCGTTTTGTCTATTCAAAAGCTTTTTTCCTATTTTCTATAAAAAGGACTGCAAAAAAGTAAATAACTTTTTTACAGTCCTTTTATCAATTTCCACACGTAAACGAGAACTCACACCCGCAATATTCCTGACGGTAGATATCATATTTTTTTGAGAGCTCTATTGAGCGTTTATAGCCCTCTCTCTTTTTAAAATCAGACGGAAGATATGTAACTCCGTATTTCTCAGATAGCTCTTTTCCGATGCTGTTAAGAAGTGCCGCATTTTTATGCGGGCTTACCGAAAGAGTTGTCGCAAAGACATCGAAGTTCTGTTCCTTTGCAATTTCCGCACATCTGCCAAGGCGCAGACGGAAGCACTCCGTGCATCTTGCGCCGCCTTCCCGCTCGTTCTCGAAACCGTGGGTAAAAGCGAGAAACTCCGAGTAGTCATACGGAACAGTAAGCAGCGATACGGGATTTTCAAAGCTCATCAGCTCAATGAGCTTTTTCTGTTCAGAAAGGCGTTTTTCATATTCGCTTTGTGGGTAAATATTCGGATTAAAGAAAAGCACGGTTATCTCAAAAAAAGCAGACAAATATTCAAGAACGTACGAGCTGCATGGCCCGCAACAGCTGTGAAGCAAAAGCCGCGGTCTTTTACCATTCTCGGTAAGCTCTTTTATCTTTTCATCGCATACAAGCTGGTAATTAATCTTCATGTTTTCCTCATTCAAGAATTATTTCTTTTTCTCCTCCGTCACAAATCACAACAATGCAGTTTGCCGATTTAAAATAAAACTCACAATCCTCAATCCCGTTTACATCACGAAGTATGTCCCGAAGCGTTATCTCTGCCCCGTCGTTCTGCTTTACGTTATAATAATTTGCGGTATCTGACGGATATGTGGTTACACAGTAAGAATACACGTTTTCATCAGCGTAAAGCTCCGAAACTTTACCGTAAGCACCTTCAAAATTTTCCGACTTTACCGATTCTTCGATGCTTTCGTCAATTTTTTTCTCGACATACATATTGTACATAGACATTTTGGAATTAGCTTTAAACTCTGCGGTGCTTTCTGTTTCGACATCCGCAGCAGTCGGTGTCTCATCCGCATATACTCCGTTTTCCGCATCTGCCGTGGGTACGCTTCTTGCAAGCTCAGGCACACCCGCATCTGTACTATCAGTGCCAACTAAGCTTTCATTATGACCGCTTTTCGGAAGTGTGCTTATGCCGATAACAAGACAAATGACAGCGCAAGCAGCAACCGGAGCAATGTGAATAAAACGTTTCCTTGCACGGCTCTTTTGCTTTTTCTCAAACTGTTTTATAGAATTTTCTATAATCTCATCCAGTTCCCGCGGGATTTCCGTTGAATTGTATATTTCTTTTGCTTTATTAAAATCAATCATCTTCTCCCGCCTCCTCATATACTTTTTTCAATTTTTTCAGTGCAGTATACAGACGTGTTTTTATGGTGCTTAAGTTCGTTCCCGTTATTCTCGCAATATCCGCAAGCGGAAGATCTTCAAAAAAGCGCAGAACGATAACCGTTCTTAAGTTCTCCGGAAGATTTTCCACCATCCGGTAAACTCCGTCATCCTTATCATACGCCTTTTCGTGGTAAACACCCTCCGGCATTTCTTCGTCTGCAGTGGCGTATTCTCTGCTGTGTTTTTTCAGATAAGAATAAACCTCGTTAAGCAGAACGCGGTAAAACCACGAGTTAATCTTACTTATATCGCGTATATCAGTGTAATGCTCAAGAGCCTTACATATGGCATTCTGAACAATATCAAGAGAAGCTTCTTTTCCTTTCGCGTAGCTGTACGCAAAGCGGTAAAACTTCTCTCTGTTTTCCGTCAGATAAGTAACCATTTCGCTGTAAATCATTTCTTTTGTCATAAGCACGCCTCGCTATGTTGCACACATTAGTTAGATAGATTTTTTCTCAAAAAAGTTTTACAAAAAAGAAAAAATATTGTTGTATCGGGTAGGTATTTTATGGTATTATATATCAGTAAGCCACAAATATATAATACCCCAAGGCGGAGGTTTTGTCAATGAGGATTGTTGGTATAGACTATGGAGATAAGCGTATAGGAGTTTCCTTTTCAGATGTAATGGGTCTTCTTGCCGGAGAGAGCTTTACAATCAACGTCACCAATCCCGAAAAGGCATTTGACGAGCTGTGCGAGAGCATAACATCAAGAAAAGCCGAGGAAATTGTTCTGGGATACCCAAAGCACATGAATGCAGATATCGGTGACCGCGCAAAAAAAAGCGAGGAAATTGCAGAAAGACTTCGCGAACGGCTTGGTCTTCCCGTCATTCTATGGGACGAGCGATGCACCACGGTGGATGCGCACAGAATATTATCAGAAACGGGATACCACGGCAAAAAGCGCCGTGCAAAGGTTGATTCCGTTGCAGCAGCGCTTATATTACAGAACTATCTTGATTTTAAAGCAGGACGCTAAAAAGGCTTCGGAACGCAAAAATGCTTTTTGCGTTCCTTTTCTTTAAGAATTTTCTTTATCGGGTGCAGGCTCTGACTGTTCCTGTTCGGCTGTTTCAGCTGTTTCAGCAAGACCATGCATAAATCCGCCAATCTTTGGCGAGCACACATCACCGCCGATAAGTTTGTTTTTATACACTATGATATTTGCAACCACTCCTTCTTCGTTGCTCGGGTGGTTGTTTACTTTATATGTATATCTCATAACACGTTTGCCTGAATAATCAGCAAGATCCATTCCCTGACGCTTCTGGATTTCGTTATATTCATTATACACACCATCAAACACATCGGGGATTTTCACTTCCATAAACTCAAGCGGCTCGTTGTCAACTTCCCAGCCGTATTCGTTAAGCAGTGCAACGCGCTCATCATTCGTTTTTAGTTTTCTTCCTTCAAAAATTGGTTTTTGTTCATCGGACACGGAGACCATATTGTCGCCTGCTCCGTCGCGGATAATGACAAATGCAGAGCATATAATTATGCACAGTGCAAGGATTCCCGAAACAATCTTTCGCCTTGTAAGCTTTGTGGTAAATACTATCATCATACACATTCCCTTCAAGAAATTTATATTAGATATGTATGCCGGAAAGCGGAAGATATGACTGTTTTTTTGAATATTACCAATAAAATAACGGACAGCCGGAAAGCTGTCCGTTTCTTTAGTTTTAAGCAGTGGGTTGTTTTGTATGATGCTTTTTGCTTATTATCTGAAGCACTATGACCGTTGCAACAAGAACAAGACCTATTACATCGGTAACCGCACCCGGATAAATAAGAAGCAAACCACCAACAGCACTGATAACGCGCTGATACCACGGCATATCCATGAGCAGATATCCTTCAAGAGATGCCGAAACGCCGAATATACCAACAAGTGAGGTTATGCATATGAGAACAACCTCAAAGGCAGTTGTATCAACAAACAGCATAGCGGGATTGAGCGCAAACACATACGGAACGATGAACGCGCCTATTGCAAGCTTTGTTGCCGTGATTGCCGTTTTCATCGGGTTTGCCTGAGCGATTGCCGCGCCTGCATACGCCGCAAGAGCAACCGGCGGGGTAAGGTCAGCAACGATACCGAAATAGAAAACAAAGAAGTGTGCCGCAACATCCGGAACACCCATGCGAACGAGAATCGGTGCACAGGTCGCCGCCATAATGCAGTAGTTTGCAGTAGTCGGAACACCCATACCGAGAACAATGCAGCAGAGCATTGTGAGGAACAGAGCGACAATAACCTGATTGCCCGCGAGAGCAACGATGCCGTTAATAATGGTATTTGCAAGACCAGTCATTGTGATTGCACCTGCGATGATACCCGCAACTCCGCAAGCTGCGGCAACAGTTATCATTCCCTGGCCGCCCGCGGCGAGCGCTTCCCATATACGCTTTGGCGTTATGCGGTTTTCCTTATTAAACAGGCTGACAACAATCGCAACTACGATAGCTATTGCAGCGGCGTACTGGATAGAATTTTTTGCTGTTCCTACAAGATAAATGAGGAGCACGAGCGGTGCAAGCAGATAAATCTGCTTAAGAAGCGGCAAGAATCGCGGAAGCTCTTCCTTTGAAAGACCACGAAGACCTTCCTTCTTAGCCTCAAGATGAACTGCAATAAAGATACCTGCAAAATACAGAATTGCCGGAAGAATCGCCTTAACAACAACATTACTGTACGGCATACCGAGATAATCTGCCATAAGGAACGCCGCAGCACCCATAATCGGCGGCATAATCTGTCCGCCGGTCGATGCGGAAGCTTCTGCGGCTGCGGCAAACTCCGGCTTATAACCAGTTTTCTTCATAAGCGGGATTGTGACAGAGCCTGAACCGACTGTATTTGCAACAGACGAACCGGAAACCATTCCCTCAAGCGCACTTGCAACAACTGCAACCTTTGCCGGTCCGCCGGAAAAACCGCCGACAACGGCGTTTGAAATCTTAATAAAGAAGTCCGCAATGCCGGTTCTTTCAAGAAATGCACCGAATATGATAAACACGACGATGAACTTCGAGCATACATTTATCGGAGTTGAAAGAATACCCTCTTTTCCGTAGAAAAGATAATGAACAGTATAATTAAGCTTACCCCAGAAGGTGGGATTTGAAAGACCCCAGATAAGGGCATATGCAACAAAGCACGCGCCAACTATAACTATCGGAAGCCCAACACTCCGGCGGCAAACCTCACCGATTGAGATTATGCCGATTACTCCAATAATAATCTGATACCACTGGAAGTTTGCACCCTGCTGAATAATCGTCAGCGCGTTTGCCGCGTAGTACAAAAATGCACCCGTTCCGCAAATCATGAGCACCACATCATACCACGGCATATAATTTGCCTTCTGCGCACCCTTCTTCGCAGGAAAGACCAGATAACCAATGAATACAATGAAAGCCACGAAGGTCGTAAGGCGAAGCTCTTCAAGCCACGTTGCAAAGAGCGTTACATAAATACAGAACAGAGAAAATGCGGCAAGCACACAGTTTACAGCAATCTTTGCCTTGCCTTCCCAGATACGGGTGTTGGATTCTCTGTCAAATTTTTTCATAACCGCGTCGAGATCCATAGGAGCCTCGGCAGCCACTGACTTTTTCTTACCGAAAAGCACTGTATAACCTCCTATACTTAGAATACACCAAATTGGCTGCGGCGTTATTCGCCGCAGCCAATATTATGCTTGGCTGATTTAGCCAACTGCTACATCAACGCCCTTTTCAGCAAAGTACTTTGCAGCACCTGCGTGGAACGGTACAGTCATACCGCTTGTGGCGTTTTCAATGCTGAGCTCTGCACCCTTTGCGTTTTCAGCGGTGATTGCCTCTGCATTGTCAAAAATAGCAGCTGTGAGGTTGTATACATCCTCTTCGTTTGCATCTGCATTAACGATGAGAGTTGCCTTAACCGTAACGGTCTTAACATCTTCTGTCTGACCTGCGTATGTACCTGCCGGAACAGTGTAGACAGTGTAGAACGGGCAGGAAGCCATAAGAGCATCTGCAACAGCGCCGTCAATCGGAACAAGATATGCACTGTTTGTTGTGCAAAGCTCTGTGATTGCCGGAGTCGGAGCGCCTGCTACGATGAATGCAGCGTCAATTTTGCCGTCCTTAAGTGCATCTGCGCTGTCAGCAAAGGACTGGTACTGAGCCTTGATATCAGCTTCAGTAAGACCTGCTGCTGTGAGGACGTCCATAGCGTTGAAGTAAACGCCGGAACCCGGAGCGCCGATAGAAACGGACTTACCCTTAAGGTCTGCAACGCTCTTTATAGCCGGATCCATGGTAACGAGCTGGACAGATTCAGCATAAAGGCCTGCAACAGTGCGGAAGGATTCAACCTTGCCTTCAGACTCGAAGGAACGTGTGCCTTCCCAAGCGTAGGACATAACATCAGACTGAACCGTGCCGAGCTGATAGTTGCCGGCGTCAATTCCCTGAATGTTAGCCTTGGAACCGTCTGTAGAAACGACGGTGACATTGATGCCGGCGTTGTTCTTGATGTACTGACCAAGCACGCCGCCGTAACCGTAGTATGTGCCCGAAGTACCGCCGGTACCCATGGTCATACTTGTGCCCGCTCCACCGGAGCAAGCTGCCAGGGCAAAAAGCATAATCATTGCCATGACGAGAGAGACTATTCTTTTCATAATTTCCTCCATCTCCCGGTAAGCCAAAACCGGGATTTTATTTTAACGTCATTATTATACTATAATTTTCTTAGTTTTTCAAGCGAAATTGCATTTTTTTGCAAATTAAGATGTTAACAAGCAGAAAATAACGCCGTTGTTCTTCTCTCTTCTTTCTATATGAAAAACACACAGCAATCTACTGTCCTACGAATCTTCCGCAGAGCGGTAACCTTTTTGCGTACATTTAAATATACTGATAATGAAAAGAGAAATAAACAAAGCTCTATGCGTTCCCTTTTATGAAAGGACGATTATATTATGACAGAAAATCTGAAACTTGCAGTTGTAGGCGGTGACGAGCGCCAGGCAAAGCTTTGCAATCTACTTGCAAACGACGGACATAAAGTGTATTCATTCGCGCTGGACAAAGCAAAGCTCTCGGACAGCGTTCTGCGCGGCGGAGATATTTCCGGTCTTTCAAAAAAGTTTGACTGCATCATTCTCCCTGTCCCCGTATGTTCTGACGCAAACCGCCTAAACACCCCTCTTTCTGCCTATGAATACCGTATTGATGACCTATTTTCACTCTTTTCCGCAGGACAGACCGTTATTGCCGGACGGGTTGACAACGAGCTTTTCTCAAAAGCCGGCAGAAACGGAATAAGGCTTTACGATTATCTTGAGCGCGAGGATTTCACCGTACTCAACTCTATTCCGACTGCAGAGGGTGCAATAGAGGTTGCGATGCGGGAACTTGACACTACGCTCAACCGTAAAAGATGCCTTGTTTTAGGTTTCGGTCACATTGGAAAGCTTCTTTGCCATTACATCCGCGGACTTGGCGCAACAGTAACTGCAACAGCGCGCAAATTCGGCGATCTTGCGTGGATACATGCATACGGATATGAGGCATTAGAAACCTCACGCATAAAAAACTCTCTTTCAAAATACGATATCATTTTCAACACCATACCGGCGCTTATTCTCGATGAGGAAGCACTCACCCATGTGCGAGGCGATGCGTTTATATGCGACCTCGCCTCAAAGCCGGGCGGAGTCGATTTCAACGCCGCAAGACAGCTCGGTCTTCATACCGTACAGGCCCTTTCCCTTCCCGGAAAATGCGCACCGATGTCTGCCGCTGCGGCGATGCGCGACACCATTTACAACATCCTTGACGAATGGGGGAATTAAACCTTGTCAAAAATCACCGTAGGCTTTGCACTGTGCGGTTCATTCTGCACCTTCGCAAAGGTTATTCCCGAGATAGAAAAGCTCGTCCGCGAAGGATACAACGTCGTTCCGATAATGTCGGGCACTGCTTACAGCACCGACACACGCTTTGGAAAAGCACGCGATTTTGCCGAAAAGCTTGAAAGCATCTGTGATGCTCCGATAATAAAAACCATCCCTGAAGCCGAACCTATCGGTCCGAAAAAGCTCCTTGACGCGCTGATTATAGCGCCGTGCACCGGAAACACCGCGGCAAAGCTTGCCTGTGGCATAACCGACACCTCCGTTACCATGGCGGCAAAAGCACATCTGCGAAACGCACGTCCGCTCGTTATCGCAATCTCCACCAACGACGGGCTCGGCATCAACCTTAAAAACATAGGCACATTGGCTACCGTGAAGAATGTTTTCTTCGTGCCTTACGGTCAGGACGACAGCCGTGGCAAGCCGAACTCGCTCGTTGCCGATATGACAAAAATCTCCGATACGCTGAAATATGCGCTTGAAGGTAAGCAATACCAACCGGTGCTTATGTAAAAACAAACATAGGTGCGGAAAAACCGCACCTATGTTTATTTTTACATCATTTTCTTTTCCTCTTAGCTGCCAAAACTCATATATTATTCTCTGTATTCACCGGCAACAAGTCTGCCAGTTTTTTTATCCACATAGATGACGATCGGTCCGAGAAGCCCGTCTTCAAACGTATGAAACTTCACCCTGTACACAGTCCTGCCGGTATCATCTCTGTTTTTGTCGAAGAGCCTCGCCCGCGTTTGATCTATTTCTTCAACCAGCATTTCTTCTATAATTGGGTTATCGAGGTTTGTGATTGTTTTTATCGTCTTTCTTCCGAGGTTATTTTTTACAATTTCCGCCGCATCCTGCGCTAACAGTTCCTTTCCCCACGACGAAAAAATTACAGGCTCATAATTTTTCATTCTGTGCATATCAACAGCATAGGCACAGCCTATGACAATAGCTACAAGCACAATAACAGACGTTATTATGATGATCTTCTTTTTCACAGCAAATGCCTCCCTCACAAAATCTCACGGAGTTTATCCAAAAAAGCCTCTTCTCCAAAGGTGTTTATTTTGAAAAACATTGCCTGACTTCCGCCTGAAGTGATAGCTGAAATATGGATTGTATCGCCGTTGCCAAACAAAGTTATATTAAGGCTCACACGGTTTTTCCCCATATAACTGTATCTTTCAAAAACTCTTACGCTGCATCGGGTATCGCCGATGCGAAAATCGCTGCTTTCTTCAAGACTTGCTGATACACTTCCGTTTAAAATTCCATCCTCTATTCTGCTCAATATCTCGTTAAAACTTCCTCTTACCGTTGTTTCTAACTTTGCCATTTTTTTGCTCCTCCTATATTCAACATTTAAAAACTCGGTATGTCCTTGAGTCTCTGCCGCCGGGCTTTCCAATCCGGCATTACCTTTTCAAGCTCACTGTAAAACAGCGGCGAGTGGTTCGGTTGCAGGAAATGCGTAAGCTCATGCGCGACAACGTATTCAATACATTCCGGCGGGACGTACGCAAGCCGCGTATTGAACGTTAACACGCCTTTCTTCGGATGGCAGTTTCCCCATTGTGATTTCATTTTTCTGAACTTAATCTCCGGAAAATCCACTCCCCTTTTTTCAAAATGCGGGTATATTTTTTGGCACAATGTCGCAATCACTTCCCTTATCTCATCCTCATCAAAATATCTGATTAAAGTTTTTTTCTTTCCGTCTTCTATCTTTTTCAGTGCATTCGATATAAAGGTCTCTTTTGATACAAGAAAAGCCTCTATCGTCTTTTGCGGAACATATTTGTTTGCCGAAACGCTAACTCTCCCGTCCGGCTTAATGCGAAGATTTATATTCTTCACCCTTTTACACTCAAAGTCATATTGGACATTCTTCCCTGCCAGCTCTATAGTCCTTATCATACTTCGTTTCCTCAGGCTTCCTGTTCTTCGATTTTTGTCAGCTCAGCAACAATAATTTCGGGCTTATTGTTTATTCTGAAAGGAAAGATACTGTTTCCAATTCCGCGGCTCACTATCATTTCCGTATTATCTTTTATATATGAGCCTTCATAATATTCCGGAAGAAAACCTTGCCCCGGCGCAATCAAGCCTCCGACAAACGGAATGATAAACTGTCCGCCGTGTGCGTGTCCGGAAAGAACAAGATCCGCCTTTCCCGAATAAACAGCGAAATATTCCGGACGATGTGCAAGCAGAACCTTGTAATTATAATTTTCAGGAAAAACATTTATAAGCTGATGTGCCACGTTTTGCTCCATATCATCATCCGCAAGCTTCATAGCAAAAGCCGGATCATTTATTCCGACAAGTGTTATTGTTTCATCACCGATTGTAATATCTACTGATGAATTTTCGAGTATAGTCACACCCACTTCAATAAGTCCTTTTTTCAGTTTTTCGTATTCTTGCGGTACTCTTGATTCGTGATTTCCGTTTACATAATAGACAGGAGCAATATTCACCGCTTTTTGCGCAAATGAAATTGCCGATGCAACATCCGTTTTCCTTGAATCTATCATATCACCGGTGATTACAATAATGTCGGGGTTGGAATAAAATACAGGTGCAAGCACAGTGCTGTTATATTTATCAAATTTTGCATTGTGCAAATCCGACACCTGTACTATACGGAAGCCGTCAAAGCTTTCCGGAATTTTTTTCGATTTTACATTATATGTATATGTATCGACATCATAGTTTCCTAAAATCACAAACGCAATAGCAATCACCGCGATTGCAGATATGATAGCATACCATTTTTCTCTTTTCTTCTCTATCGGTTTTACTTTACCGAAATCAATCAGAAGAAAAAATGTGGTAAGTACTGCAAAAAAAGCCGCTATAAGAAACTTATAAATAATCCCGCCGTAGTTTTCACCGTTGTATATGTCAATAATCACAACCGTTATCCACAGCAGCACAAGAAAAAAGTTTCCTTTCGTCCTTCCCGAAAGCTTGTACATAGCTTCACCTCCGCACGTTTAATAAAACTGTTTTTAATCTTTTTTCTTTCCTTTCACATTACTCTTTTCCAAATAAGAGAGTTCCGTCTTTGTCATATATCATTTCACCGCGGTTATATATCCCCGCCAGCTCAGGAACGCGTTTCGGTTCGCGGGCATTTCCGTTCTCATCCGGACGCTGCCATTTAAAAGCACAGACTTTATGTACATAGCCGAGCGAATCTTCCGCAACAATGTATAGTTTGAGTTCTTCGCTTTCTCCTATTTCGTATATTTCACGGAACGGCGAGGAAAGCGCAACGCTTGCTTCCGTCTGATTTGTGCGTTCTGCAACTATCTCTTTAAGAACTTCTTTTGAGCCAACTGCTCCGTCATTGTGATTTTTAGCCGCGCCCGCGGTTATGGCTTTTCTCGCAATTTCGCCCTTTTCCGTTTCCGCCAGCACATACAGCTTTTCAAAAACAACTTCCGGTGAAAGCTTTGAAAGACAATACGACATTTCCATATATCCGTTCACCATAACTGTGCTTTTATCGCCAGCTTCCCGCAATGTTACATCCTCATTCCAAATCTCTGCGTTTTCAATAGCCGGAAGATAATTTGACCAAAGATATGACACCGGTACGGTTTCGAGATATTCGTTTTTTGTTTCATTGCCCGTGCGGATTGTGGCGAGAGGTGCTGTGTCGTATTCTTCAAACATCCCCACCGGAACGATTGCGGTATATTTTCCGTTTTTCTTTTTCATTTCTGCAGTTTGCTCACCTACGGAAAGTGTGACCTTCATTCCGTCAATTTCTGTTTTCGGGACAACGGAAATACCAAGCATCGCCTTACGGTTTTCTGCATCAAGTGCGCCGAGAACATGCTCCACACCAGAAAATAAACTTGCTTCTTTTTTCATTTGTTCATCCACGTCATTGTGGATATTTGATATGCGCTGTTGTAAGCTATGTAAGTCGTTTTGCCGATCATGGCGCAGCATCTGTATATCAGTTTCAAGCGAGCTTATCCTAACGAAGCTTGCCACCGCTACGGCGGTAAGAACGATTATTGCAGCATTTGTTATTTTCTCTTTCATATCTGTACCCTCCGTTTTTTAGATAAATTTTCCACACAAAAAGTTTTGCAAAAAAGCAAAAAGTGTGTAACCCTATACCGAGCTACACACTGAAAAACGCACAAACTTCGGAATAAGGCTGCTACACACTTATACTTACATACTTCATCACAAAGTTGTTTTTCCGAAGTGTACGCTTTTGCCAATTTAGCGTACACCTTGTGATGAAAAGTTATACTTACCCTATTGTAAGTATAGTATGTAGCATAGTAATTATAACACATATTTAACATAACAGCAATGGTTTTGGTGAAAAAATAAGATAACAAAGCTTTCTTTGCTTCGTTATCTTACTTTCTCAAGATTTTCAAGTATTTCAAGGGTTTTTTCGGGTGCGATGCCAAAGGTTGCGATGAGCGCAACGTTCAGCACGGCAAGCGCGGGAATAAGAATTTTAAATTTGGTATGCTTTGTCTTGTGGCGGAATTTCTTCATCCCGAAATATGCACCAACTGCACCGAAGCACACGGCGCAGAGAATAAGCGTTTTTTCAGGTATGCGCCACGCGTCTCTTCTTGCCTTCCACTTATCAATTCCGTAAAGCAGAAAAACGGCAAAATTCCATATTATGTAAGCAAAAACGAGATAGTTATTCATAGCTTTTTCTCAGCTTTCTAAGGATTTCCTCAAAGTAATCAGGAAGATTTGATTCAAAATACATTTCCTTTCCTGTGCACGGATGCACAAAGGTTACATTTTTTGAGTGAAGACACTGTCCTGCAAGACCAAGCTTATCGCGCGCACCGTAAACGGCATCTCCGACAACGGGATGACCGATATGCGACATATGAACGCGTATCTGATGAGTACGCCCCGTCTCCAAAAGGCAGGATGCATATGTAAAGCCGCGATAGCGTTCAATTACATTATAGTGCGTTGTGGCTTCCTTTGAGTTATTCTCCGTCACCGCCATTTTCTTGCGGTCGGTTTTGTGCCTGCCTATCGGAGCGGAGATTGTGCCGGTATCTTCACGCAAGTTTCCGATAACTACGGTATGATACTCTCGGCGCACGGAATGAACCTTTATCTGCTCTGCAAGACCGTTATGCGCAACGTCGTTTTTTGCAACAAGCATAAGCCCGCTTGTGTCCTTATCAAGCCTATGCACGATACCTGGACGAAGGACTCCGTTTATTCCCGAAAGCCTCTCCCCGCAATGATACATAAGTGCATTGACAAGCGTTCCGTCCGGATTTCCCGCGGCGGGGTGAACCACCATTCCGCGGGCTTTGTTGATAACCAGCAAATCGTCATCTTCATATACGATATCCAGCGGGATGTTTTGCGGAACTACGTCAATCTCCCGTGGTTCGGGAATCGTCACTTCTATCTCATCGCCTGCTCGCAGCTTGTAATTCTTTTTGAGCGCCAAAACGCCGCCGCTCTCAATGAGAGCCGCTGCGGCGTGTCTTGTTATATCCAATTTTTGAGAGAGGAACACGTCAAGACGTGTTCCCTCATCACATATTTCTGCCGTAAGGCGAGCTTTATTCATCTTTTTTCTCCGGATTATAAAAGAATATCGCGTAGATAAAGAACAGAACTGCACCGACGGTTACGCATATATCGGCAACGTTGAAAACCGGAAAATTGATAAGCTCAAAATCAAACATATCAACAACCGCACCGCGCCAGATACGGTCTATAAGGTTTCCGAGTGCACCGGACAGAATCATCGTAATTCCCCAAGTGCCGAGCTTTGAATTGATTTTCTTTGCCGAAAGAATATAAATCATAAGGATACACGCAACAATCGGAATAATTGTGAGCAGAAACGTTTTGCCCTGAAGTATGGAAAATGCGGCGCCGGTGTTTTCAACATAGCGCAGATTGAACACACCTTCAATAACCGATATTTCTCCTATCGGACGAAGCGCATTTACTGCCCACAGCTTTGTAGCTTGGTCAAGTGCTGTAAGAAGCACAACGGTTAAAAACTGAACAATCACCAACTTACCGTCTTACCCCTTAACAACTGCGGTACAACGCGGGCAAAGCTCAGGATGCTCAGGATCGGTTCCTGCATCTTCCGAGAATGTCCAGCAACGCGGGCATTTTGTGCCGGATGCCTTTTCAATCTTAACCGAGATACCGTCAATTTCGCCGCTTAAGGCTTCATCCTTTACGACATTTACAGCCGATACGATAAAGAGCTTATCAAGACCGTCAATTGCGTTAATGAAGTCATACGCATCGCCATTTGCGGAAATTGTAACCTTGGCTTCAAGAGACTTTCCAATTTCCTTTGCAGCACGCGCTTCTTCGAGCGAACGGTTTACACGATCGCGAAGTGCAGCGACGCGCTCCCACTTCTGCTCAAGAGCTGTATCAAGAACAGTATTGTCAACCTTCGGGATGTCATTGAGCATAACGTTTTCAAGGCGAACACCATCATGATGCGGCATTGCCTTCCAGATTTCATCACTTGTAAACGCAAGAATCGGAGAGAGAATGCGAACAAGAGTATCAAGGATGCGGTAGATAACAGTCTGTGCACCACGGCGGGAAGCACCGTCAACACCATCACAGTAAAGTCTGTCTTTGATAACATCAAGGTAGAAGTTTGACATATCGACAACGCAGAAGTTGTGTACAGCGTGAACAACCGTGTAGAACTCATACTTGTCATACGCTTCAATGCAACGAGCAAGGAGCGTATTAAGACGCGAGAGCGCCCATTTATCCATTTCGCAAAGCTCGGATGTGGGAACACAGTTGTTCGGGTCAAAGCCTGCGAGGTTTCCGAGGATATATCTTGAAGTGTTTCTTATCTTGAGGTAAGTGTCGGAAAGCTGCTTGAATATCGCATCAGAGCAACGCATATCCTGACGATAATCAGCAGATGCCGCCCAGAGGCGAAGAATATCTGCGCCGTACTTTTCAATGATTTCTTCCGGAGCAACGCCGTTACCAAGGGACTTGTGCATTGCCTTACCCTCGCCGTCAACTGTCCAGCCGTGAGTGAGAACCTGACGGTACGGAGCTTCGCCGCGAAGTGCGACAGCCGTGAGAAGCGAGGATTGGAACCATCCGCGGTACTGCGCTGCACCTTCAAGGTAAAGGTCTGCCGGCCAGCACTACGGAGAATCAAGCTCCATGGAAGCTATATGGGTAGAGCCGGAGTCAAACCAACCGTCGAGAGTGTCGGTTTCCTTCGTAAAATGAGTTCCACCGCAATGCGGGCAGACATAGCCTTCCGGCGTGAGTTCGGAAACATCCATCTCAAACCATGCGTTTGAACCCTTTTCGCCGAATATCTTTGAAATCTTTTCAATCGTTGCATCGTCACAAATCGGCTTTTCACACTTTTCACAATAGAAAACAGGAATCGGGAGACCCCAGTGACGCTGACGGGAGATACACCAGTCTGCACGCTCTCGAACCATTGATACGATGCGGTCATACCCCCATTCAGGGAACCACTGTACCTTGCCGCAAGCAGAAACTGCTTCATCCTTGAACGCATCAACAGAGCAGAACCACTGATCAGTTGCGCGGAAGATGATCGGGCCTTTACATCTCCAGCAGTGCGGATAGCTGTGGACGATATCCTCGGATGCAAAGAGCGCACCGGATTCTTTCATATCGGCAAGGATTACGGGGTTAGACTCTTCAGTCTTCATACCCGCATATTTTCCTGCATAGTCTGTATGACGTCCTGTGTCGTCAACCGGAACAACCATTTCCATTCCATAACGACGGCAGGTCTGATAGTCATCAGCGCCGAAGCCCGGAGCTGTGTGAACACAGCCTGTACCGGATTCCATTGTTACGTAATCTGCGAGAAGCAGACGTGATGTTTTCGGAAGGAACGGATGGTCTGCAAGCATATTTTCAAAGAATGCGCCCGGATGGTGGTCGATTACTTCAAAGCTGTCAAAGCCACCGACTTTCATAACCTTGTTTGCAAGAGCCTCTGCCATGATGTAATTCTCGCCGTTCGGTGCCTTTACAATTACATACTCCTCAGACGGATTGAGAGCGATTGCAAGGTTGCCCGGAAGCGTCCAGATTGTTGTTGTCCAGATAACAAAATAGGTGTTGGAAAGGTCAATGCCCGAAAGCTTGCCAAGGTCATCGTTTACCTTGAACTTTACATATACAGTTGTACACGGGTCGTCCTTGTACTCTATTTCAGCCTCAGCGAGCGCCGTTTCGCATACCGGACACCAGTAAACAGGCTTAAGACCTTTATAGATATAGCCCTTCTTATACATTTCACCGAAGATTTTAACCTCTTCAGCCTCAAACTTCGGATCCATTGTGAGATACGGATTTGACCAGTCGCCGAGCGCACCGAGGCGCTTGAACTGGTTTCTCTGTACATCAACGAAGTTTTCCGCAAATTTCTGGCAAGCAGTGCGGAATTCCGGAATTGACATATGCTTGCGGTCAAGCTTGTTCTGCTTTATAATTGCAGACTCAATCGGCATACCGTGGTTATCCCAGCCCGGAGTGTACGGTGCAGAAAAGCCCGAAACGTTTTTATAGCGGACTATAAAATCCTTTAAGCATTTGTTCATTGCAGTACCCATATGGATGCTGCCGTTGGAGAACGGAGGGCCGTCGTGAAGGATAAAAGGCTCTCTTCCCTCGTTCTTTTCCATTATCATCTGATAGAGATTGTCACCCTCCCAAGCTGCAAGCATATCCGGCTCACGCTTAGGAAGCCCTGCACGCATCGGGAACTCCGTTTTCGGCAGGTTAATTGTGCTGTTGTAATCCTGAGACATTCATATAACTCCCTTTTACAGTTTCGTTTTTATATTATATTTATTCTTCGCTTTTCATATCATAGCTTGTGCCGAACTTGAGATTTTCAAACTCAACACGGTGACGGCGGCGTGGCTTATCTGCGGCTGCTTCAAGCGCTGCCATCTCTTCCTCGGTGGGGATGTCGCTTTCAAAAGATATTGTGTCCGACACTTTTTTCATATCGGCATCCTCGTCCTCCGGAGGCTCCTGCACAGGTGCGGCTTCTTCCGGCTTTTCCTGAATCTGCGCTTCCTCAAGCTTTACTTTTTCATCAAGCGCCAGTGCAATTTCATCGAGGGTATCACCTATGCGCGAAGACGTAGCGTCAGTTTCTGCCGGAGGAGTCTCTGGTGCAACCGCATTCTTTAATCCGATAAACTTTTCGCTCTCCGCGGCAAACATAGCCGTAATGTTGTCAATAAACTGAGCCGTCTTATTTCTTGCATCGTAAAGTTTTTTCTCCTCTGCTTCAACAAGCGAAGTAAGCTCACGAATGCGTGCCTTTGCATCATCGCTCGCATTTGCAAGCATCTCACGGCTTTTCTTCTCGGCATCCGCTATCATATCATTTGCCATATTCTGCGCCGTTATAAGCGCCTTGCGCATTGCCTCGTCAACACTTCTGTAATCCTCTACGGTGTCGGCAAGAAGTTTCAACTTCTTCTTGAGAACCGTGTTTTCTTTAAAAAGCGTTGTGTAGTCTTCGGATATAGCAGAAAAAGCCTTGTCAACGTCTTCCGTGTCATATCCCCCGAAAACGGCTTTGTCAAATTTGATTTCTTTTAGTTCATTAGGAGTAAACATTATCCCCATCACCTCTGATTTTTTCTGTATTTCTATTTGATTATCACAGTATTATGCTGCGAATTACATCTATGAGAATGTATGCAACAAGCACCGAAAAGTCAATCGGGATTCCCTGCAGGAACGGGATTTTCCATAAAACCTGACGGATTGGTGCAAGCAACGGCTCCGTAACTGAGTAAAGAAACTCGCCTATTCCGCCGGTATTTGCACCCGGAAACCACGAAAGGAGCGCACGCGCAATAAACAGAAGCTCATAGACGCGAAGAAGCGCGCCCAAAAACCCCCGTATCATATTTATCAAACCCATAACTGTATTCCTCTTAAAAACCCACTCTTAGAAGTAGAGACCGTTGTTTTCAAGTTCGTCGATAAGGTCGCCCTTAAGGTCGACGTTATAAGGAGTGATGATATATGTGTTGTTTGCAACACGCTTGATCTGACCATCGTTTGTGTATGCAACACCACTTAAGAAATCTAAAATTCTGCGTGCTGCATCCTTATTGGTAGACTCAAGGTTGAGTACAACGGTACGCTTTTCTTTAAGGTGGTCGGCAATCTCCGTTGCATTTTCATAACGCTCCGGCTTTACAAGAACAACCTGAAGCTGAGTTGTGGTATGAATGTTCACAACTTTGTCATCGCGGCGCGGGAGTGCATATGATTCTCGAACCTTTGCTCTGTCGTCGCTCGGCATGAATTCTTCGAACTCATCCTCGTCTTCTTCAACCTTTGCCCATTCCTTAAACTTTTCCATGAAACCCATGATAACTTGTCCTCCTGAAATTTATTTCTTATGCTTAAGCCAAGGGAAGTCGAACCCCTTAAGCCTTAAACTCCTCTTAGCTTAATAGCGGGCACCAAATATTCCCGTGCCGACTCGAACCATGTTCGCACCGCACAGAATTGCATTCCGGTAATCGCCGCTCATGCCCATAGACAAAAACTCCATACTAATATTATCGTATTTTTTTGCTCCAATGTCAATAAATAATTGCTTCATTTTTATAAAAAAGCTTTTTTGCTCTTCTTCATCCTCGGAAAACGGGGGTATCGTCATAAGTCCGCGCACGCGCACACCCGGCAATTTTGCAATGTTTTGAACAAGTGAATGTGCATTTTCGATATCTGCACCGCTTTTGCTTTCTTCCCCGCCGATGTTTATTTCAACAAGAATATCCTGAACAATTCCGCGCTTTATTGCGCACTTTGAAATTTCTGCCGCAAGCTTTTCCGAATTTACGGACTGGATAAGAGAAACCTTGCCGACAAGATATTTTACCTTGTTTGTCTGAAGCGTTCCTATAAAATGGAGAGGCGCACCGGTATATGCACCGCCCTCATATTTTTCGAGAAGCTCCTGCACGCGGTTTTCGCCGCAGGCATCAATTCCCGCCGCTACCGCCTCGCGCACACGGTCAGATTCGTTCATCTTCGTTGCGGCAACGAGCGTTATGTCAGCACCCGTTCTTCCCGTAAGCCTTGCCGCTTCGTCAATCTCACGGCGTATGTTCTGTATATTTTCTGATATTGCGCTCATATCCTTACTCCTATTTTACGATTTTCTTATTTTCCAAATTCTTTGCTGAAACTACTATTTCATCATACAGCAAAAGGGACTTTGTGTCAGCCGTATCATATGCTGAAACGTAATAGCTGTCCTTTTCAAATATGATGTCCACAGGCTTGAATTTTACCTGAGAATCAATAAGACAATAAACACCGTTGATGCCCTCACTGCTTACTCTAAGAGCTTCTCTCGGCACCTTGAGACCGGAGTACGTTTTTACAACCGCGCGTGCAGAGGTCTTTCGCACCTTTGTAAAGTTTCCGATATGCGTGTTACACTCAAACACAACAAGCACTCGCCCGTCCTCAGGTTCCGTCAGGCGAACCACCTCTCCCGTAACCTGTGGGAGCGTTTTGTCGTTAAATTTAAGCGTCATTTCCGCACCCTCGGAAAAGCGCGCAGCGCTTTTTTCATCAACGGTTGCCGCAAAATACCAGATGTTGCTTGAAACAAGCTTGCCTACGGCATTTTTATCAGGAGTTGCATATTTTTCTCCGGTTGAAAGAAACTCCGAAACCTGTGACGTAAGCACAAGCGATGGCGTCATAACCGCCTCATACCCGTCGGCATATTGAGAAAAATATCCCGCGGCAGATGCATAAATCCTGCTTTTGACGGTAGCCGCATTTCCGAGCTTTGCGCGCTCTGTGCGAAGCTGGTCTATAACATCCAGAAGCTCGGACTTGTCGCGGTAGATATATTCACGCATAAGTGTTGAAAGCTTAAGTTCTTCAACGGCGGTGTCGGTATTATCAGAAATCGGCTCCTGTTGCATTCTTATAAGTGATATTGCATATTCGGAAATTCTGTCATTCGCCGCATTTATATCATAGCTTTCACCGCTTTGCGAATAAAGCGCCGACATTCTTTTTATCTGCTCATCAATATCCGCTGCCTCATGGCTTTTGCGGGCTGCATCCTCGTTTGCGTAAACGACCGCAACCGCGCTTCCGTTTGCAACGCGCTCGCCCTCATACATATTCATTTCGAGCACACCGGAGCCATAGTTTTTAACCATCACCCGCTCGTCGCGGACAACGATACCGTCCATCTGCACAGCATCGTCAACCTCGGTGTATACCGCACTGACCGTTCTTACCGGATTGTACAGCGCCCGGTATGCCTGATATCCTATGTATGCACACAGCAAAACTGCAAGCACAACCGTTATTATCCGCGGAATCATGCCTTCCTTTTTCATTACACTTATGCCGGAGAGGAATTATCCTATAACACAATCCTCCCCCAGCTCCTCCTCTTCGCTTGGTTCAAAGTATCGTAGCGCACGTGACGGAACAACCGTCGAAATCGCATGCTTGTATATAAGCTGCTGACGCCCCTCACTTACAAGTACTACCGTAAAACAATCAAAGCCGCGCACAACACCTTTTAACTGGAAACCGTTTGTGAGAAACACGGTAACACTAACTCCTTCGGCTCTTGCCTTGTTCAAGAATACGTCCTGCAACCCTGCTGTTTTTGTCATGATAAATCACACTCTTTCTTTATACATTTTTACTGTATATTATATAACATTGAAAGAGATGAAATTTATCGAAGATTGTAGTACATCAGAAAAATTTTTTGTTTTATCGACCGCTATCCAATTTATGCTTTTATTGCGTCGAAACCATGTCATCTGGCGCTTTGCATATCTGCGCGAGGCCTGCTTTACATTCTCAACCGCCTCGTCTTGGGTACATTTTCCTTCAAAATATGAGACAAGCTCTTTATACCCTATCGCCTGCATTGCGGTTGTATCGGAAGAGACACCCGAAGATAACAGCTTTTGAATTTCTTCCAAAAGACCGGACGCCATCATTTCGTCCACTCTTCGGTTTATCCTGTCATATAACAGTTCCCTGTTCTCATACATAAGGCCGATATAAACGGCATCATACCGCGGCGGTCGCTTTTTGCTTTCCTCGTCGTGCGCGCTTATCGTCTTGCCGCTCATATTATAAACCTCGAGTGCGCGGATAACGCGCTTTACGTTGTTTTCATGTATCTGCGCCGCCCGCTCGGGGTCTACCTTTCTGAGCATCGAATGCATATACGCTGCACCATGCTTTTCATACAAAGCAAAAAGCTCTCGGCGGCATTCTGTATCCTCGCCCTCCTCAGCAAAATCTGTTCCGTTTACAAGCGAATCGACGTAGAGACCCGTGCCACCCACTATTACCGGAAGCTTGCCGCGGGAAAGTATGTCATCCGTAATCGCGCCTGCTTCCTTTACATAACGTGCAGCAGAATAGGATTCCGACGGGTCAATAATTGACAGCATATGATGCGGAACATCACGCATTTCATCACGCGTCGGCTTCGCCGTTCCGATATCCATTCCGCGATATATCTGCATGGAATCGCAGGAAACAACCTCACCGCCGAAATGCTCGGCCAATGATACTGAAAGTGCGGTTTTGCCGGATGCCGTTGGTCCGACGATACATACCACTCTTTTTTTATTATCTGTCATATCAAATCACACTGTTCGCTTGAATTTCTTTTCAAGCTCGTTTTTTGTGTACTCTATCATAACCGGTCTGCCGTGAGGGCAGTAACGGATATCATCATTTAAAAGCACCCGCTTTGCAAGAGCGAAAAGCTCCTCTGGGCTGTTCTTCTGTCCGGCTTTGATTGCCGCCTTGCACGCAACTGAATACATCGTTTCTGAAATGACCTCAGGAAGCGATGCACGTGCTCCGCTTGCAAGCGTTTCTGCAAGAGAATCGAGAACGGACACTGCGTCATGTGCATCAATGCCGTCCGGTACGGCGGAAACTGCGACCGAGCCGTCGCCGAAATCGTCTATTTCAAATCCGAGACCGAGAACCTCTTCACGGTTGTCAAGAAGTGCCGCGGCAGCACGCTTGTCAAGCGACATAATCTCAGGAACAAGGAGAAGCTGAGTCTGTGGCGTGCCAACGCTCTCGCGCAGCTTTTCAAAGATAATTCGCTCATGCGCGGCATGCTTGTCTATAAAGACAACGGAATCGCCGCTTTCTACAATAATATATGTGTTCATCGCCTCGCCGATATATCGGATGTCGGATGATACTTGCTTTTGATTTACGCCTTCGGTCTCTATCGCTTCGGATGCAGGCGGAGAAATTTGCGCTTTTTGCGGTGCTGTATTAATCGGTTTGCTTTCGAGGTTATGTCCAACCACTTTTTCCGTCTTTTCTTCCGGCAGGTTTTCTTCCGGCAGGTTTTCTTCCTTTACAGATTCTTTTTTTACCGTATATTCAGGCATCTTCGGTGCGGAAAGCATCGTGCGCATACCGTCGGAAGAGCGTTTGAAATTAAGCTGCGGCATCTTCGGTACAGCAGAAACTTGTTCCTTTTCCCCTTCGGGTTTCTCTGGAGATTCCAATTTCACCGATAGAGGTTTTTCCTCAAAAACCTCTATGCGTGTCTGGTTCTCCGTTATGTTGTCAACCTGTACGGGTCTTTGTATCTGCGGCGGAACGATTTCACGTTTTTCGATTTTTTCAAGAGCCGTTTTTACTGCAAAATAAACAAGGTCAAATACATCGCGCTCACGCGCAAATTTCACCTCGGTCTTTGCGGGGTGAACATTTACGTCCACCTGACCGAGCGGAATTTCCATCATAAGAACGCAGGTGGGAAAACGCCCTTTCATTATGCGTTCTTTATAAGCGTTATCAAGAGCGACCGAGAGCATACGCGATTTTATCGGTCTTCCGTTTACAAAGAAGAACTGCATCGCGCGGTTTCCTCTTGATGACTGCGGAGAGCATGTAAAGCCCGTAACCTTCATCCCGTGAAGGTCTTGTGCAATCTCGTGCATATTGTTTGCAAAGTCGCGCCCGAAAAGCGCATATATACAGTTTTTCATAACACCGTCACCCGGTGTATGCAAAATGTCCTTGCCGTCTTTTATGAACTTTATTGAAACCTCGGGATGCGAAAGCGCCGCAGATCTCACGACGGCTTCAACTGATGCGGCTTCCGTTGCATCCTTCTTGAGAAAGCGCATACGCGCCGGAGTGTTGTAAAACAGCTCACGAACGATGATGGTTGTACCATCGGGACAGCCGGACTCGTTCTCGCGGATTACCTGCCCTGCCTCAACGCGGACGGCAATTCCCATTTGTGCTGCGGCGGATTTTGTAATAAGGTCTATTTTTGAAACGGACGAAATTGCCGCAAGCGCCTCTCCACGAAAGCCGAGAGTGGCTATTTTTTCAAGGTCGTCTGCCTTTGATATCTTACTGGTTGCATGGCGGAGAAATGCAGTTTTTGCATCATCCGGCTCCATACCCGAGCCGTCATCTGTAACGCGGATATAGGTTATTCCGCCGTTCTGGATTTCGACCGTGACGGACTGAGAATGCGCATCAATTGCGTTTTCAACAAGCTCTTTTACAACCGATGCGGGATTTTCGACGACCTCTCCTGCCGCTATCATATTCGCAATATGCTGACCAAGAACGTTTATACGTCCCACGAAAATCCCTCCTTTTTTAAAATTAACTATTCAGCTTCACGCGCACGCTTCGCGATATCAAAAAGCACCGATATCGCTTCAAGCGGGGAGAGCGTGTTTACATCCATATGCGCAAGCTCGGACAGGATAAGATCGCCCTCGTGCGAGCGCACGCGTTCTTTTGGAATAACAAACTCAGGCTTTGTTATCGCCTTGTCTTCTTCGAGACTTTCAAGGATTTCCCTTGCGCGAAGCGTCACGGAGTCCGGAATTCCAGCAAGGCGGGCAACCTCTATACCATAGCTGTCATCAGCGCTTCCGCGCACGATTTTGCGCAGGAAGGTTATATCAAAGCCATGCTTTTTAACGGCAATGTTATAGTTTTTAACACCGTCAAGCTTTCCTTCAAGCTCTGTAAGCTCGTGATAGTGGGTTGCAAACAGCGTTTTTGCACCGATGCATTTCTTATCGGAAACATACTCTATGACCGCACGGGCAATCGCCATACCGTCAAAGGTAGATGTTCCCCTTCCTATTTCATCAAGGATTATGAGGCTTTTTTTCGTTGCTTTTTTTATAATCTCGGAAACCTCGTTCATTTCAACCATAAATGTGGACTGACCTGATGCAAGGTCATCGGACGCGCCTATTCTTGTGAAAATTCTGTCCACAACGCCGATTTCTGCGCTTTTCGCGGGAACAAAGCATCCTACCTGTGCAAGAAGCGTGATAAGCGCAACCTGACGCATATAGGTAGACTTACCCGCCATGTTCGGGCCCGTAATTATCGCCATACGGTTATCACCGCAATCGAGATGCGCGTCATTCGGAACGAAAAGCGAATCGCGCATTACGCGTTCTACCACCGGATGTCTGCCATCCTTGATAACGATTTTTGAGCCGCAGTTCACCTTCGGTCTGTTATATCCATAGCGTGCAGATACGGATGCAAAGTTTACGATAACGTCAAGCGTTGCAAGCGCGGTAGATGTTTCCTGAATACGTACGGTGTTTTCGCACACGCGGTCACATATTCCGCGGAATATTTCATGCTCAAGGCGGTACAGCTTTTCCTGAGCGCCGAGAAGCTTCTCTTCAAGGATTTTAAGCTCTTCAGTTATAAAGCGTTCTCCGCCGGTAAGAGTCTGCTTTCTTATGTAGTGGTCAGGAACTTCACTGAGGTTTGATTTTGATATCTCTATATAATAACCGAAAACACGATTATAGCCTATTTTCAGATTTTTTATGCCCGTTTTTTCCTTTTCGCGGGCAGTAAGCTCTGCCATATATCCCTTGCTGTCCTCCTGCATACGGCGAAGCTCATCAACATCGGCATTATATCCCTTGCGGATGATTTTGCCCTCTGTAATCGTTGTGGGCGGCTCATCGTCAATGGCATCATTTATAAGCGTATACATATCGGCAAGGGCATCAATCTTTTCGTTGAGGTTTCTAAGCATTCTTGCATCAAATGCCCGAAGCTTTTCCTTTATTGCAGGAAGCGCTTCAAAGGTCTTGGACATTGCCACAAGGTCGCGCGCATTTGCAATGCCGTAAACAACGCGACCGAGCAGACGCTCGATATCGCGCACGAAACGGAGACTTTCATTAAGCTCCTCGCGCAGCATCGGCTCTGCAACAAGTGCAGCAACAGCATCAAGCCGTTCGTTTATATCGTCAACCTTCATAAGAGGCTTGTCTATCCAGCTTTTGAGAAGGCGGCTTCCCATAGAGGTTTTAGTTTTATCTATCGCCCAGAGAAGCGAGCCGCGCTTTTCCTTGCTCCTCATTGTTTCGCAGATTTCAAGGTTTCTGCGCACTGACGGATCAAGAAGCATATACTCCTCGCGTGAGTAAAACTCCATTTTATTTATATGTGAAAGGTTTGTTTTTTGCGTCTGGTGAATATACGCAAGAAGCGCACCGGCGGCATTGACCGTCGGGCTGTTTTCCGCAAAGCCGACAGCGGAAGGCTCACTCACTCTGAAATGCGCACAGATGGCATCGCGGGCATTTTCAAAAGAAAATCCCTCGTCATAGCCGCACTCAACATTGATGCAGAGATTTTTTTTCATATAATCGCAGGAAAATGCGTCCAGAGAAAAATCAAAGTTGACAATTGCCTCGCTGGGCGAAAACTTGACAATCTCTCCCATAATCTGATCCTTGACATCGCTGCCTGAAAGCTCACAGCTTGATGCCGAACCGGTTGAAATATCTATAAAGCACACCGCGGCGGTCGTTTTGGCAACATATATACTGCAGATGTAGTTGTTGCTGTTTTCATCAAGCATCGTATTCTCAATAACCGTACCTGGCGTGACCACCCTCACGATATCGCGGTGGACAAGCTTTTTGCCTTTACCGGCATCCTCTGTCTGCTCACATATAGCAACTTTATATCCCTTTGCTATAAGGCGTGCAATATAGGTTTCTGCCGAATGATACGGAACACCGCACATAGGTGCGCGCTCGGGCATACCACACTCTTTACCGGTAAGCGTAAGCTCAAGCTCGCGCGAAGCAATATTGGCATCCTCAAAAAACATCTCATAAAAGTCACCAAGACGGAAAAACAGAATGCTGTCTTTATTCTGCTCCTTTATTTGGAGATATTGCTCTATCATCGGAGAATATTTCTGCTCACTCATACCGTTACCCACTTCATTTCAAACTTTTATATACTAAACCAATTCACCGTACATTCCCCATTTGGAGGAATCGGTAATGCGTGCTTTTGTAAAAGCACCTACGAGGGATGCTTCTCCCTTTACATAAACCGGACGGTTGCTTTCACACCTTGCAAGAAGGTTATATCCGTTCTGCTCCTCCTGAACTGCTTCAACAAGAACATCCACTTCTGCACCGAGAAGCTTTCTGCTTTTTTCTTCGGTTATGGTATCCTGCAAATCGAAAAGGCGCTGAAAACGTGCCACCTTTTCACTGCGAGGCGTGGGGTCTTCCATTTCTGCGGCAGGTGTGCCGCTACGCTTTGAATATATAAAAACAAACAGACCGTCAAAGCCGATATCACGTGCAAGGCGCATTGTTTCTTCAAAGTCCTCATCAGTTTCACCCGGAAAACCGACTATAACATCACTCGTTACGGAGATATCCGGCATTTTGCTTCGTGCATACGCAACAAGCGCACGGTATTTCGTGCTGTCATACCGGCGGTTCATAAGAGAAAGTATCCGGTCACTGCCCGACTGGAACGGCAGATGAATGTGCTTTGCAACCTTTTCGCATTTTGCCATCGTATCAAACAAGCGCGGTGTTGCATCCTTCGGGTGACTCGTCATAAAGCGTATTCTGAAATCGCCGGGTATCTCATTTATCATTTCGAGAAGAGAAGAAAAGTCTACGTTCTCATCAAGGTCATTTCCGTAAGAATTTACGTTCTGACCAAGCAGAGTTACATCACGGCAGCCCTCGCGCACCAGTGCCGCAACCTCGGCGACAACCTTTTTAGGATCACGCGAGCGTTCTCTTCCGCGGACGTAAGGAACGATACAGTAAGTGCAGAAATTGTTGCACCCATACATTATCGAAACCCACGCCTTTGTTTTGTCCTTGCGAAGCACGGGAAGCCCCTCTGCTATATATCCGTCGGACTTTTCAATATCAAACACGCGCTTTTCACCGGTGAGCGCGCGGTACAAAAGCTCCGGAAAACGCGGCAGGGCGTGAACGCCGAAAACAAGCTTTACGTGCGGATAGCTTTTTTTTATCTTTTCCGCCATCTGCGGCTGCTGAACCATACATCCGCACACCGCGATAAGGCAATTTCTTTTTCTCTTAACGTGAATAAGCTGGCCTACGTTTCCAAGCACCCTTTGCTCTGCGTGCTCACGCACGGCGCAGGAGTTTATAACAATAACATCAGCATCATTTTCATCGAACACCTGAGTATATCCCATTTCCATGAGAATACCGCGGATAATCTCGCTGTCCGCCTCATTCTGCTGACAGCCGTAAGTGTCAACAAACGCAGTGGGACGCTTTCCCATATTCAAATCTGCCACAGCGCGGATATATTCCTGCTGACGGCAAAGTAATTCTTCCGGAATCTCTTTAACATTCATAATTTTCAAAAATTCCCCATTCTTATGAATACACAAATAATCACAGCGTATTATACCATAAGCGCAAGCAAAATGGTATAATGTAGCCATATTTTCCGTTTTCCGGCGAAGCCGGAGAGGAAAACGGCATTAAATTGGTATAATAACTGCTATTAGCAGTTATTATACCACATCTTGTGTCCAATTTAAATACTTTTCTACAAAATTTTCAAAAAATATTTTAATTTTTCAGCACAAAAAATGGGCGGCGGTGCAAAATGCACCGCCGCATATTTTTTACTTTATGAAATTACTTATCAAGACGAGCCTTGAGAGCTTCGAGCTGATCGTACATTTCCTTCGGCATTCTGTTGCCGACACTCTGAATCTTTGCATAGAACTCTTCGAGGTTTGCAGCATCTTCTTTCCAGAGACCTGCATCAACGGAGAGGATGTCGTTGAGGATATCCATTGTTACTTCATCCTCGATGCCCTCACGGTTGATATCCTCAGCCTTCGGAACATAACCGATAGCTGTCTCGTTTGCGCCGATTTCATCGTCGCAACGCTTGAGGATCCACTCGAGAACGCGGAGGTTGTCACCGAATCCCGGCCAGAGGAACTTGCCGTCATCGCTTGTTCTGAACCAGTTTGTGTTGAAGATCTTCGGCTTCTTTGTGATCTTCTTGCCCATTTCAATCCAGTGGTTGAAATAGTCACCCATGTTGTATCCGCAGAACGGAAGCATAGCCATCGGGTCACGACGGACAACACCGACTGCACCTGCAGCTGCAGCAGTTGTCTCGGAAGCCATAGCTGAGCCTACGAATACACCGTGGTTCCAGTCAAATGACTGGTAAACGAGCGGAGCAGTCTTTGCACGGCGACCGCCGAATACGATAGCGGAAATCGGAACACCCTTCGGGCTTTCAAATTCCGGAGAAATGCACGGGCACTTGCAAGCCGGTGCTGTGAAGCGGCTGTTCGGATGAGCGCCCTTCTCGCCGGACTCGCAGTCCCACGGCTCGCCCTTCCAGTTGATAGCGTTCTTCGGCGGGTTCTTATCAAGACCTTCCCACCAAACAGTGTTGTCCTCTGTGTTATGAACAACGTTTGTGAAGATTGTATCCTGCTGGCAGGTTGCAAGAGCGTTCGGGTTTGACTTGTTGTTTGTACCCGGAGCAACGCCGAAGAAACCAGCTTCAGGGTTGATAGCCCAGAGGCGGCCGTCATCGCCGACGCGGAGCCATGCGATATCGTCACCTACGCACTCAACTTCATAGCCCTTATCAGCATAAGCCTTCGGGGGGATAAGCATAGCAAGGTTTGTCTTACCGCAAGCAGACGGGAATGCTGCTGCGATGTACTTCTTCTCACCGTTCGGAGCCTTGACGCCGAGGATGAGCATATGCTCAGCCATCCAGCCTTCGTTGCGGCCCTGGTAGGAAGCGATACGGAGAGCAAAGCACTTCTTACCGAGAAGAACGTTGCCGCCGTAACCGGAGTTGATAGACCAGATTGTGTTGTCCTGGGGGAAGTGAACGATGTAGCGGTTTTCTTCATCGATGTCGGCGCGTGCGTGCAGACCCTTAACGAAGTCGGCGGAGTCGCCGAGAGCGTTGATAACAGCGGTGCCGACGCGGGTCATGATGAGCATATTGAGAACGACGTAG
>JAZSOS010000025.1:0-4291 GCA_045537045.1 Eubacteriales bacterium
GTATATAAGTGATAATGCAAAAGGTGTGGGCAAGGTTGCTTATGATATGACAACCTCTATTGCAAATATGGCACCAAGCGTGGCATTAGGTACACTAAACCCTGCGCTGGGAAGTGCGGCAATGTTCGGCTCGGTATACGGAAATTCATATAACAGTGCATTGCACGAAGGAAAAGACCGTGGAGAGGCACAGACATATGCAACACTGAAAGCAGTAAGCGAAACGGCATTGCAGAAGCTTCTGGGCGGAATAAGTGCACTTGGTGGAAAGATACCGGGGACACTTTCGGGAAGTATAGAAAACATAAATAACGCGGCATACAGGATAGCGGCGAAATACGGCAAAAGTATACTGAGTGAGGGCAGTGAGGAATACTTACAGGAGATACTGCAACCCGTAATACGAAACCTTGCGTTTGATGAGGATAACGAGTTCCGTCTGATAAGCGAGGATGCGGCGTATGCCGGACTTATGGGTGCGCTCACTGCAGGTGTTTTTGAGTCCAGGAATATTGTCCGCGGGGAGAATTTTGGCAACGCTCGTCAGGTTGTATTTGAAAAGAATCCAAATACACAGGATATGCTAAAAACCGAAAATAACGTGGGAGAATTAGCAAAGCCTTATCCCGAAGAAAATCTGCCGAAAGAGATAGTGGAGTGGATAGGAAAATTGCCCCAGTATAAGGATTCAATAGAAATATCCTCTGCACCAAGTTACGAGCAAGTAAGCCTGTTATCACGGCAGGAAGGTGTTGAGTTCGCATCAATTACAATAGGGAACAGAAATATTATCATACGCGGAGACACAAGTGGAACTCCGATTTCCAAAGAACTGCTGGAGGAGATGATACGGAATAAAGGTATATTAAATTGCCACTCGCATCCGTATATAGGTGATTTCAGACCTTCCGAGTCGGATTTGTACATTGCACACATATTAAGCCATCAGGAAGAGTTTGAGATAATAACGCCGGATAACATGAGAGCGGTGTATACGAAGCATGGAATCAAATCCGTAGGCAATATTGAAAGAAAATTATCAGAACAAGACGTTCTGGAACTTTACAAGTTATTTGGAGGGTAAAAATGTTAGAATATGATGTTTTACAAGCAAAAGCTCTACTTAAATTAATTAAACTGTACGGAATGGAGTACATGAAACAAAAGATACGCACTGTATGTGTTGCCCGATGTCAAATGGGTGACTATATGAGGTTTAGCTTTTGTTTCGAAAGTGCAAAAGATCGTCCGGATTTAATAGCAGATTACAAAGGATGGACGGTTTGGGCAACCTTGGATGTTGATCGCGAAACCGGAGACGTAAAGGTAATAGAATGTGTGTTACCAAACGGTGAAAGGGTAGAGGAGTAACTTAACTCTCCCATGCAGAAAACATGAAATAACGCACAAGGTCGATTTGCAGTAAAAAGCCGTGGTATTTGAGTAAATTTTCGCCTTTCGCGCCAAGCGGATATAAATTACAGCGAAATCACAGAAAAGACTAAGCGGACAAAACCGCCGCAGACCGGGCTATGGTTTTGCCGAGGATGAGAGGATAGTGGAAGAACGACGTGCGCTCGAAGAAGAAATCAAGCGCGCAAAGGAAGCGGCAGAGAAACGGCCAAATCGGAAAAGATACTGTGAAAACCACTGCGAAAGTTGTTGCAGGAAATGTTGGTGGTGCTGTGGCAGGTTGGGCAGCGGGTGAAATATTGACACTTTTACTTGGAGCAAGCACTGGTTTGATAGGGAGTACAATACTTCTTGCAGGTAAACTTGCAGCGATAGTTGGAGGATCTTATCTTGCTGAAGAGAGTGTAGATAAAATCTTTGAAGATCGATGAAATAAACGTATAAAGGAGCAGATATGGGAACTTTTTGGGAGATGTTTTTTGATGGAATACAAAATTTCAAATTCTTTTACATCTGTTGTCTATTTGTTTATCTTGGAATAAAACTTGTTATTGAAACAGCGCGTTATGTAGATGACAAACTTGATCGGCGTGGGAAGCCGCCGATAGGAAGGCATTTCAGAGAACATCCTATGGACACAGTAACTATTAAGTTCTGCGCATCGGAGCTTGAAAAGCACAAAGATAAAAAAGCAGGACAAAAGAAAGAGGGATATGTTCCGCGGATGCTTGTTCTTGGATATGGCTGTGAAAAAGAAGTCATAAAAAACAAGAACGAAGCACAAGTTTCACGCAAAGCAAACGAAAGGCTTCTTTTGAATTTTGAAAAGGAAGTGGCGGGAATGCTTTGCGGAGATAATCCATGTCTGTTTGACCGCTACGGATATGTAAGGGAATACAAAGGCGAAGGAGAAATTGCAGATTTATCCAAACATTGGGACAGAAGCTTTTGTCTTGGAAGAGACGGGAAACTTGCACTGTGGCTTGAGGGACAAGAAAAGATAATTAATAAAAACGGAGAAATCATCGGCGTGCGCGGAATAGATGAAAACGCCGTGGAACAGCTTCTTCATATGCATGGAGGTAAGGAGTTCAAAATATCTGAATTTGTCGTTCCTGCCATTGATGAGGAAATTCTTTGCCGGATGTCCCTCACTCAGCTTTTGTTGTTTTGTGATATTCGAAATTGTAAGTTTAAAATTAACAACGGCACAGTCTCGCCGAAATGCCACTTTGAATTTTCGGAGACACCGGGATATACGGGCACGGAAATGTGCGAAAAGATAAAAGCTCTTGCAGAAAGCAAGGGATACAAATTTAAAATTATTGAAGGAGAAGGAAAAAATGAAATATTTACCGATAGGGACGGTAGTAACGCTTGTTAACGGAACAAAGCCGATAATGATATACGGAAGAAAACAGATGCAACAAGGGAAACAAAAGATATGGGACTATGTTGCCTGTTTGTATCCTGAAGGGAACATCGGCGATGAGTACAACGTCTTTTTTCAGCATGAGGAGATAGCAAAAATACATCACCTCGGTATGGAAAGTGAGGACGAAAGCAGGCTTCAGGAAATACTTAACAGAGTATAAACAACGCCCGCGCGGAAAGATCCGTGCGGGCGTTGAAATTTATTAGCATATTACGCGAAATAGCATTGTTTTAAAGAGAAATTTTGGCTGTTACTTCGCCGTATATTATGCGGTCTCCCAAAACGGGAGACCGCATTTTTAAATTAATCTTCTTTTTTCTCTTCTGCTTCGCGCTTTGCGAGGTCGTTGTAAGCATCCTTACGTGAGAAGTTTGTTCTGCCCTTGTCGTCGACGCCCATGAACTTAACCCATGTCATATCGCCGACGTTGAGAACATCCTCAACCTTCTCTACACGGCGATTCTCAAGCTTGGAGATGTGAACCATGCCGTCCTTGCCCGGAGCGATTTCAACGAATGCGCCGATCGGGATAACGCGGACAACCTTACCGTAGTAAAGCTCGCCGACAACCGGATCGAGAACGATTGTTTCGATAACCTTCTTTGCGTTCTTGCAGGCTTCGATGTCGATCGCGGAGATATAGACGTTTCCGTCATCCTCAATGTCAATCTTTGCGCCTGTGTCTGCAACGATCTTCTGGATAACGCTGCCGCCCTTTCCGATAACATCGCGGATTTTCTCAGGATCAATTGTCATATGCATCATCTTCGGAGCATACTTTGAAAGCTCGCTTCTCGGCTCTGCGATGCACGGGAGCATAATCTCATCAAGGATGCGGTATCTTGCATCGCGTGTGATGGTGAGTGCGCTCTTGATGATTTCCGGAGTAAGACCGTCAATTTTAAGATCCATCTGAATAGCGGTGATACCGGCTTTTGTTCCAGCAACCTTGAAGTCCATATCGCCGTAGAAGTCCTCTACGCCCTGGATGTCGATAAACGTAAGCCACTTGTCCTCGTCGGTAACAAGACCGCAGGAGATACCTGCAACGGGAGCCTTGATCGGAACACCTGCGTCCATTAAAGCAAGTGTGGAACCGCAAACGGAACCCTGGGATGTGGAGCCGTTAGAGGAAACAACCTCGGATACAAGTCTTATTGCATAAGGGAATTCCTCAACTGAAGGAACAACGGGTTCAAGAGCTCTTTCTGCAAGTGCACCGTGACCAATTTCACGTCTGCCTGGGCTTCTTAATGGCTTAGCTTCGCCTGAAGCGTATCCTGGCATGTTGTATTGGTGCATATATCTCTTTGTTGTGTCCCCCTCAAGTCCTTCAAGCTTTTGAACTTCAGAAAGCATACCTAAAGTACAAGTTGACATAACTTGTGTCATTCCTCTAGTGAACACACCTGAACCGTGTACTCTTGGAAGAACGCCAGCTTC
>JAZSOS010000050.1:0-15757 GCA_045537045.1 Eubacteriales bacterium
GAGTATGTTTGTAAAATTGCTATTTAATTTTGGCATTGTATTTCCTCCGTTTCTGTAATAAAAAAAGCCGCATCATTTCGATACGACTGATTTGGTTTAATTTTAATTCTATTTCATTTTCAATTTCATTCTACCAATTCCATAGAATGAAATTTGCATAAAAAATTAGAGATTTTTAAGACTCCTATCATCCTGAAACCCCTAATTTTATGCGGTTTTTCATTTTTCACCGAGTGGGCGGGACCATCAGGTTCTGGTCGGGGCAACTCGGTGGAGGTTCAAGTCCTCTTATCCGCACCAGAAAAAACGGCAGTATTCAACAGAATACTGCCGTTTTTTCCATTAATGCATTTATTGCGGAGATGGGAGAATGACACGGCTTTTTCACGACAGTATCGGCAAAAACATTTCTTAAGGATTCTACAAAGAAATGTTTGACGCACAATTTATTAAAAAAAGAGCTGTATGAAACCAGCGGTTTCATACAGCTCTTTTAAATTGCTGAGCTATTTTGTTTTTATTCCGGGAAGTTTGTTGTAAATTGCGGCGAGCTTTTCTCCCTTCGGCAGGCGCTTTATATCATCTTCCGTTATTGCACACAAAAGCACCAATGATACAACATAAACAACAGCACCGCAACCTATTCCAATAACCGTTCCGACATTCTCAGATGCACCAAGCATAACAATACGGGATACCGCAAGTGCCGTAAGAGCACACAATATCGCAGAAATCGCGGGCTTTACAAACACTGTCATAAAGCTTATTCTGAGCTTAGTTATGCGTAAGAGAAAATACATACTGATAAGCATTATGAGCACATAGCATATCAAAGTACCCATTGCAGCACCGAGGATATTGATTTGTGGTATTCCGACGGTAATATAGTTAAATGTAAGCTTAAACGCCGCACATCCAACCATTATCTTCACTGGAAGGTCTGCCCTACCGACAGCTTGTAGCATACTGTTTATTGGAGAACAGGCTGATGAAAAAATCACAGCTATACCGAGAACTGCAAGAAGCGGCACAGCGATTTCAACCTCTTCGGGCTTGCTGCCGTAAAGAAGCGTAAGCACACCATGTGACATCGCCGACATACCGATACCGGCAGGAAGAACCAGAAGCATAGTCATACGTAGAACAGCTTCAACGTTTTCTTTCAGTTCGCCGTTATTTTCCTGCGTCCATGCGGTTGTTATTGCCGGAAGCGCGCTTACTCCGAATGCTACGGTAAACGTTGGAATCAAGTTATACAGAGTTACCGCCATACCTTTATAGCAGCCGTTTAAATAGTTCGGAATATCTTCAAGTGCTTTTGATGCAGGAAGCGCATCCCCGTAGATTGCACGAAGAACATCATATCCGGTATCAACTGCGTGATGAAGTCTGTCATACACAGATAAAAGATCTATAACTCCGGTAATCTGACCAACGCAGGAACCAAGTGCAATCGGAACAGCTACCTTGATGATTTTTTTCAGAATTGTACGGGTTGGCGTAACCTCCTGATGAGCATCAAGCTCTGCACGAGTTATGCCGTCACCGCGCACCTTGTGGCGGATAAATACAGAAAGCCAGCTTCCCATAGCTCCCATAGCAACGCCGAGTATTGCACCGGCAGCAGCAAACTGAAGAATTCTTATTTCAGCCTCTTCAAAGCTTGCAAAGCTTCTTCCGAGAACAGTCCCGCTCATCGCAAATTCATCGGTGCCGAGCTTATATGCAAGCATCGAAAGACCAAATCCGAAAATGAGCTTTATCACAACCTCAACAACCTGTGCTATTGCTGTCGGGTACATATTCTGCAGGCCTTCGTAATAACCTTTGTACGCGGAAGTCATACAAACGAAAAACACGGTAGGTGCCATTGCCATAACAGCCAGATATGCACCCGGATTTTTTATCATTTTATTGACGAAAAATCCCGCGCCCAAAAACATTATACAAAAGCCGATAAGACCGGTAATAAAGAACACGGTATTTGCAATGCGCAGAGTTCTTTTGACATCGCGGAAACGACCTTCCGAAACACTTTCCGCAACTATGCGCGCTATGGCAACAGGAAGACCGGCGTTAGAGATAACATAAATAGGCATATATATATCATACGCTGTTGAAAAATACCCCATACCGTCTCCGCCAAGGATGTTGGTAAGCGGAATTTTAAACAGAGCACCTATAAGCTTTACAATAAGTGCGGCGACAGAGAGAATCATCGCACCCTTAAAAAAGCTTTGCTTTTTTCGTTGCTGCACAGAATACACTTCCTTTCAGCCGATATGTAAATTACATTCCAAGTATATCAATTGCCTGCTTCATATCCTCTGCGCCGAATACAGATGACCCGGCCACAATGACGTTTGCGCCTGCAACCTTCGCTGCGGTGACATTGTCACACGTTACACCGCCGTCAATTTCAAGTAGGCAAGCGGGATTGCGTGCATCAATAAGAGCGCGTGCTTCGGCAATTTTAGGAAGGCAGGAATCAATAAACTTTTGTCCTCCAAATCCCGGCTCAACTGTCATAATAAGAACCATATCAAGAATATCAATATACTTTTCAAGTGCAGAGACCGGCGTGTTCGGCTTTATGGAGAGGGCGCACTTTACTCCAGTTTCGCGGATACGGGTAAGAACTTTTCCTACATCGGAATTGCACTCTTCATGTATCGTAATTATATGCGAGCCTGCCTTTATAAAATCATCAAGATAAAAATCAGGATCCGATATCATAAGATGTACATCAAGCGGAAGATTGGAAACCTTTGAAATAGCTTTTACAACCGGAGCGCCGATCGAAATGTTTGGAACAAAGTGCCCGTCCATAACGTCAACATGAGCCCAGTGCGCCCCTGCAACTTCAAGCCTTTTCATTTCTTTTTCCAAATTTGCAAAATCAGCCGATAAAATTGACGGGGATACCTTAATCATTTACTATACCTCCTGCATTTATTGCCTATATATTATACACCAACCCGTCCCTAAGGTCAACGAACATTTTCTTGCGCCACGGCATAACTTAATAATGAGCAGAACAAACGACGAGTCTTGCAGACGGCTTGTTCTCCCTCTGACCTTCACGGCGGTCGGCATATTTTACGTTTGTTCTTTCATATAGTCTGCCCGGAAGTAAATTCCGGGCGGGCATCCGTAAAAGAAAAAACCGACTTGAAATCAAGCCGGTTTGGAGCGGAAGACGAGATTCGAACTCGCGACTTTCACCTTGGCAAGGTGACACTCTACCACTGAGTCACTCCCGCAATTGCATATATAATTATACCACATAAATCCCAAATGTCAACAGGAAAAATATTAAATTTTATTTAACTTGTGATTTTTGATTTTTCTTGCAGAAACGGAATAAATATGGTATACTTATTTTCATATTACAATAAAACAAAGGGTGAATATTTATGAGTAAAAAAGTTTTTGCTCCCGGAGACATTCTTCTCCCCAAAAGCGGAACGGATATGAAAAAATGGAGCGTTGTTGCGTGTGACCAATACACTTCAGAGCCGGAATACTGGACAAGTGTTTCAAATTTTGTGGGAAACTCACCGTCCACACTCCACCTTACCTTCCCCGAAATTTATTTAGAAGACGGAAACGGAGATGCAAGAATTGAGCGCATTAACAGCTGTATGGCAGAATATATAACAAGCGGAATTTTTGCAGAAAAAGTTTCTAAGTACATATATGTCGAACGCACACAGAGAAACGGAAAGATACGCCGCGGGCTCATGGGCGTTGTTGACCTCGAAGAATATGACTATATGGCGGGGTCACAGTCTAAAATCCGCGCAACAGAAGGCACAGTTCTTGAACGTATTCCTCCGCGCGTTAAAATCCGCAAAAACGCGAAACTCGAAATCCCCCACATAATGCTGCTCATCGATGACGCAGAAAAAAGCGTCATCGAACCACTTGCTGATGCACAGCTTCCGGTTGCATACGATTTTGAACTTATGGAAAATTCCGGTTCAATCCGCGGATACTTTGTAAGCGACGATGAGGAAAAACGTATCAATTCCGCACTCGCCGCACTTGCTGATGAAGAAACATTCAATAAAAAATACAATGTTTCCGGCAAAGGCGTTCTTCAGTTTGCAGTAGGCGACGGAAACCATTCACTTGCAACAGCAAAAGAATGCTGGCGTCTTGTTAAAGAAACGCTCTCTCCTGATGAGTATGAATCACATCCGGCACGCTACGCACTTTGCGAGCTTGTAAACCTCCACGATGCTTCACTTGAGTTTGAAGCAATCCACAGAGTTGTTTTTGATATTGATCCGGACAAGATGCGCAAGGCTCTTTCAGAGTATTATGAGCTTTCAGATACTGCAGAGCAGAAGTTCATTATGATTACTGCAAACGGTTCTGAAAAAATCGGAATTGCAAACCCGAAATCCAACCTCACAGTCGGTTCTTTGCAGAAGTTCATTGACGATTATATTAAAGAAAACGGCGGAAAAGTGGATTATATCCACGGTGAGGATGTTGTAAACCGTCTCGGAGCTGAACCCGGCAACGCAGGTTTTATTCTTCCCGTAATTTCAAAAGACTCCTTCTTCCCTACTGTCATCTGTGACGGAGCGCTCCCGAGAAAGACATTCTCCATGGGCGATGCGTGGGATAAGAGATTCTATCTTGAAGCACGCGTAATAAAGAAATAATATTCAAATCATACTCTGGATTTAAAATGCCCTGCGACATTCTTGTGCTGTCGCAGGGCATTTTTTGTTTGTTATACCTTAGGAAAGCATCTGCTTTCTTCTTGAAAGATTGAGAGTTCCGTCTGTCATATTGCCGAGCTCGTCAAGAGTTTTTCCCGTTCCGTAAACGACGCAGGAAACAGCCTCGTCGGCAACACGGGTGTCAATACCTGTCTTGGACTGAATAAGCTCTGCAAAGCCCCAGACAAGAGAGCCGCCACCCGTAAGAACAATGCCGTTTGTCGAAATATCACCGACAAGCTCAGGCGGAGTGCGCTCAAGCACGCTGTGGATAGCCTCAACGATTCTTGTTGCCGGTTCTTCAAGCGCTTCGTACATCTCGCTTGATGTTACCGTAAATATACGCGGAAGTCCCGTCATAAGGCAACGTCCCTTTATTTCCATGGAAATTTCCTCGGGACGTGGGAAAACGCAACCGATGTTAATCTTAAGATCTTCTGCCGTACGCTCACCAATCAGCACATTGTGCTTGCGGCGTATGTATTTGATAATATATTCATCAAAATCATCGCCCGCCATTTTAATTGATGAAGATTCAACGATATTTGAAAGAGAGATAACCGCAACATCAGTCGTTCCACCGCCGATATCAATAATCATATTGCCGTCCGGCTCAGCAATCTTAATGCCTGCACCTATTGCAGCTGCGATAGGCTCTTCAATAAGGAATACACTTCTTGCGCCTGCCTGACGACCTGCGTCAATAACCGCACGCTCTTCAACCTCTGTTATCCCGCTCGGAACACAGATAACAACACGCGGCTTAATAAGACTGAAGCCTCCCATTGCCCGGCGAATAAAATTCTTAATCATATGCTCTGTCATTTCATAGTCTGAAATGACACCTCCACGAAGAGGACGGATAGCGATGATATTGCCCGGCGTACGGCCAAGCATTTTCTGCGCTTCAATTCCAACCTTTAAAACCTTGTCAGTTGCTTTATCAACCGCTACAACAGACGGTTCGCGCAACACAATCCCCTTTCCTTTTACATATACGAGGATAGATGCAGTACCCAAATCAATTCCGATATCTCTGCTGAAAACCATTATTTTCCACCTCAATTTTTCTTCATAAATTCATTTACCAATATAGTATATCACAAATAAATATCGCTTACAAGCATTAATTTATTAAATGCGAACGTCAAATAATAAAAGGACGTCACTTTTTCCCCTGTCCGGCGGCAGCAATTGTTACAGCATACACCTTTTCTGCACCATGCGTTTTCAAAACGCGAGCGCACTCGCTGACGGTACTTCCGGTAGTGAACACATCATCAATCAGGATTATACGTTTTCCCGTAACATCCACACCTGATATTTCATATGCACCGAGAATGTTTGCTCTTCTGCCTGCCGCATCAAGTTGACGCGACTGCGGCGCAGAATCCCTGCATTTCACAAGCGTACGCACCGGTTCCGTTCCCATACGGTTGCAAACCTCCAAAGCCAGAAGCTGTGCCTGATCGTACCCACGGCTTCTTTTTCTTTTTTTACTGAGCGGAACCCATGAAATAATATCATATTTCCCATCAAGATTTGAATTAATACATTCTTCAAGAAATTCAGAAAAATCAGTGGCGTATTTTGAAAGACCTGCGAACTTATATCTTATAATCGCATTTCTTGCATCGCCTTTGTAGCGAAAATATGACCATATACCGTCAACAAACATTATATTTTCTTTGGATTCCTGAGGTATTTTATATGGCAGCGTGTCTCTGCATCTTTCACATACACCGTCTTTTTCAAGGACGCATCTGCAGAACACACACTTGGGAGGAAATAAATATTTTGCTATAAGCTTTGTAATTTTCAAACTCGCCCAACCTCCTTCTCACGTACATAATCTCAACCGAGAAGTTCTTTTATGCGCGTTTTGAGCGCGCTGTATCTATTTCTTTGTTTATTATTTTCGGTCATATATTTAACTACACCGAAATCGCCTACGATTATAAGCAGCTCTCTTGCGCGCGTCATTGCAGTGTACAGCACGCTTCTATGTAGCAGCGCAGGTGAGCTGTCACATGCTACCAGAATTACAGCACGAAATTCACTGCCCTGTGATTTATGAACCGTCATTGCATACGCAAGCTCAAGCTCAGAAAGATTAGAAAATGGATAATGGACAAGACGTGAATCGAAATTGACAGTCAGCGTTTCATCGCGGGTATCAATACTTATAACCTCGCCTATATCTCCGTTAAATATTCCGTAACCGACTTCTCCGCCATACATTCCATACCAATTTATGGTGTAGTTGTTCTTTATCTGCATAACGCGGTCACCAAGGCGGAAAAGACGGTCTCCTATCTTTTTTTCATCCTTACCTTTCCCGGGGGGATTAAGTGTTTCCTGCAAACGTCGGTTAAGCTCCACCGTCCCTGTTGCGTTTTTGCGGCTGACCGCCAGAACCTGAATCTGAGAAGCGAGAATATCCATCTTATCGGGCAATCTTGTTCTGCAAAGCTCAAGCACCGTTCTTACTAACGACTCATCATCCATACGCGACATAAAGAACAAATCATTGTCTTTTTTTCTGAAATCGGGAAGCTCGCCGCGATTTACAGCGTGCGCGCCTACAATTATATCACTCTCCGCCGCCTGACGGAAAATACGATCAAGGACAACGGTCGGAAACATCTCACAACCAAGCAAATCCTTAAAAACATTCCCCGGACCTACAGAAGGAAGCTGATCCGCATCACCGACAAGAATAAGCTTACAGCGCGGCGGGAGAGCCTTCAGCGTTGCGGATATAAGTTCAACATCAACCATAGACATCTCGTCTATAATAAGAACATCAGTCTCAAGCGGGTTCTGTTCATCCCTTGCAAATGACGCCGCGATTCCGTGTTCATTATAACAAATTTCAAGAAGGCGATGAATTGTTTTTGCTTCAATCCCGCAATATTCAGTCATTCTTTTGGCGGCGCGTCCGGTTGGTGCCGCAAGCATCACACGAATGTCCATCCTCTCAAATGCAGACAGCATGCCTTTGATAACGGTCGTTTTTCCCGTTCCCGGTCCCCCTGTTAAAAGAAGCACCGAGTTATTCACTGCCATTTCAATTGCTTTTTTTTGCAGAGGTTCAAACCTGAGATTCCCCTCAATCTCTGCTTTTTCAATTATTTCATCGCAGTTAAATTCGGTCGCGGTATTTGCGACCGCCAAAACCGCAAGTTTTTTTGCAACGTAGCTCTCAGCATCGTAAAGCGAAGCCAGATAACACGCGCAAAGTCCGCAAATTTTTTCTTCAATCACTTCACCATCGGCAATAAGGCGGTCGAGTGTAATTTCAACTTTGTTCTCTTCCACACTCAGAAGTCTTGCAGTTGCCGCACACAGCTTATCCCTTGGAATAAAAGTATGCCCTGATTCAGAATTAAACCGAAGCTCATATATCACAGCAGCAATAAGACGCTCGCGTGCATCACCCTCAAACCCCATATCTATTGCAAGTTTATCCGCCTTATAAAACGGAACACCTATTTCCGCATCCGAAAGTATGTACGGATTTCTGCGAACAAACTCGGTTGCCTTTTTTCCGTATATATGAAATAACGCGACCGCTATTTCCGGCTCAAGTCCGTTTTCTGAAACAAACTCCATAAGAATCATCAACGCGCTCTGTTGTTCAAATCTTGAAGCTATCTGCTCTGCTTTTTTTGCTGTAATCCCTGCTATCTCACACAATCTGCGCGGATAACGCTCAATTATATAAAGGCTGTCATCACCAAAGGTTTCTACGATTTTTTCTGCAGTCTTCCGACCTATCCCCTTAATAGCTCCGGACGACAGATACGCAAGAATCATTTCTGCCGTGTTTGGCAGAGTTCTCTGAAACGACGTTATTTTGAACTGTTGACCATAGCTTGGATGGTTTGCCCATACTCCGCTTGCCTCTATATACTCTCCAACTCCGGCAAATGGAACACAACCGACAGCAACAGTCTCTCCGCCGTCTTCGGTGCACAGATTCAGGACAGCATATCCGTTGTCGTCGTTTTTAAATATAACCGAGGATATTATACCGCTTATTACAGATTCTTCGTTCATTACCGTTCCTCACGATTTTCTATTTATAATTCGCTGTATAAACAAACAAAAAGGATTTTCTTTCAAGCGCTCCGGATAAAAGACAAGGTCTGTCGACACCGACAAAAGAGCAATTACACACGCAGATGCAAAAACCGCAGCTGCTGCATCAACAATAACCCAAATCCACACAGAATATCACCTCTGTATATTCTATGCCGGTAAAATTCATGCGTGAAGCCCCAAAAAGTCTATCGCCCCGAGAAATCCGTACGATACGCCGCCAACGATTATTGCAGCTATTACAACACCTACAAAAATTGCGGGAAGTGCTGATTTCATCCGCATATCAAGAAGACCCGCAAGCATTGCACCAGTCCACGCACCCGTACCCGGAAGTGGGATTGCAACAAGAACTATAAGGCCTATTGTCTTATACTTTTCTATCACTGTCTTATTCTTCATAACGCGCCGCTCACTCCACTCGGCAAATCCACGAAAAAGCCTTGTGTTTTTCAGCCATTTAAGTACATGACGGATACAAAGAATAATAATTGGAGTTAGAAGCATATTACCTATTATTGACAAAATCACGGTTTCCCACGCAGGAAGTCCAACTGCCGCTCCGTAAGGAATCGAACCGCGAAGTTCAAGAACAGGGGTCATCGCAATTCCCAGTATTTTCAGCGCAGAACCAAGCTCCATAGAAAGCAATGACATTAAAACACACCTGCCAAAATAATAATGTTATAATTATATCAGTTATTTACAAAATAAACAAGTCCCATAAAGCTGTTTTTTTACTTTTTAAATAATAACTTCCGAAAATAAATTCCAACCGGAAAGTGACTTTCGAAAGTTATTCTGTTTACGTTTTCATTTTTTAAAAAAACAGCTTTCTTTTCATTGTTTCGCGAGCTACAGCATTTATTGCAAGATAAATCAGTAAGCCACCAAACAAGAGCAATGCAACCAATGGATATACGGACCAACCGATAAAGCTTAAATCAAAGGTTACACATAATAAAAACTCAACCAACATTGAGAATAAACCAAACGCTATAAATACACCTCCAAAAACGTACAATTTTCCTCTTCGCAAACAGTGAAGCAAAGTGACAAGAGCTGTAACAATAAGACAAAGTACCGCGCTTATCGGAAAAGCAAAGCTTAAAAACCAATCTCCGCCAGTAATGCAATCGATGTACAACAAATACACCGTCGCCACAACAAACGTACACGGCACAAATACTATCGGATTCGGTTTTCTAAACCAAAGAGGCAACGCAAGCGCTGTATAGGTAAACAACAACGCCCCGGCAACAAATCCGAACCAATTAAGCACTCCATCAGATAACATATCAGCAAAGAAACAAATAACAAGCGGTATTAAAAAAATTATAATACCGGCACCGCACAAAACCTTTGAATTGGAAACATTATTTGGCAACTTGCCCTCCGGATACAGCGGACGATCATTTACACGGTCAAAATCAGGATGATAAACAGCTACACCACACAGCGGACACTTCTTTTCGGTATCGGCAAGTTCCACACCGCATTTTACACAATACATTTTCTTCACCTCTCATTACGGTTACTTTCTACAATAACAGGAAGTCCTAACTGCCGTAAAACGGCAAAAAAGTGTCGCTCAAGCTCAGCATCTTTAATATTGCGAATAAAGTTAATATATACAGTATCACCAAAGGAGAGCATACCACAATTATACGGTGCCGCCGCCTGGACGCCGAGAATAAAATCAAAACGTTTTATATACCCCGCCATCACTTGAGGAACTTTTACCTGACCGAGATTTGACAGCGTAAGGCATGATTTTTTCTCCCCCACACTGTCAAACACAACCTTCATAAAAGCGTTTTTTACAGGCAATGGAACAAGTCGTAAAAAAAGGTTTTTTTCATCGTTTACATTAGTTGCAATAACGCTGCTCATATGCTTTGCCGTAAATTCTGCACCCATTTTATGCCGCACTATCTCGCATGTTTCATAAAGAGAATACTCCCCAAGTCTGGGGTCAATTTCCGGAACAGTGTACATTGCAAAGTTGCGCAATGTGTTGCTCGAAAATAATTGGCGCAAATTCACCGGAATAAGAAGCTTTATTCTTTTCCTGTGGCTTATATTAGGAATCTTCTCTTTCTGGAGATTCGCAAGAGCCTGCATCATAACTGCACTCATAAATACTGTTAACGTTGAGTTGTATTTATGTGCAAAATGCAATGCATCTTTTACCGGTATACGAAAGCACGTGAGATTAAGAACGCTATTGTTTTCCTCTTCTCCGTACATATGCCACGCGTTTGTGTCTTTACGGCTCGCCGGAACTGCTCCGGCATTTTTAAGAAATGCATCCTCCAACTCTTCTTCAGAAGGCGGCGCTTTACGATCCACAATTCCGTTTTCAAAAGGAATTTCGATGGCGTATTTTTGTTCAAGATATTCTGCAACAAGATTTTTAAGAAAAACCAAAGCACCGGTTCCGTCTGTCAATGAATGAAAGAACTCCACGGCGATACGGTTATTATAAGCAATCACACGAAAAGCACACTTGCGCATTTCTTCCTTACTCATATAAACAAGAGGATAGCTGTATTCTTCTGCAATTTCAGGTGTCACCGCAATCTCTTGCAGATAATACCAGAACGCACCTTTACGTAAGCGGGCTGCAATAGATGGAAATCGCTTAACGACAATTCCCAATGCAGATTGCAACACATCCGTATCTATATCATCAAAAAGAGTTACGGACTGTCTGAAAACATTGCTCCAGTTTTTTCTTCGCGCAGCCGGGTAGATTTTTGCCGCATTATCAAGTCTAAGCCACAGAAGGGGTTTTAAAGCCTTTTTATTCATAGAACGCTCTCCCTTCCGACTTAATTCTTAAAGAAAGCAACAACCACAGCCCCCGGCCCAACATGTGTTCCGATAACACTCCCCACCGTTGTGTAACAAACCTCACTTAGATTACCTTGCCAGAGATTTCTGCTGTCTTCTATGTATTTTTGCAACAATGCGTCAGATATACCGCTGTAGCCGAGCAACACAGGTTTGTTAAAATTAATACCTCCGGCTTTATCAATCTCCTGAACAAGCAGATTGTTTCCAAGCTTAGAACCTCGCGCCTTTCCCACCAAAGAGATTTCACCGTCAACAACAGAGAGGACAGGCTTTATGTTGAGAACAGTTCCTGCCAAAGCAACCGTTTTTGAAACACGTCCGCCCTTCTTCAGATACTCAAGAGTGTCAACCAAAGCGACAATAACGATTTTCTTTTTTTCTTTCTCTAATCTCTCTGCAATCGTTTTTGCATCTGCCCCCTTCTCCAAAAGCTTCAGTGCAAGCTCTGTGAGTATTCCGCTTCCCATTGCAGCTGTTGCGCTGTCAACAACATAAATATTTTCAAACCCCTCAACAGCTATCATCGCGCTCTGCCATGTGCCGGACAGCTTTGAAGAAATCGTTATTACAACCGCACTCTCTCCAGCTTCTCTTACCTTTTTAAATTCTCTTGCAAAAGCGTCGGGCGAGGCCTGACTTGTTGTGGGCAAAACATCACTTTCAATTAGCTTTTCGTAAAATCTTTTGTGGTCAATAGTCACACCGTCGATATATTCCTCTTCACCAAACCGGACGGTAAGAGGAACTACATTTACCCTTTTTTTCTCTTCCGGCAACAAATCCACCGTAGAGTCAACAATAATTCTTGTTTTCATTTTCTTCATTGCTGCCCCTCCTTATCTCTCTTCATTTCCTGAAAAGGACTCCAACTGCTCACTGATAAAGGAAAGGCTTCGGTAAAACTGCACCAGTTCCTCTTCACCGAGTCCCGTGCTGACACCGTCAAGAACGTCTCTGATTTTATCGGCAATCTTCTTTCCTACGATGCGACCTTTTTCAGTCAGAACAAGCGGACTCTTATACCGTTTAACACTCTTCGATTCACACGTCAGATATCCGTTCGTTTCAAGATAGTCTACCGCACGAGAAATGGTTGCCTTATCCTCCTCGCAACGTCCACACAGGTCAGTTGCTGTCATATTATCCGAAGTATACAGGTAATACAAACACGAAACATGCGCGCTTTTCAAGTTATACTCCGCCATTTCCCTGTTTTTAATTTTACGGATATTCCTGCTGATTCTGTTGATAAGAACAGTAAACGTTTCAAATCTTTCTTCCATAGTGATACCTCCGCTACATACTTGTTGATTTTTCAACAAGTATGTATTATAGCATAAACTTGTTGAAAAATCAACAAGTTTATGCTACTCTTTTATCCGTTTTGTTTATTTATCTACGGTTTTATTATCCGCAGCAGCTGTGGTTGTGGCGATGCCCGCAACCATTTCTTTCGAAACAACGGTTGCAGCAACCGCATTCTCTTTCGTATCCGGCGCACGACTCTCTCCCACCGGCATCAACATGCTTCATTTCAACGTGTTGACAAAAAGAACTTCTGCAGTTTCTGTTGCAACAGTTAAAGAGATTCGACAAACAAAACATAAATATCCCCCTATCAAACCGCAATATACGGTTATGTCTCAGACAATTATCTTGTCCACCCCATACTATGCCGTTTATTTTCAATCTGTTAATATTTTAGGGTTTGCTATATGTGTAAAAAAGTGGTACAATAGAACTCGGAGGCGATTTATATGAAATTTAAATGGACAGAAGACACAGCAGCGCACATCACTGCAGGATGTGTAATTGCCGTCGTTTCAATTACATTTTTCTTTTTGATACAGAATATCGGCGGTATTTTTAATGTGTTTAAAAATATTTTCGAAGTTTTGTCCCCTTTCATAATAGGTTTCATTATTGCTTATCTTCTTACACGTCCGGTTAATTTCACAGAACGGCTACTTAACCGCCATCTATGGAAAAAAGCAAAAAAGCAACGCTCAATAAATCGAGGAATTTCTATCGTTATTGTTTTTATTCTCTTTCTTCTTTTGCTAGCACTCGTCATCTATTCCATCATTCCTCAACTAATTGAAAGTGTTACTACCCTTGCAAGAAACGCAGACGGATACATCAAATCAATCAACAGCCTTCTCGATAAGCTTTTTGCACATTTTAACATTGATGTAAGCTTTCTGGAGGAAATACTCGGTTCTTCACAGGAAATGTTCATAAAACTGACTGATTATATTGCCTCAAAGCTTCCTCAACTTCTTAACTTCTCAGTTTCAATAGGCTCCGGAATTTCAAATGTCTTCATCGGATTTGTTGTTTCTGTTTATATGCTCAGCGGAAAAGAGCGTTTCTCTGCGCAAATAAAAAAGATTCTTTTTGCATTATTCCCCCGCCGTTTTGTAAACGAAACGGTCAGCGCCTTTTCTTATATGCACGAAACTTTCGGCAAATACTTCTCAGGCCAGACGATTGACTCGGTTGTTCTCGGAATAATTTGCTTTATCCTTATGTCTGTATTTAAAATGGAATATGCGTTGCTAATCAGCATGATCATTATGATAACAAATTTCATTCCCTTTATTGGTCCGTTTATAGGTGCAATCCCAAGCGCGTTCATTCTACTTATGGTTCAACCCACAAAGGTAATCTGGTTTATCATAATGATAGCTGTTCTTCAGCAGATTGAAGGAAACATTATCGCCCCAAAAATCGTGGGTAAAACCACGGGTCTGTCGTCTTTCTGGGTTGTCTTTTCTATCATCATCGGCGGTGGGTTCTTCGGAATAATGGGGGTTATTCTCGCCGTTCCTGCATTTTCTGTTGTGTATACCTTTACAAAAAGATTTATAGAAAGCCGGTTACGTAAAAAAAACCTGCCGGCAAAAACAAACGAATATATCACAAAATAACATCTTGATTATTCATGTAGTACAAAGTAAAAACGAAAGAACAACTAATGATTTCATTATAAACAACAAAGAATAACGTTTGAGCGCAGGTGAACACCAATGATAGCAAATGAAATACTCAAACAGCTTTCTGCCACAACCGAGGAAGAAAAATCCATTCTGAGCGGCGCAGAAGGTATAGACCGGCAATTGTATATGGCAAGCGAGGCAAACATAATAAACAGCAAAAAACTGCTTGATGAAGGAAAACTCATTACAATACGTCCACACACCCGCTTTATACACTTTCCAAAACACCGACATGACTATATAGAGGTTGTATATATGTGCCGTGGAAAAACAACGCACATAATAAACAACTCGGCGATAACACTGTGCGAAGGTGAGCTTCTTTTTCTCGGAAAAGAAACAGAGCACGAAATTCTTACTGCCGGAAAAGACGATATTGCAGTAAACTTTATCATTCTTCCTCATTTTTTTGACACAACATTGAAAATGATTGAAGACGAAGAATCCCCTCTTCGAAGATTTATTTTGGGTGCCTTAAAAAGTAAAAGCGACTCTCCGGGATATCTGTATTTTAAAGTAAGCGATGTTCTTCCAGTTCAGAATCTTGTTGAAAATCTATTGTACACTCTGATATCAAACACTTCAAACAAACGAAGAATAAACCAGACAACAATGGGACTTCTTATTCTCCAGCTTTTAAACTGTACCGACAAGCTCTCCCATGAAAACAAACACGATGCATTTTTAGGAGATGTATTCCGATATATTGAAGAAAATTACTGCGAAGGCTCGCTTTCCGATCTTGCACACACACTTCATTACGACTTATTCCGGCTTTCCCGTGAAATTAAAGCCAGAACAGGAAAAACCTACACAGAACTTTTGCAGGAAAAGAGACTTTCACAAGCGGCCTTTTTGCTGAAAAATACAAATCTTAAAGTCAGCGATATTTCCTCATCCGTCGGGTACGAAAACGAAAGTTATTTTCACAGGATATTTGTTTCTCACTTCGAACTAACTCCAAAAAAATTCAGAGACCGCAAATAAGGACAGTTTTTTTAGTCAAACCACGACATTGAAAACCCCTTTCGCGAATGATATCATAAACCCATGATATCA
>JAZSOS010000024.1:0-18470 GCA_045537045.1 Eubacteriales bacterium
GATTTCAAAAAACAGTTAGCTGTTCGTCAGCGTCAATACAATAATTTCCCCATGCGCCCTCTTAATTGGCACTCTCCCAAACACGTCTTATTTGCTTTCCCTTATGTGTAACACATCATTGACAAACCTACAAATCACAAAAGTGTTTTACTTGTCCGAAAATATAGCGTATAATTACTTTTGTTTTCGGAGGGATGAATATGAAACAGCACATCAAGGATTTTGGACTTATAACTCTCGGCACACTTATTGTCAGCATCGGTGTATACTTTTTTAAGTTTCCGAACAATTTTTGCACAGGCGGCGTAAGCGGGATTTCCGTTATCCTCGGTGCCGTATCTCCCTTTCTTTCTGCCGGAGGATTTGTTCTTCTGATAAACACCGTTCTCCTTCTTGCCGGATTTATATTCATTGGCCGCGATTTCGGACTCAAAACCGTATATTGCAGTACGCTTATGTCGGTCGGCATCTATGCTCTTGAATCCCTTTTCCCGCTCACCGCACCTCTTACCACACAACCCATACTCGAGCTTTTGTTTGCAATTCTTTTTTCCGCGCTCGGTGCCGCCGTTCTTTTCTTCAGCGATGCGTCCACCGGCGGAACGGATATAATTGCAATGATAATAAAAAAATACGCCTCGATAAACATATCAAAGGCGCTGTTTCTTGCAGATTTTATAATCGTTATGCTTACGGCTTTTGTTTTTGGAATAGAAACCTGGCTGTTCTCGCTTATCGGCTTTGCCTCAAAGCTTTTGTTCGTGAACAGCACGCTTGAGAGCATGAACCTTTCAAAGTACTGCACAGTCATAACCTCACCGGATTATGAGGAGCAAATCTGCGATTTTATAACCCACACGCTCAAAAAAACCGCAACCGTAAGCAGTTCATACACCGGTGCATATAATGGTGACCAAAAATCTGTTCTTCTTGTCGCGCTGACAAGAAAGCAGGCAATCTACCTTAAAAAGTTCGTAAAAGAGCTTGATGAAAAATCTTTTATCATAATAAACAACACAAGCGAAATCTCAGGCCGCGGTTTTCATGAAATGGTCTGAACATCAACAACATTTGCAACATTTTCCCGTACGGTAAATCTTATATCAAATTCTGCAAAACGCATTCCGTATATCCGCTCGCTGTCATCCTGATACGACGGGCGCGGATCCTCCGCAATGCATCCGAGAAGAGCCTTTCTTTTTTCTTCCGGAATTATACATAACAAATTTTCAGGAAACTCAACTAAAAGCCGTTCGCGCGGGATTTCATCAGTATATCCTCCGCGTGCATCCGTATGCACATCGGCATACGGAATATACGGTTTTATATCATAGATAGGTGTCATGTCAAGAAGGTCGGCACCGGAAACTATCAGCACATCGCCCTCATCCTCTGTCGTTTCAACGCGCAAAAGCGCAACTGACGACAGTCCGAGTCCGTTCGGACGGAAAGGTGAGCGGCTTGCAAATACGCCTATTCTCTTATTTCCTCCAAGCCGGGGCGGGCGAACTGTGGGAGACCACGTCTTGCGGAGTGCTTTTGAAAAGCCAAACAAAAGCCACAGGTGTGAAAAACCCTCAATCCCGCGCAGTGCATCGGAATTACGGTATTTCGGAACGAACACCACCCGCGCCGTAAGCTCCCCGACAAGCCCGCTCTGGCGTGGAATTCCAAATTTGTCCTTAAAGTCTGTTCGGATATACGCAACAGGCTCTATTGTGTTTTTATCCATGACATGACACCTCATATATAAGTATATCACACTATCACCAAAAAAGACAGCACATTTTTGTCGTTAATATAAATGAAAAAGAAATCACAAAATGCATAATTGAGCCTGTATAAAGAATATTCACCCGCGTGCTTTTCGTACGCGGGTGCTATTTTTTATTAATCCAACAAAATCAGCGCGATAAACACGAGCATTTCCTGCCCGATGTTCTTTATACCGTGCCCCTCACCGGATGGAGTGTACGTAATCGTTCCCGGCTCTATCTCGATCAGCTTTCCGTTGTCACTGTACTCTCCCTTACCGGAAATAATATAATACTGCTCACACTCACCCGTGTGGATGTGGTACTTTACTTCTTCGCCCGGTTTTAACTCAACACGTGCAAACATACGAATTTTTTCGTTCTTTCCCGGAAACTGGTCGAGATCCGCAAAAGTAACCATCTCTTTTCCTTCTTCATTGAGCTTCGTCCTGATGCTTATCTCGTCTTTTGTCTTAATCATTTTTTCTTCTCCTATACATTGAATTCCCGCGCAATCAGGTCAATTGTTATTCCGGTGTTCAGTTCCATCGCGTCTATCGGATAGATAATCTTTATATAACCGTGATAAAACTTATTCTTGAAAAACTCGGAAATTTCCGCCTTGCTTCTTCCCGTTTTAAGCATACCTACTATTTCCTGCGCCGTCTCAACCGCGCTTTCACGAGCTTTTTTGAGATAAAGCTTCGCTTCATCTCCGTAAACAATACCGTAATGAGGAACAAGAATCCGCTCCGCACCCAGCTCTTCCACACGACCGATAGATTCAAGCACCATATCATATCCCACAAGATAAGACGGAACAACATTGTCTTTTCCGTTGTATACGCCGATGCTTTCACAGCCGAGCAAAAGCTTGTGCTCTTCGCAGTAATATCCCACAGAGCACCGCGTATGCCCGGGCAGGTTGAGCACGCGAAATTCCATATCTCCTGCCCTTATTATATCTCCGTCTGCCACAGGAATATCAACGGAAAGACTGTCAATCAGATCCTCATATTCCTCCACACCGCACGTTTTTGCAAACTTACGGTCAAGGTCACGCATAACAGCACGCGCCGTCGGCTTTGCAAAAATCTTCGCGGCGTATTCCCCCGCAACAACCTTTGCACCTTCCCAAAGCCTTTTAGTATAAACGCTTCCCAACGCGTGGTCGTAATGGGAATGGGTGAGAAAAATATAGTCAAGCTCTCTCTCGCCGAGTATCTTCTTTATATTCTGCGCAATGGCATCTCCCGTAAACGCAAATCCCGAGTCATACAGTATCGCGCATTTCCCGTCATCTATGAGAAAAGCACTGTCACCCTGATGTGCGCGCACATCATAAATCTTTATTTTTTCAGTCATACAAAGCCATCTACCCTTACATTGAATAAATTGCAACAAAAGCAGGCATAGTGGCAATACACACAACCGTTGTCGCTATGTTTACAGCAACTGCAAAATCAGCATCTTTTCCGGAAAGCTGCGCGAACTGCATAACCGTTGCCGCCGCGGGTGTCATCGCCGCAAGAAATGACACCAGAAGTATGTTCTGCGCATTTGCGATACCTGCAAAACTACCAATAATTTTAAGCAAAACAAGAACAACCGCAGGACAGACTATCATCCTCATTACAAGCACAAGATACAGCCTTTTGTTTGCTATCATCTTCTTGAAATCAACCTGCGCGGCAAGTATTCCGGCAATGAGCATTCCCACGTTTCCCAGCATACCTCCGAGCGACGAAGTAATGTCTTTTACAAACACCGGAAGCCGTATCCCGCAAAGCATAAACACAACTCCGACTGCAATTGCGATTATATTTACGTTTAGCAATATTTTTTTAATATTGAATTTCTCGTTTTCCGAAAACATACGTATCCCGTGTGACCAGAGAAAAACAAGCTGAACAGACATAAAAGCACAGCTGTATATAACCCATTCTTCACCCAACACAAATGATACAATGGGGATAATGAGGTTTGCCGCGTTAGAATACATAACAGACGCCCGCTCAGCGCTTGTACCGTGTGCTGCGCGCTTATATATCGCATCTATACCGAGAAGGACGATGTGGATAATAATTGCCGCAATGTATGCAAGCCCTATCCCTTTCGCAAGGTCCGGAGTAAGTTCTACATCAAACGAGTTTATAATTGCTGCCGGCATAAGCATATAAAGCGATATTTTTGACAGCACCGTACCATCTCCCGCACGGATAACACGAAGCTTAACGAGAAGAAACCCAAAAACAAGTACGATAAACAGCTGTAAAATCTTATATAACAACAAATATGAAATCATGTCAATCCCTCTGCAGATTCAATCAGTATTTTTTCCACGTCTGCGGCAGAAGCAGAATCATAACCGGGAATAGCTCAAGCCTTCCGCAAATCATATCAAACGTAAGCACAAGCTTTGATAAATTCGAAAATCCCGCAAAATTCCCGGTCGGTCCGACGTGAGCAAGCCCCGGACCTATGTTATTGAGCGTTGCCGCAACGGCAGTAAAGTTTGTTTCAAAGCCAAAGCCGTCAAAGGATATCACGAGCGATGAGATTATAAATATTCCGATATAGCAGAATATGTACGAGCTTACACGCCGTACCGTATCGTCATCAAGTCTCTTGCCGTTAACCTGAATCGTCTTGATGCTCTTCGGGTGCACAAGGGCAGTAAATTCCTTCTTGAGTGATTTCGCCATTATAAGAATTCGGGATATCTTTATTCCGCCGCCCGTAGAACCCGCGCACGCACCGACAAACATAAGAAGAACCAGTATCATCTTTGAAAACTCAGGCCACGAGTTAAAGTCCACCGTTGCAAAACCCGACGTTGAAATTATCGACGCAACCGTAAATGATGTGTGGTGGATCGCCTCACCTATGCTTCCGAAAAGATTTTGGTTATTAATCACTATAAGAATAACCGCCGCGCAGACAATCGCCGCAAACGTCCGGAGTTCTTCATTCTTCCACACTGCAGAAAACTTCTTTGCCACAATGTAGAAATACATATTGAAGTTTATCGAAAACAGCAGCATAAAAACAGTGACAACAGCCTGAATATATGTGCTGTATCCTGCCATGCTTGTGTTTTTTATTCCGAAGCCACCGGTACCCGCCGTACCAAAAGCGGTCGTAATCGCATCAAAAAACGGCATATCTCCAAACAACAGAAACACAACCTGAAGGAACGTAAGACCGATATAAATCCCGTAAAGCAGCTTTGAATTAGTGTTTGCTTTAGGAAGAATTTTTTCAACCTTAGGTCCTGCAGACTCTGCGCGGATAAGCTGCATATTATTCCCGCCGGCAAGCGTGGTAATCGCCATAACAAAGACAAGCACCCCCATACCGCCAATCCAATGGGTAAAGCTTCTCCAGAACAGCATGCAACGGCTGAGCGCCTCAACATCTGTCAATATCGTTGCTCCCGTTGTCGTAAAGCCCGACGCCGTTTCAAAAACACAGTCTATAAAGCTCGGTATTTCACGGGATAAGTAAAACGGCAGTCCGCCGACTATGCTCATAATAAACCACGCAACCGAAACCGTAACAAGAGCTTCTCTTGCATAAAGCTCGCGGCTTTTCGGTTTCAGCAAAAACAGCGGCACTCCCAAAAACAAAGCAAGCGCAATGGCAGGTGCAAACGCAAATCCCGCGCTCTCCTGATAGTAAAGCGCAACCATCACCGGAAGAAGCATGGCAACAGCATCAAATAACAAAATATAACCGTTTAATTTTAAAACTAACTTAGTATTCATTTACTTCACACCGTTTCGTCTTCGAGTATCTGTTCAAGTCTGCTTATACCCTTGTGTGTGGTGACCACAATTACGGTATCGCCCATTTGTATGCTGTCTTTACCTGTCGGTGTAAAGGTCTTGCCGTCACGCGTTATACACGCAACAAGAGTGCCCTTTCTGACATTAAGTTCAACAAACGGAACGCCCAGAACAAGCGAATTCTGACGAATTCGGAACTCAAGCGCTTCAACGCGGTCATCAACGATTCTGTGAAGCGATTCCATGCTCGTATCCCACGAATTCTGCATAACGCGTACATACTGCAAAATTCGATCCGCCGTAATATGCTTCGGATAAACAATGCTTCCTATCGGCATACCTTTGAGAACATCGTCAAAATCAAAGTGCTTGATTTTCGTGACAATTTTTGCTTCGTGAATCTGCTGTGTCGCATAAATGGACATAAGAACATTCTGCTCATCAACACCGGTAAGGCTGAGTACAGCATCCGCGTTTTCGATATTTTCCTCATGCAAAAGATGGTTGTTTGTTCCGTCGCCATGAATAATCATAGCCTCCGGAAGAAGCTCAGAAAGCTCTTCACAGCGGTTCATATCAATTTCAATTATCTTTACCTTCAATCCCGACTCAAGAAGATTCTTTGTAAGATAATACGTAATTCTTCCTCCGCCGATAATGAGAACATTTTTTATCTTTGACGCAACCGCGCCAACCTTTGAAAAGAAATCATTTGCGACTCTTATCGGCGCAACAAACGAAATAACATCTCCCGCTCTCAGTATAAAATCACCGGTCGGAACAAAAACCTCGCTTCCGCGTTCTACCGCACAGATAAATACGGTGGTTTTGAGATTTGTGCGTAGCTGATGAATACGTAAATCGTGAAGAACTGATCCTTCAGGAATTGCGTATTTCATTATTTCAACTCTTCCCTTTGCAAACGTTTCCACCTGAATTGCCGTCGGGAAACGCAAAAGACGCGAAATTTCATTTGCCGCGGCAAGCTCAGGATTGATAGCAAGACTAAGCCCCAGATCATCCTTTATGAGATTTATACCATCGGCATAGATGGGATTTCGCACACGCGCAATTGTATTCTTTGCGCCAAGCTTTTTAGCAAGAAGACAGCTTAAAAGGTTAATCTCGTCAGAACGTGTCATCGCGATAAGAAGGTCGCAGGTTTCAACCTCAGCTTCTTTGAGAACAGCCACAGATTCTCCCTGTCCTTCGACACACATAACGTCAAGCATATTGCCGATCTCTTCAAGCTTATCCGCATCGGTATCAATTATTACTATACTGTGATTCTCGGCGGCAAGCTCCTGCACAAGCGTTGTTCCTACCTTGCCGCAACCGACAATAATAATTTTCAATTTGTCATTCCCCTATTCATTATTATATAACTCTCGTCGCATCAGCAACATATCGAGCTGTAAGGCATATCGAGTCATTTATGACACATCGAAAATCTCGCAAGAGATTTATATCATTGATTTCATTTTTGACGAAATCATTATACCACTTTTACCTCGGTTTATCAATCCATTTTATAATTATTTTACCGAATCTTTGTTTGTTGTTTTTCGCTTCATAACCAAGCCGCTGTATGAGCTAATTACCCATACAGCGGTTGTTGTTATATTTCCGTTTTTTACATTATACACCTGAATTTGTTACTTGTAAATAGCTTTTCAGAACAAACTTATCTGCTCATCCAGCCGTTCATCATCTGTGAGCCTTGCACCTGCCGCTGGAAGCGTACGCACTCTGTAACGCGATGCCTCCTTTATGCTTGACGCAGCTTCACGGCACGCAAACTTCACCTTGTATTTGGGTTTAAGCTTCATCACCGCAACGCCCTGCGTGCTTCGCGAAGTCTTCGGTGTGAGAAGCGCCGTATGGAAGATAAGAGCGCGGTTTTCCGTGGAGTACATAACAAACTGCTCATCCTCAGAAATCTTGAACACCCCGACAAGTGGGCTCTTGTCGGAATACGCGCCGGTAAGCCGTTTTCTGTTTGTCTTAGTTTCGTATGACGAAAGCTCTACCCTTGCCACTTTTCCGTTTTCAAAGACGAAAACAAGATGGCTCTTGTAATCGCCCGGGTCGCACATAAATACAACCCGCTCGCCCTCATCCATACCAAGCTTTGCGGGCAAATAATCACCAAGCACACTTGCCTTTGTATCTGCAAAGTCCGCAACGTGAACCTTGTATACCTGACATTTGTCCGTAAAGAACAGAAGCTCTCCGCGGTTTGTCATCTCAAACGTATCTCGAAGACCGTCATTTTCCTTGTACTTTTGCTCGCCACCCATGCGGAGTGAGAGCGGAGTTATCTTTTTAAAGTAGCCTTCACGCGAGAGGAATACATGTACCGGATAATCAGGCGTGGTATCCTCTTCGTTGTATTCTTCAACCTCACTGCCGTATATAATCTGAGTTTTTCTTGGCGTGTCGTACTTTTTGATAATCTCTTCAAGACCTTTTATGATAACATTTTTAATGCGCGTCTTGCTTGCGAGAATATCTTCAAGGTCTTCAATCTCCTCTGCAAGCTCGCTCGTCTCTGCCACGCGCTTTAAGATGTATTCCTTATTTATGTTGCGAAGCTTTATCTCAGCAACAAACTCCGCCTGAATCTCGTCTATTCCGAAGCCAATCATAAGGTTCGGAACAACTTCGCTTTCTTCTTCCGTCTCGCGGATTATTGCAATAGCGCGGTCAATATCGAGAAGAATCTTTTTAAGGCCCTTTAACTTGTGGAGCTTGTCCTTTTTTCGCTTAAGCTCTGCAAAGATACGGCGCTTTACACACTCTGTTCTCCACGCAGTCCATTCATTAAGCAGCTCGCGCACGCCTAAAACCATCGGATTTCCGCCGATAAGGACGTTGAAGTTGCACGCATAAGAATCCATAAGCGGAGTAAGCTTAAAGAGCTTTTGCATAAGCTTTTCCGGTTCTGTGCCGCGCTTTAGCTCTATCGCAAGCTTAAGTCCTTCCTTGTCGGACTCGTCACGCACATCCGAAACCTCACGAAGCTTTCCCGCCTTTGCGAGGTCAACAATCTTATCCCTTATCGCTTCGACCGTTGTGGTGTACGGAATTTCAAAAACCTCTATAAGGTTGTTTGGCTTGTCATATCTCCAGCGCGCACGGAGCTTAAACGACCCGCGTCCCGTCCTGTAAATGTTGTCAATCTCATCTTTTTCATACACAATCTCTGCGCCCGTCGGAAAATCCGGAGCAAGGAGCGTTGACGGTAAATCGTGTTCGGGATTGCGGATAAGCTCAATCGTTGTGCGGCAGACCTCTGAAAGGTTAAAGCCACATATGTTTGACGCCATACCAACAGCAATACCCGTGTTCGCCGAAACTAAGATATTCGGAAACTCTGTGGGAAGAAGCGTCGGCTCTTCAAGCGTGTTGTCATAGTTCGGCACAAAATCAACCGTATCGCGGATATCGCGGAAAAGCTCTGCACATATAGGAGAGAGCTTTACCTCCGTGTAACGCGATGCCGCATACGCCGTGTCGCGTGAATACACCTTACCGAAGTTACCCTTAGAGTCAACAAACGGAAGGTTCAGCGCTTCATTTCCGCGCGTAAGGCGCACCATCGTTTCATATATCGCCGCATCACCGTGCGGGTTTAATTTCATCGTCTGACCGACAACGTTTGCGGACTTTGTTCTCGCACCGTTTAAAAGTCCCATACTGTACATGGTGTAAAGAAGCTTTCTGTGCGAAGGCTTAAATCCATCTATTTCCGGAATAGCGCGGGAAATGATAACGGACATGGCATACGGCATATAGTTTTTCTCAAGTGTTTCGGTTATCTGCTGTTCAACAACCTCGGCACTGAGTCCGAAAACCTTGCGCTCTTTTTCTTCTGTTTTCTTCTTTCTTGCCATCCTCATTCCCCTCCTTTACGACACATCCGCTTCGTCAAGATACTTCCAGCCGTTTTCTGCAATAAACTGCTTGCGGTCTGCAAGGTTGTCACCCAAAAGCAAGTCAAACATCTCCGAAACTGCCGCTTCCGCCATATCGGGAACAACTTTTATGAGACGTCGCGTCTCCGGATTCATCGTGGTCTCCCACATCATATCCGGTTCGTTTTCACCAAGACCTTTGCTTCGTGCTATTGTGTACTTTTTATTCTCAAGCTTTGCCAAAATCTCGTTTTTCTCGCCGTCGGAATACGCAAAATACGTATCGCTTCCACAGTTAATTTCATAAAGCGGGGATTCGGCAATGTAGACATACCCTGCATTTATAAGCGTAGGCATAAGCCGGTAAATCATCGTGAGAATAAGCGTGCGTATCTGGAAACCGTCAACATCGGCATCGGTACATATGATAACGCGCTTCCAGCGAAGTCCGCCGAGGTCAAAGCTTGAAAGATCCCTGTTCTTCTTGCTCTGCACCTCAACTCCGCAGCCGAGGATTTTAATAAGGTCAACTATTATATCGCTGTTGAAAATCTTGCCGAGGTCAGCTTTTAAGCAGTTAAGTATCTTACCGCGAACAGGCATAATTGCCTGAAACTCCGCGCTTCTCCCCTGCTTACACGCACCCGCCGCAGAATCCCCCTCAACAATGTAAAGCTCGCGGCGTTCACGGTCCTTTGTGCGACAGTCTATAAACTTCTGTATTCTGTTTGTCATATCAAGATTGCCTGTAAGCTTTTTCTTGATATTAAGGCGTTCCTTCTCCGCGCTCTCACGACTTCGCTTGTTTATAAGCACCTGGTCGCAGATGCGCATCGCCTCGTCCTTATTCTCGATAAAATATATCTCAAGCTGCGCGCGCAAAAACTCCGTCATCGCATCCTGAATAAACTTATTCGTAACAGCCTTCTTCGTCTGGTTTTCATACGAAGCAATTGTGGAAAAGTTGTTTGAAACAAGAAGCAGACAGTCAAAAACATCAACAAAGCCTATCTTGCTTTCGTTCTTCTGATATTTGTTGTTCTGCTTTGCAAAATTGTCTATCGCATAAACAAAGGCATTCCTTACCGCCTTGTCCGGCGCACCGCCGTATTCAAGCCACGAGGAATTGTGGTAATACTCCACCTTCGGTGCAGTATTTGTAAAGCAGAACGCAGCGGAAATCTTCACCTTGTATTCCGGTCTGTCATCACGGTCGCGCCCCTTTCTCTCGCACGTCCAGAAGCGCGGTTTGGTAAGCGGAGGAGTCTCCCCTGCAAGCTCTTCAACGTAATCCACGATTCCATTTTCATATTTAAACTCCGTCGTGCGGAAGCTTCCACCAACCTGCTCGCGGAATTTGAACGTTATTCCGGCATTGACAACAGCCTGACGCTTTAACGTGTCAAGGAAAAACTCGGCGGGAATGTTTACATCCGTAAACACCTCAAGATCCGGTTTCCAATGAATGCAGGAGCCGGTCTTTTTTCTGTCGGTCGGCTCGGTTGTCAGCCCCCCTATATTCTCTCCCTTTTCAAAGTGAAGAGAATACTTGTTTCCGTCACGGCGCACCGTAACGTCCATATACTCCGCGGTATACTGAGTAGCACACGCACCCAGACCGTTAAGTCCGAGGGAGTACTCATAGTTTGAACCCTCATTGTTCTTATACTTGCCGCCGGCGTACAGCTCGCAGAAAACAAGCTCCCAGTTATATCGCCCTTCCGCCGCGTTGTAGTCAACAGGGCATCCGCGCCCGAAGTCCTCAACCTCAATTGAATGATCCTCATAAAGAGTAACCACGATTGTATCGCCGTGTCCCTCACGTGCCTCGTCGATAGAGTTTGAAATAATTTCAAATGCAGAATGTTCGCACGCATCAAGACCGTCCGAGCCAAAAATAACAGACGGGCGTTTTCGCACTCTGTCCGCACCTTTAAGTGAGGATATACTTTCGTTATCGTATTCTTTTCTCACAGCTTTAGTACTCAATATAAAACCTCCACACGCAAAATCTGCGCCAAGATTTACCATTTTATAAATATGAATCTATTATACCATAAGCGCAGGCGAAATGGTATAATGTAGCCATATTTTCCGGTTTCCGGCATAGTCCGGAGAGGAAAATGGCATTAAATCAGTAAAATAACTGTCTTGTACAGTTATTTTACCATATTTTGATGCACAATGTCAATCTTTCCACAAGATACATTTTTTTAAGTTTTTTGGTATACCCCCCGGAATATTTGTCCAAAATGAAAATATATATAGAGTGTGGAACATTTTTAAAAAGATATTCAAAATTAAGGAGGTTATACAAAATGGATAATGTTATGAAAAACGAATCAGGGGCTTTTTTCCGTCTGCGCGAAAAAATATCTTCTCTCTTTATAAAAAAAGAAGAGGACACAGTTTCAGCAGAAAAAAAACAGCTTCTCGCCGAAATAGAAAAAGCGCTCGCCGATCTCCGCTATGCCCGTAGCTGTTTTGCCGATGCGCGTGACCCCGAAATGATTGAGGCATGTATATATGAAATAAAATCCGCCGAAGCGCGTTACAGCTTTCTTTTGCGCAAAGCAAAGCGCCTGACTGAGCGGGAAAATAAAATTTCTGTTTAAGCCGAGGGGTTCGACTCCCCCCGGCTTAACCGAAAACGGCGGGCATTTGCCCGCCGTCCCAGGAAAACATTTTAGCAGCCGCAGCCGTTGGAGTAGTTGTTAGAGCAGCCGCAGCCGTTGTTGCCGCAGAGAAGCCATACCACGATGATAGCAGCAATGATGATGATCCATGTGCAGCAGCCGTTGTTGCCGGAATAGTTGTCGTTACATAACATAAGGGGTTACCTCCTAAAAGTTTTTTCACTTCATTCTATTCCGCCCAGAAAAAATGGTTCCAATTTTTTCCAAAAAGGGTATTTACAAATTTTGGAAATTATGTTATTATATATGTGATGAGAGACAGGACGTCCCTCGGGACATCTGTCCATTCATATCTTTATCCCCACAACCCACTTTACTGGCACCCGGTGTTTTTTTCATCGGGTGCTCTTTCTATGTATCAAAAATGATATTAACGGCAATAATACCCGTATATACTAATGAACGGAAGTGAGTCTATGACATCCGCAAAGAAAATAACAGTTTCTGCCTGTGCGCTTTTCATTATGCTCGGTTTTATGGCGGGTGGGGTTTCCGAGCTTTGGGAATACGAAACGGAAGAAAAAAACATTACTGAGGTTTCCTCTCCCATCCCAGAGCCGGAAACAGTAAAACCCGAAGAAAAATATATTCTGAAAATTCTTGACGGAATAGTTGTCGTTTTTAATGAGACGGATATGACACGACCTGTCATTGTTACCGATATATACGCCGGCACTCTCCGGCATTTTGACCGGGAACAGCTAAACGAAGGCATCACTGTAAGCGGCGATTTTGAGTTGCAGACACTGCTTGAGGATTTTTCAAGTTAATCCTTCTTTTAAAACGTCCGGAATTGTACTTGATGTATGTGACATATTCGTCCTTTGGGGCATAGTCTGTAATAAAAGTACATTCCGGAGGTTTTTTTATGTATAAATCTTTCTTTCTGGGCGCAAATTCCCGCCACGGATTTTATTCATTCTACGATGAGCTTATCGACTTAAAATCAGCCGATGCAGTATACATTTTAAAAGGTGGTCCCGGAAGCGGAAAATCCTCGCTGATGAAAAAAGTAGCCGCCGCCGCAGAAGATAAAGGCTACGAAGTCGAACGCATATTCTGCTCATCTGACCCCGACTCTCTCGACGGCATCGTCATACCGGAGCTTTCCCGCGCTGTTGTTGACGGCACCTCGCCTCACGTTGTCGAACCCGTATATGCACTTGCCGTGGAACAATATGTCAACCTCGGGCAATTTGCAGACTGTAATGCAATTGCAAAGAAAAAGGATGAAATCATCGCTGTAAAAGAAAAGTATTCAGTTTTTTTCGAACGCGTATACCGCCGTACTGCAAGTGCTGCGCATATTGACAATGAAATTTTTGACATCGGTCTTTCTGCCACAGCAACAGAAAAACTCCACGCAAAGGCGCGCGGTATAATCTCCCGCGAAATACGCGGAAAAGGCGTGAAAAAAGCGACAAAACACAGATTCTGCTCCGCAATTTCCCCCAAAGGGTATGTAAGCTTATTCACCGGTAAAGACAGCGACTTTGAGAAGACCTTCGTGCTTGAAGACGGCTTTGGCGTCGGGCATTTTCTTCTCGTTCCCATTCTCAGAGCGGCAGAAGAAGCAAACTTTCGTTGCATAGCATGTATGAACCCGCTTATCCCTGAAAAGCTTGAGCATCTGATAATCCCCGAGCTTTCCCTCTCGTTTATAACATCAACAAAAGAACATCCTTATACCGGTGCCCGTTACAGACATTTTCGCCTTGATTCAATGATTACCTCAGAACTGACGAAAGAACAAAAATCGAGAGTTTCTGTTCTCAGAAAACTGAAAGCAGAGCTTCTGGGCGATGCCTGCGAAATTCTCCGTGAAGCAAAAAAAGTCCACGATGATATGGAAGACCTTTACAACCCGCACATCGACTTTGAAAGGCTATATACCTTTGCAGGCTCGCTCGCTGAAGAAATCATAAACTAAAAGCCGAATAAAAGACCTCTCCTTCTCATATATATGTGATGAGGAAGGGAGGCTTATCGGTCTTGGCAAAGACATATATTGAGGAAAGAGTTTTTGAGCTTGCACATTACGTAATTGAAAACAAAAGTACCGTCCGTGAAGCGGCAAAGAAGTTTTATATATCCAAATCTACCGTACATAAAGATATAGTTGAACGTCTGCAGGCGTTTGATAAAGATTTATACCTTGAGGTGAAGCAGGTTCTTGACGAAAACAAAGCGGAGAGACATCTGCGCGGAGGAATGGCAACCCGCAAAAAATACCTCGGTGAAAAATAAAAAGAAACAAATCCCCCGCAGTCTTGCGAGCATCGCTCACAAAATTGCGGGGATATTCCTTTATGTTAATTTACTTTCCGAAGAACCAGAATTTTTTATACGGCTCGCATTTAATACCGGAAACGACATAACCGGTATCTTTTACCGCATCAAGGATTACGCTTTCCGCAATTTCCTCTTTCGCAATAATTTCACATTTTCTTGCTGTATGTGAAGCCGTAATCCTTTTCACGTTGAATGCTTTTTTTATTGCTTGGACCATATGCGCCTCGCATCTTGGACAAGCCATTCCCTCAACGTTCATCGTTATTTTTACCATAACCTTTTCCTCTTTTCTTTTTTATCACTTGACCTTCATTTTCCGGTAAATTATCCTGAACAAAAACGAGCCGAGATAATCTTTCATCATATCAAGAAAATCCGCCTGCGTCACAGATGTGTCCGTTCCGAGCAGGTCATAGCTCACGCCAGCTTCATTGATCTTTACAGAAAGTTTCTTAAAACCGTTGCGTTCATAAAACTTCAGACGGTTTATCCGCTCTCCATAGTTTTCCGCGTCAAACTCTTCCGTGTCCTCAATCATAAGAGAGACCGCCTTATCACTGTGCATTTCTTTTATCTGTGCAAGAATCTCGGTTCCGTAGCCTTTACCTCGCATCCCATCTTCGACTGCAAGAAAGAAAACATAAACCATTTTAGCTGTGCTTATAGTATAAACCAACCCGACAAACTTTTCCTCATCCACAACTGCCCGGAACGAATCTCTGCCATTGTCAGTGCGCCAAAACAACATAAACAACGGTGCACGCTCGTTTGCCGGAAAAGCGGTTCTATATAACCTTTTAATCTGCTTTTTGTATTTTCGCGCGTCTGAAAACTGCATTCAACACACCTCTGCTTAACTTACACATCGTAGAAGCCGAGTATCAAAATACCTGCAAACGCCGCCGCAATAGCAACATAGTGCTTCCACGAGAGCTTTTCGCGGAGGAAAATTCTTCCCCAGACAAGAGAAACGGCACAGTACGCTGAGATGATTACAAGCCCCGGAATATATCCCTTTACAACAACCATCATATAGAAGACCTGACCGACAGTTTCGCAAATACCCCCGAGGAGCTTCGTTCCATCGTACTTTTTATCAAGCTTTTCTCTCTTTATTATGAACACATACACAATAAAGATGACTGCCATAAGAAGCCACGTGAACTCATACGCTGTGTTGAGAACGTCGCCGGCAACGCTTTCTGCAAGCTCTGCAGCCATACCTCCGGCTTCAAGACCTGCAACATAGTTATCCGCGATAAGGGTGTCAACAAATGTTCCGCACGAATCAAGCACGCAGTACAGCACAGGAAGAAGAATTGCAAGCACGCTTTTTGAATACTTTCTGTTCGCCGCCTGCTGACGCTTCATGCGAAGCTCGGGATCTTCAAAATTATCCACAACTCCAAGTGCTATTATTGCAATAACGATAAGTGCAATACCGATGATTATCGGGGTATTCAGGAAAACTGCATTTGAATCTTCCTCAATAAACGTAACACCGAAGAACAGCATGCTCATAAGAGCGGTAACCGCGCCCGAGCCGTTGCATATCGGGGATGAAATCGAAAGCTCGATATAGCGAAGTCCCATATATCCAACCATCATTGAAATGATGTAAAACGCTGATGCCGGAAGATATGTAATAATGTCAGAAATGGTAAGGCTTACACCACCGAATACCACCTCATATATCGCGTGAAGTCCCATGATGAGACCAACCGCAATACCGACCTTGTAATGGCTTAATTTGTCGTCTTGTTTTGAACCGATTTTACTGAAGATATCAGAGCCGCTCCAGCACAGCATCGCAATAATTGCAATAATCCAGATACTCATTTTTCATTTCTCCTTTTTCTTTTATAATGTTATAAATCCGCCGTCGATAAGCTTTTGCAACGACATCATTATTCCGAGTTTTGCGTTATACCACGTAAGACCACCCTGGAAGAATATCGTATACGGCTCACGTATCGGCCCATCTGCCGAAAGCTCTATTGACGAGCCCTGAATGAACGCTCCCGCCGCCATAACAACTTCACAGTTATATCCCGGCATCGCATACGGCTCCGGAGTTACGTAGCTGTCAACAGGTGCCGCCGCCTGAATACCCTTGCAGAAAGCGACCATTTTCTCACCACTTCCAAGCTCAACTGCCTGAATTATATCGTGGCGCGATTCCGTAGAATTCGGAACAACACGAAATCCAAGAGCTTCATACATATTTGCGGCAAATATTGCACCTTTAAGAGCCCCTGCAACAACCGTAGGTGCAAGGAAGAACCCCTGATAAAGACTTCGCATTGTATCAAGGCTTGCACCGACCTCCTGCCCAAGTCCCGGCGCGCTGAGCCGGTATGCACAGCGGTCAATACAGCTCTGCTTTCCGCAGATATATCCTCCGATAGGCGCGAGGCCTCCACCCGGGTTTTTGATAAGTGAGCCGACTATCATATCCGCACCGACATCCGACGGCTCTGTCATTTCAACAAACTCGCCGTAGCAGTTATCAACCATACAGATAACCTCCGGCTTTATCTTCTTTACAAAAGCGATAAGCTCACCGATCTGCTTGACCGAAAAGCTCGGCCGTGACTGATATCCCTTAGAGCGCTGAATGGTTACAAGCTTTGTCTTTTCATTTATAGCTTTTGCTATGTTGTCATAGTCGAACGTGCCGTCCGGAAGTAAATCAACCTGTCTGTAAGATACTCCATATTCACGAAGCGAACAGGTGGATTCACGGATACCGATAACCTCTTCAAGCGTGTCATACGGTCTACCCACCGGAGAGAGAAGCTCATCACCCGGCAGAAGATTTGCAGAAAGCGCAACTGCAAGCGCATGCGTTCCGCACGTTATCTGCGGTCTGACAAGTGCGGCCTCGGTGTTGAAGCAATCTGCATACACCTGTTCAAGTGTCTCACGCCCGCGGTCGTTATATCCGTATCCCGTAGAACCGGCAAAGCACTCTGCCGAAACCCGCATCTTCTGCATTGCAAGCGTAACCTTTGCCTGGTTATACTCCGCAATTCTGTCTATGTCGTCAAAACGCGATTTAAGCTTATCTAAAATCTTTTCAGAAAACTCAGCTACAGCACTGCTTATTCCGAGCTTTTCATACATTTCGTTATTCATCTTTATCCATTCCTTTAAATATGTTTTCTGCAACGTCTTTTATAACATCAGGATTCGTAACAATAATCCCGCGCTCATCCCCAAGGACGAGAAGAGTGTCCCCTTCTGAAATTTGATAAAATTGGCGCGCTTCTTTCGGGATAACAATCTGCCCCTTCGCCCCCACTTTCACGGTTCCGAAGATATGTCTGCCTCCGGGGTGGGCGTATATATGCTTGCCCTTCATACTTCACCTCTTAAAGTTATACTTTTCCTACAAGTAGGAATTATACATTTTTTTCACTCATTTGTCAACTGTTTTTGCCAAAAAACGGCAAAAAAGCATCACTCTCCTTTTACAGGAGAGTGACAAAACATATGTTATTTTTCCATATAACGCCTTATTGCATCAAACGATTCATCGCTTATATCGTGTTCTATCTTACAGGCATCATCTGCTGCGGTATTCGGCGATACACCTATTTTTATAAGGAAATCCGTTATGCACATGTGGCGGTCATAAATCTTTGCAGCGACCTCAAGCCCGACATCGGTAAGTGAGATAAAGCCGTCATTATCAACAATAATATATCCGCCATTCTTGAGAAGCCCCACAGCACGGCTTACGCTCGGCTTTGAATACCCCATATGTTCAACTATATCTATCGAACGTACGTTTTTCCCCTTTTTAGACAAAACAAGAATTGTTTCGAGGTACATTTCGCCCGATTCCTGCAAATGCATTTTAGCGAGCCTCCTTAAATGTTCTTGCTATTAGCATACCACATTTCGCCCTTTTTTTCAAGAGGAGGATTTTCGAAGATAAGCATTCGTTCCAACAGTACACACAAGCGGCGGTCTCTTTATGAGACCCCCGCCATTTTGTCTTATATTGATATTTTTCAA
>JAZSOS010000034.1:0-21153 GCA_045537045.1 Eubacteriales bacterium
GATTTCAAAAAACAGTTAGCTGTTCGTCAGCGTCAATACAATAATTTCCCCATGCGCCCTCTTAATTGGCACTCTCCCAAACACGTCTTATTTGCTTTCCCTTATGTGTAACACATCATTGACAAACCTACAAATCACAAACAATGTTTTATAATGTGCCATAACACCGGTAAAAGAACATAAACAACCCGAATTCATTTATAACCCCAGTTCGTACTCGCGCAGTTTCTGCAGATGCTTCTCTCTGTACTTCTCCATCTTGTCTGAAGGAATAGTTACAGAAATATATTCATTGCACAGACCTATTTCATTTATGGATATCCTGTCCAGAATACAAGTGTCCTCTTTCCAGTAAACGCATAAATCATTATCGCATCGCATAGTTAAGTCTCCTCAAAATAAAAAAGTGTATGGTCCAAACAGAACCATACACCGAAAAACGCATAGCTCTATTTGCACCACACAAATATCCACAACCGCTCTATAAGCATGTGAAAAGCGAGCATGCATTTTTACCAAATGGTAAAATTACATACTTATAGATTGGTCATATTAAATTAGGGATATTCGTGTGGTGCTTTTATTTTATCATAAACAATGGGTATTGTCCATCTTTTTCTTATTATTTTGAGTCCATTTTTGGGGGAATAGAAAAAAGCTTCGGAATTGGCAAACTGAACCCGAAGTAGTACACAGGTACGTCGAGTGGTTCAGTTTGCCCATAGCAAAAAGTTTATCCTTTTTGCGTTCCGGAGCTTTTTTACATTTCCTTTATATTTCTTTGATTTCAAATGTGTCCTTTATGCACTTTCGCGCATCATTGATCGTGAAGGACGGAGTTTTTGCCATAATCTGTGAGAGGATGTTTCCAGCGGCAGTTCCTTCCGTCGGTCCCGCGCTTACTCTGCACCCTGTAACCTCGTGCGTTAAACGGTTTAAGTATTCGTCACGGCTTCCGCCGCCGACGATACATATACGGCTTACTTTTTTGCCTGTAACCGAGCTTATCTCGTCAACCGTCTTTTTATACGACCGTGCAAGACCGAGATAAACCGAGCGCAGAACATCCGCTATCGGAAGCTCGGCCTCCCTGAGATATGTGCGGATTGCCCGAACCATACTCTTCGGTGCAAGGAACGCATTATCCGCGGGGTCAATTGCTCTGTCATATGTACTTTCCATCGCCATATGCATCATATCGTCGTAGCTGTATTTATCCTTGCCGATTTCTTTTCTGATGCTCTGGAATAGCCACATTCCCATTATATTTTTAAGAAAGCAGTATCTTCCTGCTGCCGCACCTTCATTTGCAAAGTTAGCTTTCTTTGTCTCCGCCGTCGAAACAGGGTTTTCAAGCTCTGTGCCGACAAGACTCCACGTGCCGGATGAAATATATACACTTTCATCATCTATCGGGCACGCAAGAACGCCGACTGTGTATCGTGCGCCGGTGCAAAGATTACCTCTGCCGAAAAACCGACGCGCTCCGCAATCTCCGGCGAGAACCGGCCAACAGTTGTTCCCGGCTCGCAAAGCGGTCTGAATAGCTTTTGGGGATATCCAAGCTTCTCAATAAGCTCCATATCCCACTGCCGCGTCTTTGCGTTTACAAGTGAGGATGTGCTCGCCATAGTGTATTCATTTTTCATAACACCCGTAAGGACATACGAAAAATAGTCCGGCATAAGAAGAATATATGAAGCTTTTGCAAGCTTTCCGCTTATTTTGTCGCACATCAGTTGATAAACGGTGTTATAGCTTGCTTTCTGAAACCCCGTTCTCTCATAAAGCTCATCAAACGGGATTATTTTTTCAACCTCGGGAATTGCCGCTTCGTTTCTGGCATCGCGGTATGCAACGCAAGGATAAATCGGCTTTCCTGCATCATCAAGGAGAACATAGTCTACTCCCCATGTGTCGATGGCAACAGTGTCGGGAATCTCACCTGCATCGCGGCAGGCTTCGATTCCTCGGATAATATTCTCGGAAAGCGAGTCTATATTCCACGTAAGAACGCCATCCTTTTCCTCAATACCGTTTCAAAGCGGTACACCTCTCGCATTACAAGCTTTCCGTCCACCAATTTACCCAGAATATGGCGGCCACCGGATGCGCCGATATCAATTGCAAGACAAGTCTTCATATAAATTCACCTACTTTTTAAACTGCGGACCGAATGCGGCACAAGCGCGGTAGTCCTGACCTTCTTTATCCATACCGAAAGCATTCCATGCACTCAGGCGGGAAATCTTTTCCTCCGGAACGTTGTTCATACATACCGTCTTTATCGTGTTCGGATCCATATCCATAGTCTCTGCATCGTAGCACCAGCACGGAGTAGCAGTGGGCGTGATGTCAACGCTCTCGCGGCGGTAGTACTTTATTCGTATTTTTACGGACGCTGCCCGAGACCACCCTCGAGCGTCAGGGTTTCACCTGTCATGTACTTGAAGTCCGGATGTGCAAGCTGTACGCAAACACGTCCGATTTCAAGCTCTGCATCGCCGAAGTGTCCCATCGGCGGCATATGAACGTTTTTGTCAAACGCATCAGGATATGCGTTCTTGAACTGCTCAAGCTGAGCTGTCCATGCAAGCGGGCAAACGATATTTACGTTTATTCCGTCCTTACCCCACTCCGTTGCGGCAACGCGCGTGAGTCCACGGATTCCTTCCTTTGCGGCAGCGTATGCACACTGACCGAAGTTTCCAAAAAGTCCTGCACCGGATGCGAAGTTGATTACCGAGCCCTTAGTCTCCTTAAGATACGGATAGCACGCCTTCATATAATAGAACGTTGCATAAAGACCGGAGTACATTGCAAGGTCAAACTGCTCTGTTGTATGCTCCGCAAGCGGAACACCGGAAGCAGATGCCTGAGCGTTGTTTATAAGCACGTCAATGCGCCCGAACTCTTTCATTGTTTCGTCAACAACCTTCTTTACGGTAGCTTCATTGTCTGTGCCCGAGGCAATATCAGCCTGAAGAATAAGAACCTTGATGCCGTAAAGCTTCTCAAGCTCTGCCTTTGCGTCCTCAAGCTTCTTTACGTTTCTTCCTGTTATAACGATGTTTGCACCCTCTTTTGCGTATGCAGTTGCAATACCGTAGCCGATAGAACCGCATCTTCCGTCAGAAAGCACTGCGCGTCCTGCACCTGTGATAATTACTGTTTTACCTGTTAAAAATCCCATTGTTCTGCACCATCCTTTTTGAGAATATACTTTATTCTATCATATTTTTGTGTCTTATTCAACCTATTTTACTTATTTCCGACACAGTCGCACGCACAAGCGCCTTAAAATCACGGCTTACGCGGTCTGCTGTTTCTTTCACTTCCTCATGAGTGAGCGGACGCGGGCTGAGTCCCGCCGCCATATTTGTTATGCAGCTTATTCCGCAAATTTCCATTCCCATATGCCGTGCTGCCATTGCCTCAACCGCGGTGCTCATTCCGACAGCATCGGCACCCATACGCTCATATGCACGGATTTCCGCAGGTGTTTCATAATTCGGTCCGGAGGTCTGGATATATACTCCCTCTTTTATATCTACTGACAGCTTTCCTGCACAGTCCCTTATTACATCGCGGAATCTTTTTGAATACACCTCGCTCATATCCGGAAAACGAACGCCAAGCTCATCAATATTTTTGCCGACAAGCGGTGACGGAACAAGGCTTGATATATGATCCGTTATCATCATAAGTACACCCTGGGCAAAGCCTTGGTTTATGCCGCCCGCTGCATTTGTGAGAATAAGCTTTTTCGCACCGAGAAGCCACATAATGCGCACGGGCATCACGACATCATGTATATCATATCCCTCATAGAAATGAACGCGCCCCTGCATTGCGACAACCGGAACTCCCTCAAGATAGCCAAACACAAATCTGCCCTCGTGTCCCACAACGGTGGACACGGGAAAAAACGGGATATCGCGGTAATACACACTGCCGACACACTCTATCTCGTCGGCAAGACCGCCGAGTCCGGACCCTAAAATTATCGCAACCTCCGGAACGAAATCCACCTTTTCGAGGACATAATCCCGTGCGGAAATAAGCTTCTTATATATATCACACATAATTTTCTTCTCCTTTATATCATAGGTATATATTATCCCAAACATCGTAAAATGTCAACGCAAAAAGCAGCTTTTTCTTTCCTTCCACATTTCGCTTGACAAAACAGATTCGGGAGTATTATACTAATAGTGGGAAAATACGGCAATCACGCCGTTTTGGAAGGGAATTTCATTTATGATACTTGCGATAGATATCGGCAACACAAACATCGTCATCGGCGGTTTTGAAAACGACACCTTATGCTTTGTTGCACGTATTGCCACAAACGCAAAAAAGACCGAGGATGAATATGCAACGAAAATCCACAGCATATTAACGCTTCACTGCGTCGACAAAGAGGCAATAAGCGGCGCGATAATCTCCTCGGTTGTCCCCCCGCTCAACGCAGTTATGAAGCGTGCTATTGAAATAGCTTACGGCACAGTGCCGTTAATGGTCGGCCCCGGCATTAAAACCGGCATCAACATCCACTGCGACAACCCCGCATCCGTGGGTGCAGATCTTATCTGTGCGTGCGTTGCTACACATCATATATACGGAAGCCCGTCCCTTATCGTTGATATGGGCACGGCAACGAAGATTATGATTATGGAAGATTCCGGAACCTTCTCGGGTCTTTCCATTATCCCGGGTGTAAACATTGCGCTCTCCGCTCTTGCAAGCGGCACGGCACAGCTTCCGCAGATAAGCCTTGAAGCACCTAAATCCGTAATAGGCAAAAACACGGTAGACTGCATGCGTTCAGGCGTTGTTTTCGGAAATGCCGCCATGATTGACGGAATGATTGACCGTTTCTGCGATGAAATCGGCAAGGAGCTTCCTGTATATGCAACGGGAGGTCTTTCCCATACAATTGTTCCCCATTGCAAGCACAATATCACACTCGACCTTGACCTTATTCTCAAAGGTCTTAATATCCTTTACCAGAAAAATAAATAATCTGCTTTTGTATATTACTCTGTAAAGAGATAATATAAATAAATTTCAATGCGTTGTATCACTTTCGTGAACGACAGCAAGGAGGAATTATTATGCAAAAGACTAAAAAAGGAATGTCAACCGAGACTATGGTACTCGGCGCAATTCTGACGGCACTCGTCATCGTTCTTCAGATGATGGGCGCGTTCATCAAATTGGGCCCGTTTTCCATCTCACTTGTGCTCATCCCGATTGTAATCGGTGCGGCAACGTGTGGTGTCGGCATTGCCGCATGGCTTGGATTGGCGTTCGGCGTGACGGTTTTGATAAGCGGAGATGCGGCGGCTTTTCTCGTCGTCAACGTTCCCGGAACAATTATCACTGTTCTCGCAAAAGGTATTGCCTGCGGACTTTTTGCAGGTCTTGCCTACAAGGGCGTTCTGACGTTTCTTGACAAGCGTTCCGAAAAGCTTATCGGGCGTATCAAAAAAGAGTATGGACTTTGCGATGCTTGCACGCCGGGTGTACTTAAGTTTATTTCAAGAAACAACAAGTACATAGCAGTGCTTGTTGCAGCAATTGTCTGTCCGCTTGTAAACACTGGTATCTTTCTTATCGGTTGTCTGCTGTTCTTTATGGACACGGTTGCCGGCTGGGCAGTGGCGGCAGGCCTCGGCGGCGGTGTTGCCCACTATATGATTTTCGTGCTTGTCGGGGGCAACTTCCTTTTCGAGCTTGGAAGTAACATCATTCTCAGTCCGGTGGTTGTAAGACTTCTTAACATTAAAAAGAAATAATACAGCAAGCCATTACAAGGGGATTTCAAAATGACAAAAATACTTTTCGTCTGCCACGGCAATATCTGCCGCAGCCCAATGGCGGAGTTTATTATGAAAAAGCTTGTCCAAGAACGCGATGAGCAGTTTTATATTGAATCACGCGCAACAAGCACAGAAGAGCTTGGCAATCCCGTTTATCCTCCCGCCCGCCGGAAGCTTTCAGAACACGGTATCTCTTGCGACGGAAAATGTGCTCAGAGAATAACCCGCAAGGATTACGAAAGCTTTGACCACGTTATATGCATGGACGGTCGTAATCTGCGCAACATTGCATATGTCATAGGTGAGGATGATGAAAAGAAAATTTCGCGTCTTTTGGATTATACCGACACACCAGGTGACGTTGCCGACCCGTGGTATACTGATGACTTTGAAACCACCTACCGCGATATCCTGCGCGGGTGCGAGGGGCTTTTAAAAAAGCTGGAAAACCGATAGTTTTGTAGACAATAAGCAAATCGTGTGTGACAGATTATGTCACACACGATTTATTAATTATGAACCTTTTCTCTTTTTCTGAAAAAAGAGAGCTTCGTTTCCGAAACGATAATTGCGAGGAAAATCATCACAAACCCGCAGACCATACGCACGGTGAAATCTTCACGTCCCATAACTGCCGAAAACGCCGTGCCGAAAACGGATTCAAGGCTTAAAAGCAAGGCCGCCGCGCTCGGCGTTGTGTATTTCTGCCCGAAGTTCTGCAAGAGCAGAGCCGCAGCAGTACAGAACAAACAGAGGTATATAACTGCCGGGAGAATATCTGTCCCCACAGATTGCGGTTTTCCGTCGGTGATAAGGCTTGTCACCCAGAAGCATACCGCCGCAGATGCAAACTGGAGAATTGTTATAACTATCGGGTCGCGCCCGTCACCGAACTTTGAAACAGCAACCATATGGCACGCAAAGAAAAAACCACCTACAAGCGTGAGGAAATCGCCCTTGCCTATCGTAAAGTCTCCGTTTAACGAAATAAGCCCTATTCCCGCAATACACATTACTGCCGCTATGAGGTTGAACCTATCAGGCCGCGCTCCCTTTGCCGCCCACGCGAGAAACGGAACGAGAACGCAATAAAATGCCGTAAGGAATGCGTTTTTGCCGGGCGTGGTGTCCATTATCCCATATGTCTGGAATATGTAAGCTAAATAAAGAAACACGCCGATAATTGCGCCCTGCAGGATCATTTTACCGTCCACAGAGCGAAGCCTCTTCCAGAAGATTGCGGACAAAAGTATGCATGCACCGGTAAAGCGTAATGCCATAAGGTAGTTTGGCGAGATGAGGTCCACAGCGTCCTTGATTATTACAAATGATGTTCCCCAAAAAAGCGTTGCAAGGACAATGGCAGCGCGTGCAAGGGTTCCGATATGTTTCATAATTTGCTCCTTATCAGTGTTAAATCAGCATTATAAATTATAATCACTTGAGCGCACGGTGTCAAGTACCGCACGCTCAAGTCCCGCTATCTCTTTTCGTACATATCAAGCATATCCGCAATGCCGTCGTCCTCGTCGGAAAATTCGCTCATTGCCGGCATAACCTTACCTATTCCGGTACACTCCGTTGCCGACGCAACCGAGGTTATATCAAACGTGGTATTGTCACACGGCTCCGGCTCTTCCGGCGGTATGAAATTTTTGTTCTTTTTTTCGTTTTTATCCATATAGAAACACTCCCTTCGGGATTATCTTTCCCGAAAGGAGTGGAGTTTATTATAAATTTCTTATAATAGTGCCGATGCAAATGAGAAGTAGATAAGAAGTGATATTGCGTCTACAATCGTTGTGATAAATGGGCTTGCCATTACCGCCGGGTCAAATCCTACCTTCTTTGACAGAATCGGAAGTGAGCACCCCACAAGCTTTGCCGTAAACACCGTAACCGCAAGCGCAAGGCTTACGACAAGCGCAACAGCGGCACCTACCCTATCAAGGGCAATAAGCTTTAGGAAATTTGCTGCGGCAAGCGTTACGCCGCTCATTACGGAAACGCGGATTTCCTTCCACAGAACGCGGAAAATATCCGAAAACTCAATCTCAGAAAGTGACAACCCGCGTATAACAGCAACGGATGCCTGACTTCCGGAGTTTCCTCCCGTACCCATGAGCATCGGTATATATGCCGCAAGCACGCTCGTTGCGGCAAGCGCATTTTCAAAATGCGTGATTATTATCCCTGTAAAGGTCGACGAAATCATAAGGAGCAGAAGCCACGGAATACGTGCCTTCCAGAGCTCAAATGCACTTGTCTTTAAGTACGGCTTATCGGTCGGCGTGATAGCCGCCATTTTTTCGATATCCTCAGTTGCCTCTTCGCGGATAACGTCGATAGCATCGTCAACGGTTACTATTCCGACAAGGCGGTTTTCGCGGTCTACAACAGGAAGTGCGAGAAAGTCATACTTTGCAAAATTATTTGCAACGTCCTCTCTATCATCCGTCGTATGAACGGAGATTACGTTTTCCTCCATTATATCGCTGATAAGCGCATCATCATCCGCCATAAGAAGACTCCGCACGGTAACGATACCTATAAGCTTTCTGTCCTTTTCCGTGACGTAGCAAGTATAAACGGTTTCTTTATCGACTCCGGAGCGCCGGATATTCTTTATCGCCTCGCTTACCGCAAGGTCGGGCTTGAAGCTGACGTATTCCATCGTCATAATGCTTCCCGCGCTGTCATCGGGGTATTTTAAGATTTCGTTTATCATTTTGCGCATATCGGGGTCTGCCTGGCGCAAAATACGCTTGACAACGTTTGCCGGCATCTCCTCGATAATATCAACAGCATCGTCAACATACAGCTCATCGACAACCTCTTTAAGCTCATTATCCGAAAATCCGCGGATAAGGCTTTCCTGCAAATCTGCATCCATTTCAACAAAAGTCTCCGCCGCAAGCTCCTTTGAAAGAAGCCTGAAAAGAAGCGGCATCCGCTCGTGCGGCATATCGTCAAGCAGTGTGGCAATGTCCGCGGGTGCCATAGTGTCGAGCACATCGCGCAGTGTTGCAAATTTGCGCTCATCGAGCAGTGCAGTTATCATTTTTTCAATTGTGGCAGTGGTCTCTCCCATAATCCTTTCCTCCTTTTATAAATTACTCAGGAAGTAAAGGCACAAGCAAAGAAAGCGGGAGAAGCTAAAACAACGGACGTATGACAGTCCGCAATATACTTCGCCCCTTGGATGTGCTTCTACTACTACCGCCTGCGTCCATTATTTTCACCTGCCTTTATTATTGATTTGATTTTATTTTTATATCCTATAAAATGATACACCTATAAAACCGGTTTGTCAATTAAAATTATCGCTTATGTACGATTTTTCCGTCTACGATTGTCATAACGACGTTAAATTCATCGTCAAGCACAGTGAGGTGCGCGCGCTTACCTACATCAACCGAGCCGAATTTATCATACATCCCAAGTGCCTCTGCAGGATTTTTCGTTACGCCGAGCATTGCATCCTCGATAGGAATACTAAGCGTTTTCACCACATTGCGCAGAGCCTCGTTTGTGCGAAGCGAAGAACCGGCAAGGTTTCCGCCGTGAGTTCTTGCAACACCGTCTTTTACGATAATCGGAAGCGGGCCGGACATATGCTCGCCGTCCGGAAGCCCCGCAGCCGCGATAGAGTCGGTAATGAACACTATTTTATCTTTTCCCTTGCAACGGATTGCAATTTTTACAGGTTCCGGCGCTACGTGAAGAAAATCGCAGATAATTTCGCCGTATGCATCGTCACGCACAAGGCTTGCTCCGAGTATTCCCGGCTCGCGGTGATGAAGTCCCGGCATACAATTATATGTATGAATCGCGATACTTGCGCCACGGTCAAAACCTGCATTTGCCTCACGTGCCGTTGCGGCGGAATGACCGCAGGAAACCTTGATGCCCTTAGACACAGCATACTCTATAACTTCAAGCGCCCCCGGAAGCTCCGGTGCAATTGCAAGCACACGCAGATGCCCCTGCCCCGCATCTGCAAGGCGATCCACATCCTCTTTTGTCGGAAGCGCAAGAAGGCTTTCCTCGTGCGCACCCTTATACTTATGCGACAAAAACGGGCCTTCAAGGTAAATTCCCGCTATGTTTGCCCCGCTTGTACCGAGTCGGATTCGCTCTGCAATGCGCTCTTCCGCAATAATGAGATTATCCACGCTGTCAGTTACCGTTGTTGCGCAAAATTCCGCAACACCGCTTGCCGCATAAAAGCGCGACATTTCATCAAGCTCTGAAAGCGATGCACCGTCCGCACCGAGTCCCGCACCTCCGTGAGTATGCATATCCACAAACCCGGGCAAAGTAATGTATGCAGAAAGGTCAAGTTCCGCCTCTCCATCCACACAAAAGCCTGAAAACAAACCATTTTCCGCTTGTATAATGCCATGGTTTATTCTTTTCCCTGCACTGTAACACCGTCCGACCCGTATGTTCATAATGAAAACCTCCAGTATTCTTTCATTTGCAATATTTCACTGCTCATTTCCTAAAATTTGCATTATTTTATGCTTGATAACATTGGCATTTCGTGTTATTATAAAGTCAGTAATAATTGTACTTTAATAAGTATACCACAAATGAAGCGGAAGTGACAACAAAAAATGAAAACAAACGTAAGAAAAACCATTCTGGACTATATTATCATCGCTATCGGTGCATCTCTTTTTGCGGTTTCTTTTAATATGTTTATCGCAAGCTCTGAAACACCCATTGCAATGGGAGGCATAACCGGTATATCAATGGTTATAAACTATTTCTTTCCCAACCTTTCAATGGGTCTTTTAACCTTTCTTGTAAACGTACCTTTTCTTGCGCTCGGTCTGTGGAAGATAGGCGGCCGCTTTATGACGAAAACGGTTTTTGCATCAGTCATCCTGTCCCTTGCAATGGATATTTCCGCATCTTTCCCCTCCCTCACGCACGACCCTATGCTCTGTGCGATTTACGGCGGTATTGGAACCGGTGCGGGTCTCGGTCTTGTTTTTATCCGGAACGGTTCTACGGCGGGTACAGATATCGTCGGGCTTGTTCTCAAGCAGAAATACACCGGCATACCTCTTGGCAAGCTTGTTCTTGCGGCGGATACGGTAATCGTTCTCTGTGCATCCTTCGCATTCAAGAGCGCAAACAGCGTGCTTTTTGCAATCATCAAGATGTATGCCGCATCAATCGCAACCGACGGCGTAATATACGGTTTTACGACAGATAAGCTTGCGTATATTGTAACAGAAAAGACGGAAACTATAAGTAAGCTTGTCATTTCCGAACTTCATCACGGTGCAACCATTATCTCCGGTGAGGGAGCATTTACAAACCTGCCGAGAAAGATGATTATGTGTGCAATAAACCCGAACCAGATAGGCCTTCTGAAGGAAATTGTTCGCGAGAACGACCCAGATGCATTTATGATTGTCACAAATACGCACGAGGTTCTCGGCTTCGGTTTCAAACCAAATGTAAAGACGAATCTGTAAAAAGACGGGTGGCAGGCTAATTCCATCCCGGAGGATTTTTCTTTGATACGGATAGAACACCTGTCAAAAATCTATAAAATGCCCGACGGTGACGTGCACGCACTGGATGACGTGAATCTCCACGTCCGTAAAGGCGAATTTTTAGCCATTGTGGGAACCTCCGGCTCGGGCAAAAGTACACTTATGAATATGCTCGGTTGCCTTGACAAGCCGACTTCGGGCAGCTACTTTTTAAACGGAGAATACGTTCTCTCAAAAAAGCCGCGTGAGCTTGCGCATATCCGCAACAGAGAAATAGGCTTTATCTTTCAGGGCTTTAATCTGCTTGAAAAAATGACGGCACTTGAAAATGTTGAGCTTCCAATGATGTATGCGCACATTCCGCGAAAACAGCGGCGCGATCTTGCAAAAAATGCTCTTTTGCGCGTAGGGCTCTCGCACCGGCTTTCCCATCTCCCGGGTGAGCTTTCAGGCGGACAGCAGCAACGTGTGGCAATTGCCCGTGCAATAACCCGCACGCCAAGCGTTATTCTTGCAGACGAGCCGACGGGCAATCTTGACAAGCCTACCACTAATGAAATACTCGGAATAATAAAGGATTTAAACGCGGGCGGCGCGACAGTGGTTCTTATCACGCACGACTCCCATGTTGCTGAAAGAGCCGGCCGCGTTATAGAAATATCTGAAGGAAAAATAAAATAAAGAGGTGTTCACAATGGAGCGCAGAGACAAATTTAACTATTACCTTGACATCGCAGAAACCGTACTGGAGCGTGGCACATGCCTTCGCCGCAACTACGGTGCTATCATTGTAAGAAACGATTCCATCATATCCACCGGATATGTCGGTGCACCGAGAGGACGCGCAAACTGCTGTGATCTCGGCTATTGCCGCCGCGAACAGCTTAAAATTCCCCGCGGTGAGAGATACGAGCTTTGCCGCAGCGTTCATGCAGAGGCAAATGCAATAATAGCGGCGCCGCGTTCAGAAATGCTCGGCGCAACGTTGTATCTTGTCGGAAAGGACAAGCAGACTGGAGAGCTTATCCCCAATGCAAGCTCGTGCGCAATGTGCAAGCGCATGATAATAAACGCAGGAATTGAGCGCGTTGTCATCCGCAACACGCCCGACAAGTACACAATCATTCTCGTATCAGACTGGGTTAAAAACGATGATTCACTCGACGATAACGTAATGGGATATTGAGGTACATAGCATGAAAAAATTCTTCTCATTCTTAAGTAAATTCGCGGCTTTTATAACGTTCTCTGGTGTTATTCTTTATTGCACCGCTTACTTTTTTGCATCGAAAACCCGTCGCATAAACGAGCTGTTTTCAAAAAAAGCAGACTCTTTGGAAGATGATGGGGAATAAGATATGAAAATTCGCGACAGAGTCCTTGGAATTGTCGAGGGATTAAAAAGGGAATATCCGCAGGCTGAATGCTCGCTTAATTACGACGAGCCGTATCAGCTTCTTTTTGCTACGCGCCTGTCTGCACAGTGCACCGATGCGCGCGTGAATATCGTTACGAAAGAACTGTATTCACGGTATCAGACGCTTCGTGAAATCGCGGAGTGCAATATATCGGAGCTTGAGAAAATAGTTCACCCGTGCGGCGTTTTCCGCATGAAGGCGCGGGATATACGCGCCTCGGCAAACATGCTTATCGAGAAATTTGGCGGCGTGGTTCCCGACTCCATGGAAGAGCTTCTCTCCCTTCCCGGTGTCGGAAGAAAAACGGCGAATCTCATCCTCGGCGATATCTTCAAAAAGCCGGCAGTTGTTGCGGATACCCATTGTATACGGATATCAAACAAGCTCGGGCTGTGCAACAGCCGCGATCCCAAGAAGGTTGAGCTGCGCTTAAAGGAAATAGTTCCGCCCGACGAGCAGAATATGCTCTGCCACCGCTTTGTGTGGCACGGCAGAGCGGTATGTAGCGCAAGAAACCCGAAGTGCGAAGACTGCAGTATCGCAAAATTCTGCAAAACGCACGAAAAAACAGTAAATAACCCCTGGGAACGGGATAAGGAGACAATTTAAATGGCAGTAAAAGCACTACTTTTAGACCTTGACGGCACAATACTCGACACACTTGATGACCTTTGTGACAGCGTGAACTTTGCACTTTCTGCGCATGGTCATCCAACGCGCACAAAGCGTGAGATACGAACAATCGTGGGCAACGGCGTTATAAATCTCATAACCCGCTCGCTCCCCGAAGGCGTAAGCGAGAAAGAATTTGGAGAATGCCTTGCTACATATAAAGAACATTATGAGGTAAACAAAACAAACAAAACCGCGCCTTACGCCGGCATTGCCGAGGCACTTTCCGCACTCCGCGCCACCGGATACAAGCTTGCAATCGTATCCAACAAGCACGCCGAAGCGGTTGAAGGACTCTACAATCTGTTCTTCGCGGATTTAGCAGATTTTGCGCTCGGAAACAGTGCTGATATCCCTAAAAAGCCGGCTCCAGATATGGTGTTTGCCGCCGCCGAAAAGCTCGGGGTAAGTCTTGAAGAATGTGTTTTTGTCGGAGATTCCGAGGTAGATTTCCAGACCTCGCAAAACGCAGGCATTCCGTGCATCTCCGTGACATGGGGCTTCCGTGACGAGGATGTTTTAAGAGAAGCAGGCGCCACGCTGTTTGTCCACTCACCGGATGAGCTTATAACGGCAGTAGAAAATATATAGCATATAAATGGATAGGGCATCTCATCGTGAGACTGCCTTATTCTTTTATATGCTTAAAACTTATATGCTTTTTGACAATAAAACCTTGCAAAAAGAGAAAAAAACGAATAATATATTATATATCTCATAAAATATTACAAGTACTTCCGCAACTTTAAGTTGCAGAAAATTTAACCAAAGTTGGTTGATAAAGCCGAAGTATTTTGCTATTATGTTGCATAGATAATAAGAAAGGCGGTTTTGTACAGATGACTATTGGTGAAAAAATAACATGGCTTCGCACGGCTGCAGATATATCTCAGGAGCAACTCGCGGAAAAAATTTCTGTTTCCCGACAGGCGGTTTCAAAATGGGAGATAGATCAATCACTCCCCCAGATAGATAAGGTTTTACAGCTTTGCGAACTCTTTGGAGTTTCTGCAGATACGCTTTTAAAAGACGAAATTCGGCTGTGTCCGGATGACGGAAAGAAAAAGAAAAACAAATACTTTGGCACGGACGGTTTTCGCGGTGAAGCAAACGTGGGTCTCACCTCGGTCCAGGCATATAAGGTTGGCAGGTTTCTCGGCTGGTACTTCTCATCTTCTCTTTCCGGCTGCGGCAATTCCGGCTACCGCCCGAGAATAGTAATCGGAAAAGACACACGGCGCTCGAGCTATATGCTTGAATATTCTATCGCAGCCGGAATTACAGCATCCGGTGCCGATGCGTATATGCTCCATGTTACCACAACGCCTAGCGTTTCTTATGTGACACGCCAGGATGAGTTTGACTGCGGAATAATGATTACCGCATCTCACAATCCGTATTACGATAACGGAATTAAAGTCATAAACAAATACGGCGAAAAGCTTGATGATAACACCACCGCCCTCATCGAAAGCTATCTCGACGAAGATTTCTCCTCGCTCGGGCTGTCAAGCGATTTGCCGTTTGCCACAGGCGACCATATCGGTCGGATTGTAGACTATTCATCCGGAAGAAACAGATACCTCGGATATCTCATATCTCTTGCATCAAACTCCTATAAAGATTTGAAAATAGGGCTTGACTGTGCAAACGGCGCCTCGTGGATGATTGCAAAATCCGTGTTTGGTGCTCTCGGCGCACAGACGGTTGTTATAGGGGATGAGCCTGACGGGCTTAATGTAAACAACAACTGCGGCTCTACCCATATAGAAAATCTGCGTGACCTTGTCCGCGAAAAGCATCTTGATTGCGGCTTCGCCTTTGACGGAGACGCAGACCGCTGTATTGCCGTCGATGAAAACGGAAACGTAATAGACGGAGACGTTATGCTCTATATCCTTGGCAAACGTTTAAAATCCCGCGGCATGCTGAATAAGGACACGGTGGTTACCACCATTATGTCAAACAGCGGACTTGCGGAAAGCCTCGAAGAAATAGGAATCAAGAGCATACAGACAAAGGTTGGCGACCGCTATGTTTACGAATGTATGCAAAAGAGCGACTACAGCCTCGGCGGAGAGCAATCCGGACATATAATTCTCAAAAAATATGCCACAACAGGTGACGGAATTCTCACAGCAATAATGCTTGCCGAAGAAATCTGTGATTCTAAAATGTCTCTTTCCAAGCTTGCAGAGGAAGTGAGCATTTATCCACAGGCTCTCAAAAACATAAGGGTTGTTGATAAGGATGCGGTTCTCGGAGATGCCGAAGTAGAAAAAGCAGTTAAAGCCGCAGAAAAAGAAATTGGAGGAAAAGGCAGAATTCTTCTCCGCCCGAGCGGTACAGAGCCGCTGATACGCATTATGGCAGAGTGTCAGAGCGCAGAAAAATGCAGAGAGTATACAGAGCTTATAGCAAATGTAATTTCAGAAAGGGGATACAGCGTTGATTAAAAAGGTAAAAACAGCCGAGCTTTTTGAATGTAAAACAACGTATCTCAAAGATCTTTTTGAAAAACACGAATATCCGTGGGAGATACTCGGCGAAATCGGCGCGTATGCCCAAAGACTTGTAAAAGACGGAATCCCGGGATATCGCCTTCTTGCTGACGATATCCTTGTGGGAGAAGACGTTACCATTTCCCCCACTGCAACCATAATCGGTCCTGCAGTTATCGGGAAAGGTACAGAAATCCGTCCCGGAGCATATATAAGAGGAAGCGTGATAACGGGGGAAGGGTGCGTTATAGGAAATTCCTCGGAGCTTAAAAACTGCGTGCTGCTTGATGGTGTTCAGGCTCCCCATTATAACTATATTGGGGATTCCGTTCTCGGAAACCGCGCACATCTCGGTGCGGGAGTGGTCTGCTCAAACTTAAAGGCCGATGGCAAAAATGTTGTAATCAGAGGCGAAAAAGATTACGAAACAGACCGCCGCAAGGTCGGCGCAATTCTCGGTGACGGCGCGGATATAGGATGCAATTCCGTTATTAACCCCGGCACCGTTGTCGGCAAAAACACATCGGTATACCCGCTTACTTCTCTCCGCGGAGTCTATCCTTCCGGTTGCATCGTAAAATCGCAGAAGGAAGCCGTAAAAAGAGTGTAGTTCCACATAAAAGAACAGCGCAAAACGCGCGTTTAAATTATAGTAAAGCAATCGCACCGCTTTCGCGGTGCGATTGCTTTACTCTTTATCCTCGTATTTATTAAACATATATGCCGCAAAGGTTGCGGTAAGCGGAACTGCGGCGAGAATTCCGATGCTTCCGACTATTGAACATACGATTTCGCACATTATCATTTCCATATTGAACAGGTAATAAACATTCTTGTTATACGCCACAAGCAGAAGCACGGTTGCAAGTGCGCCGCCGATGTATGCGAGAATAAGCGTGTTCGTCATTGTTCCTATCGCATCCCGCCCGATGTTCATCCCCGAATGAAGCATACGAAAGAATGTTTTTTTCTCCATTGTGTCATTAAGCTCCTTCATTGCGGAGGAAATAGACATTGCAACGTCCATTATCGCGCCGAGTGCGCCGATGACAACGCCGCCCCAAAGCACTGCGCGAAGGTCAACGGGATTATCCATAAGCGTAAGCATAACGTAGTCCTCATCAATCATACCCGTCATACCGAGAATCTTATGCATAATATAAGCGAGAAGCCCCGCAATCGCAACACCCGCGACATTTCCGAAGATAGCGCAGACGGTTTTTAAGTTCCAGCCGTTTATTACGATAAGACTCATGAATATTGAGAACACGCAGACTATAACCGTCATTAAATATATGTTATATCCTTTTAATATGGAGGGTATGTAGACAAGAAAAATCGAAAGCACAGTGAAGATGAGCGAAACTATCGTTGAAACTCCCTTTTTTCTGCCGATTATAACAATAAGAAGAAGGAATATCACAACAAGCCATATAAGAGAAGGAATACGGTTATGCTCGATAAACACCCATTCGGCATCCTGCCCCATTGCGCCGGATTCCATGTCATAGCCCGGGCGCGAAACGAGAACCTTATCTCCCACCTTAACATCACGCGGCTGATAGGCATACATATCGTCAATATCCTGAACTACCTGCACCGTATCGCCTTTATACGGCCCGTTTTTCATAAACGCCGAAAAAGTTATTCGTTTGTTTGACACCATCGTCTCACCATCATCAAGGCTGAATGCTGCTTCCTCCACATTGCCGACCTTCGTCACCTCGGCGCGGTAATAATCCTCAACACCCTCGGTAAACCCTGCCGGACGGCACACTATATGACCGATAAGAATAAACAGCGCTGAAAGAATAACTGTAACGGCGTAAATAACGCTCTGCTTTTTCATTTTCATCGAAATTAACCTCACTATATATTTAACCATATTATATCACAAATGTTTTTTCTGTTCAAGAAAAAACAACAAAGCGACAGCTTTTGAAAATCTGTGATTTTCATAATTTGTGATAAAACGTTCTCCCAGGCGTCCGGTGGCTGCACTTGCAAGGCACCGGCTTACGCCGTGAGGTTGTTATATGATATTTTTTTCTCTTTGTAAAGTGAGAGTTTTTTCGCTCTGCCGCTTGAAAAATACATCTGCATAGCATATAATGTAATTATAGGGGTGAAATCATTTTACCTTACATCCGTACGAAAACCAAAACGGTATCAACCACCAGACAGGAGGATATTATGAAGCTAACATTTATCGGCGCCGCCCATGAGGTTACAGGTTCCTGCACTCTTCTTGAAGCCTGCGGAAAGCATATTTTAATAGACTGCGGTATGGAACAAGGCAGCGATACTTATGAAAACGCCGAGCTGCCGGTTTTTCCGTCCGGCATTGATGCCATCTGTCTCACACACGCACATATCGACCATTCGGGAATGATACCTTCACTGGTTGCAAAAGGATATACCGGTCCCGTCTACTGCACGGAGGCAACTCACCGCCTGTGTAACATAATGCTTCTCGACTCTGCCCACATTCAGGAGCAGGAGGCAGAGTGGCGGAACAGAAAGGCAGAACGCACCGGACTGGACGCTTATCTTCCGCCATATACCGTTGCCGACGCAACAGCAGCGCTTGAATTGTTCAAGACTTACGGATATAATGAACCCAAAGAAATATTCCCTGGAATAACGGTAAGCTTTTCCGATGCCGGGCATCTGTTGGGTTCATCAAGCATACACTTTACAATAACCGAGAACGGAGAGACGCGCACACTTCTCTTCTCAGGTGACCTCGGCAACATAGACCGTCCGCTTATCCGTAACCCGCAAAATCCCCCGGATGCAGACTATGTTGTCATAGAATCAACCTACGGAGACAGGCTTCACGGTGAGCGCCCGGACTATATTTCTCAGCTCACAAAAATAATGCGCGAAACCTTTTCAAAGGGTGGAAATCTCGTTATTCCCTCCTTCGCAATCGGAAGAACGCAGGAGCTTTTATACCTCTTCCGCATAATAAAAGAACAGGGACTTATCCGCGGGTTTGAAAACTTTATTGTCTACGTTGACTCCCCTCTTGCAGTAGAGGCAACAAAGATATATCAGGATAATCTGTTTGATTATTACGATGATGAGGCACTTGACCTTATTAAAAAGGGCATCAATCCAATCTCTTTTCCGGGACTCAGGCTCAGCGTTACAACCGAAGAATCGCGCGCAATCAATTTTGACATAATACCGAAGGTTATTATATCGGCATCGGGAATGTGTGAAGCCGGACGCATACGCCATCACCTCAAGCACAATTTGTGGAAGGAAAACAGCACAGTCCTCTTCGTTGGATATCAGGCAGAGGGAACGCTGGGACGAAAGCTTGTTAACGGTGCAAAAACGGTTAATCTTTTCGGTGAAGAGATACAGGTCAAAGCTCGCATTGAATCCATTATCGGAATAAGCGGACACGCCGACCGCGATATGCTTCTTTCATGGCTTTCTGGCATGAAAAATCCACCGAAAAGGGTTTTTGTAAATCACGGCGATGACATAATCTGCGACAGCTTTTCTCAAACCGTATATAACAAGCTCAGATATCCTTCAACCGCACCTTACAGTGGAGACGAATACGACCTTGCAAGCGGCGAATGCACCGCAAGAGGAAAAATAGTCAAGCTCACAAAAGTGTCAGAGGGGCGCAAGCGTGCAAACCTTGCCTTTGACCGCCTTATGGCTGCATGTACGCGCCTTAAAACGGTTATCGAGCAGAGCCGCGGACTAACCAACAAGGAGCTTGCAAAATTCACAGACCAGATTAATGATTTGTGCGATAAATATGCCCGCAAATCAAAGAAAAAATAGAGTAAATATATATGGGAGGATATGAACTATGTCAAGAAAATATTATGCATGCGTATACGGTGGAGCATCCGAAAGAATTCCCGATGCTTACAAAAACGAAATACACAAGCTCGGCAACATAATCGCCGAAAACGGTTTTTCGCTCGTTTACGGCTCGGGCGCAACCGGCTGTATGGGCGCTGTTGCGCGCGGAGTCCGCGAGCGCGGCGGATATGTTATGGGCGTATCTCCGGACTTCATAGGCGACTTTGAGGAAATCTTCGACTGTGATAACACTATACTGGTAGATACAATGAGCGAGAGAAAGACGCTTATGGAAAAACACGCCGACATATTCCTTATCGCACCGGGAGGAATCGGCACAATGGACGAATTTTTTCAAGTTCTCACACTCAAATATCTTCAGCGTCTCACCGCCCCGATTGTTGTTCTTAATCTGAACGGATTTTACGACAGTCTTCTCACACTTATAGACGATCTTGTTGAGCGCGGCGCCGTAATTCGCGATATACATAAGCTGTTTGATGTTGTATGCGATGTTTCCGATGAAAAGCTTTTAAACTATCTTAGCGCAATCAAATCCGAATAATGTAGTCAACAAGCACGTATGACAAACCTGCCTCAACATATGACTTAATTAACATCCGCAAAATAAGGAGCAGTAAAAATGAAAATAAAAGAATTTTTAAAGCGCAAGGATATTGAAATTTCCGCAAAGCGGTATTTTATTGACGCGCTCGGCGCGATGGCGCAGGGACTTTTTGCATCGCTTTTAATCGGAACAATTCTTTCAACGCTCGGCACACAACTCGGACTTGATATTCTCGTTACGGTTGGTGACTACGCTAAAAGCGTACAGGGTGCAGCAATGGCTGTTGCGATAGGCTATGCACTGGGATGCCCGCCGCTCGTTCTCTTTTCCCTCACAGCGGTCGGAACGGCGGCAAATGCACTCGGTGGCGCAGGAGGAGCTTTCGCCGTTCTTGTCGTTACAGTTGTTGCATCTGAGCTTGGAAAAGCCGTGAGCCGCGAAACGAAGCTTGATATTCTTGTAACACCTATTGTCACGGTCTGCTCAGGATGCCTTCTTGCAATGCTCGTTGCCGCACCGATAGGAAAGGCTGCATCGTATATCGGCGAGCTTATTATGTATGCAACCACGCTTCACCCGTTTGTTATGGGTATTCTCGTTTCCGTTATCGTAGGTATCGCGCTGACACTTCCCATTTCCAGTGCGGCAATATGTGCAGGGCTTTCTCTCACAGGGCTTGCCGGCGGCGCAGCACTTGCAGGCTGCTGTGCGCAGATGGTAGGCTTTGCGGTCATGAGTTTTAAGGAAAACAAATGGGGTGGCCTTTTGGCCCAGGGGATCGGTACATCCATGCTGCAGGTAGCAAGTCGGATCGTAGCCATG
>JAZSOS010000018.1:0-11871 GCA_045537045.1 Eubacteriales bacterium
CCGTATACCGAGCCGAACATTGCCGCACTTCCCAGCGCAGGGTTTAGTGTACCTAATGCCACGCTTGGTGCCATATTTGCAATAGAGGTTGTCATATCATAAGCAACCTTGCCCACACCTTTTGCATTATCACTTATATACTGTGATGCATATCTTGTTGCACTTGTCGGTATTGCATCCTTTGAAAGTAACTGCTCAACTCCGCCGGTAAACTGTTCGAGTCCCGCATACGCCGCATACGGAAGATACATAAGCGCACCGCCGTCCAACACCGCTTCCCCTGTTTCTTTGCCTTTACGCGCGGTTAACTCCGGTTCAAGCTGTTTTAAATAGCTGTTTGCGTTTTCTGTTCCTTCTTTATTTTTGAGGTATGTATATATTCTCTTTTCCTCGTCTGTTGCATAGCTGAGATATTCGGGGTGTTCAAGTCCGGAAATATATATCTTTCCGTCACCTGATGAGGATACGCTTTCAAAATCCGGAAGAGAGGGAATAGAGTTTATATACCTCTCCCGCCGTCTCTCTGCCGCTTCCTTTGCACGCCTGATTTCTTCTTCAAGCGCACGTCGTTCTTCCGCTATCCTCTCATCCCCCGCAAAGCCATAGCCCTGTCTGCGGCTTTCAAGCAAGCGGTCAGTCCAATAATCGTTATCGCGCAGTTTTTCCTCCGCCGCTTCGATGTCAAAGTTTTCATACCTTGCATCCGCTTCCGCCTGTTGCCGCGCTCTGTAATTCTCCCGAACATTAGCATCCCGTTCATCGCGGGATTGGGTTTGTGTGGTATTTGTATTCGTTGCTGTCTGAGTTTTCCCCTGCGTATTGTTTTGGGGCGTTGCCGCGTTTGTGACATACGTTGCAGCACCGTTTATGTGTTTTCCAATATTTTGCCCTGAAAACTCATTCTGCATTTCCTCATATGCCGCCTCAAGTTCTTCCTTCGTAGGCGGTCTTGTTGTACTGCCGGATGTTGATGCAGTGGTGCTATATTTATTAGCCGCGTTTACATAGTTTGTATACGCCGGATATCTGCTTCCGTTTGGTCGGTACGGGAGCGTTGTCACTTGTGTGGGAGTTCTTCCATACTCTCCCGCACTTTGTCCGGTTCGCGGAACAGTGCCCAGAGATTTTTCCCGCAACGCTTTATGGTCACGCTCTTCTATTCTTTTAAGCGATTCGTCCACAAGCGTCATTCGCTCTTCGCGTTCCCAATCCGTTCTTGCCCCGTCCACCTCATAGAAGCCTTCAAGAAACAATCGGTGATTCCAACCCTTAAGGGGATCATCGTCAGACCGCGAAAACGGCTCGTGCTTCGGCTCTTTTGTGATTGTTGATGTGGCTTGTCTCCTTGCGTTTTGATTATCCTTCACGATAGGCAACGGTGTTGTTTTTTCCTGCTTTACCGAAGAAAGCCCCATCGTTTCCATAGCCTTATCCTTATCACGCAAAGCCCATAACCAATTCATTTTATTTGCCATTTATTCACATCCTTTATTGTATATTATTTTTTGTTTTTTGTAAATCCCTTTTCAAAGGGGTTCGCAAGAGAACCCCTTTGAGGTGTTTTTACATCGGTAAAGCCGTGCCCGGCATACCCGAGATTCCCTGCATCGGTGTTCCGGGTTGTGGTATCTGCGGTTGTTGCATCTGTTTCATTTCCCGTTCGCTCTTGAGCTTTGCAATTATCTTGCTCTTATTTCTAAGATACTGCTCCGGTATTCCCTCAAGATATGTGATGACATCCGATATAACTCCTTTTGTGAAGAGATTGTCCATCGTCTGTACCTGCATAAGCTCGCTCCAGTACGCCGCAGAACCGATATCCACCTTCAGGCTCAGCTCAACTGCACTGTCATCCGAGAAATTGAAATACTCAGCCTTAACCTCGCCGTCTTCTCCGCTCTGAACCTCACGCAGGCCGTAATCCGCGCTCATCATATCCACAAGCGTCCTCACATAGTCCTCTGTAAATCGGTTATATGCAAGCTTCTGCAATTCAAGCGGCATTGCCGATGCCTTCTGCGTTGCTATTATCGCAGAGGTATTCTGTGGATTGATGTTTCCCAGTGCCGCGTCCGATGCTCCCATAAACTCAAGCGTATATTGTATCATCTTGTCTATAAGCTGCATAACCTGCACAGACATATCCGCCCCGCGAAAGCTTGAGGCAACCGCCTCATTCGGATTTCCTACAACGCCTATCGCCTGTCCTACCTTGTTTGTCCACGACGATATTTTTGTAGCATCGTATATAGTCTTGGGAAATGCATTCGCCTTTGCCGAGTGTATCGCCATGGCAAACAGCTGATTTATGCTTATCTGATTGGGAATCAGCCCCGTTATCGCCGCCACGCCGTGATATGAATTTTTCACCTTTTCCCACTGCATAATTGCCATAGGATAGCGGTGATACTTGGTATCCCATGCCTTGCGTATAATCTTGTCACGCGTTGTTTTCATTGCACGGATAGTTCCGTTTTCGCGCCAGAATTTTACAAGCACGGTTGCAAGCTCGCATCCGTCATTATTTCTGCTGATGCTGTAAGATTCATATTCGCTGTCCGGCCGTATCTCCATTGCCTCGCCCTTACTCATCCCGTGTTCTATAGCTTCCGCACGCACGGCATGAATATTTTTCCGGAGCGCCACTATTATGTACGGTTGCTTCTGAAGATCGTTCATATGCGGATTCCCGAAAAATACATTCGTGTTTTCCACAACCTCGCATGTTATACCTCCCGGTACCACCTGTCCCGTTTCCACTGTCGGGTCAAAATAGAAATACAGTATTCCGTCACCGTCCACCGCGGCATTTCTTATAACCTCGCGGGATTTTTCCTTTATTGATGCCAGTTCTATAACCTTTTCCACCTCGCGTGACCATATTCCGGCATTTTTTCTCCGTTGTTCTGTAGCAATAAAAGGTGTGAAGGCTATCCCGATATCATCGGCAACTATCATTGATATAAAGTAATTCACAACTCTTCGCAGCACGTTTATAACCGGCTTTGCAAGGTCAGGAGCATTAACTCCCTCCCATTGCTTTCCTATAAAGAAGTTCTCATTTTTCTTAACGGTTTCGTACAAATCAATGCCTTTGTTGTACGAAACTCCTTTCTGATACTCCTGCCATACCTCAGCCGGTGTTCTACCTGTTCTCATAATCTGACTCCTCCTGTCTTGTTCCGTCATAATCTAAAAGATTTTTCCACTGCCCGAAAAGGCTTATATTCTCTTTGTCAGGAAGCTGTTCCGGTTTCTTCTCTGTTTCCGTTTCTACTTCCGACTCCGGAATATCTGCGGAAAGAAGTCTTTCAAAAACCATTCCCGCTCCGAATATAATCGCGCCAATAAGTGTTGATATCATACACCATGCCACAGTTCTCACCATCCTCTCACAGCGCGGTACAGGTCGTTAAGGCTTACTCCCAGCGTGTCCGCAATTTCCTGATTTGAAAGCCCGTACTCGCTCGCCAATATATCTGCGCGTCTCCAAAGCTCCTTTTCCCATGCACGCGCTCTCTCCTGCTCCTCAGCTGCCCACTCCCGCTCATACATCTGCCTGTTCCACAGTTCGTTGTTTGCGTTTATCCCCGCATTGTAGGCAAGGTTGTTCTGAGCCGCAATTGCCTCTGCGGCTTCAATGCCGTGGCGGTAAACAAGCTGCTCATAATCCGCAATGGCATTTGCAAGCTCAATGTCGCCGTTATACTGCGCATCGCGGTATGCACGGTCAAGCTCCTGCAGATACGCGTTGCGCGAAAGTATGTTCTGTCCAAGTGCCTGCTGATATGTATTGGCAAGCTGCATTTTTGAGGTTTCGGCATATCCCGAGTTTGCAAGACCTATTTTTGCTCGCTGTTCCTCTGCCGCACCGTAGGGATTGGATGCATTGACATACGCCTGATAAGCCACTCGGTTTGCCTCCTCATACCGTGTCTGTGCATCCCGCTTATTATCATTTATATTGTCGAGTGTACGCGAGGTCGCGGCGTTTATTGCATCTTTCCTCGCATCATACGCCGCACCGAGATGTCCTGCGCTCTGCTTGTATGCCGCGCTCATGTCGTTTGCAATGCTCGCGGGTGTTTTCACCCCTCCCGCTCCCGTAAGCGTAAACGTTCCGCCTGCCGTAGGTACTGTCGAGCCGATGTCAACACGCGTGGTACCGTTTTCATCCTTATAAGTTTTTCCGTCAATTATATATCCCTGCGCGTTTTTTCCGTCCGGTGTCTGATAAATAACTCCGGTCGTCTTTTTTTGTTTGTTGTTTATAAAAGTATTCGTATTCATTAAAAACCTCCAAATTAAATTATTTTTTTGTTTTCCCGTAGAAAAACCGTATTATTATTCCGCCTATGCCAAAGGAATTATTCACCTTGTCATTGCGGCAGATTATCTGAATAGCCCCGTATTTTTTTATCCGCGTATTAAACGGAACAACGCAGTAGCGCATCGCATCATTTCCCCTTCGTATTCCGGTTTTCACCGCAACCTTCTGCTCCGTCTCACGGTCGGTACGCACAATCACGGTAACAGCAGAGTGTGGATTGGACTTCAGCATCACTCCCGAGCCGGTTTTCACAAGTGTCTTCTCCTGCATAAAGCTCCCGTCGCTTGAAAGGTTTGTTGCCCATTCGGCGACAATAGCCTCACCGTCATCGGAGTATGCCTCACCACTTTCCGTATCAAGATCTGTATTAAACTTGCAAAGCCGTCCGTCCTCTGTTCCGAAAAATAATTCTCCGTCATCTTCATATAAAGCCGTTGCCGGAATGTTCGTCCAGTAATACCACTCATACTCAAACGTATTTGTTGCGTTTCTGGTATATTGCTTCTGCGCCGCATCGGCAACGTATGCATTCCCGCCCGTGCAGAGGATGAGATACCCGTTCCATTCACACATCAGTGCATTCTTCAGGTCATCTTCCTCCAGCAGTCGCTTATTTACGCGTGTCGAGCGGATATTCAGCGCACGTTCATTTGAAATATCCTGCATTCCGATAGCGTAAACTCCATTTCGTGTCAAGTACAGCGGGTCATCAAGGAATGTGCAGACCGCGCTCATTGCTATTGCGCCGAGTCCGGATGTCCCGTGCTTTACCGGAAAAATTACTGTTCCATCGGAAAGCGTTGAATATGAGCGCATATAAATGGTTGCATCGTCGCCGTCGCTTTTCAGTATCGCCTGCTCACTTCCAGTGCGCAGATATCCCATTATACGGCTTGAGTCCATCCCTATCTCTGTATAGTTTATATCGGGAACATACAACGGGTCATTAACGCCTGAGTACCAATCAACATTTGGATAATCGGGATTCCCTGAAAAAAATAGCCTGTTTTCAAAAACGTCCATAACCGTGCACTTTCCTATTCTGTCGGCATACCCTTCAATCTCGTGTGTAAACTCTATTGAAAAGTTGTCCACCCCCGCGGTATAGCTGTACCCGTTAAGCGCACCTGTGTTGATAGAGCACGCTATATAAGAGGCATTGCGGCTTTGCTCATCGGCTATCCGCAGCACATATCCGTTGCCGCTACGGATAGTGAATGTGTTTAAAAACTCCGTGTTTACCCCTGCCGCTTTTCCGGAAGCTTCGCCGTAATCCACGTAGTCTAATGCGGGATCATACACTATGCTGAAAATGGTATCTCCAGTCGTAATGCATTTCATTGTGACCCGCGTTCTTTTGTCAATAATCGAATCAAGCACGAACATGTTCAGCCCTGAACTGGACATACAAAAGGTGTTTTTGCGTTTGCCCGAAACAAGATTTATCGCTACGTTTTCAGGTACTGCTCCTTCACTTAGCCAGTTCCCTTTACTATCTTTAAAAACCCCATTTTCCTCCCAGTTATTGTATACGTCGCAAATAAACGGATTTGTTCCCGAAAGCGGCAAAGGTGCTCTGGACATAAGCGTTATTGGGGCATACATATCCTCAAATTCACCTGCGCGCACACAGGCTTCTCCATCAAACACAAGGTATTCCTCTCCCGTGAGAATGCATAGCTTTCCTTTGAAATATCTCCCCTGTGAACGTGCATCCGCAACTCCGCCTATAAGCTCGGTCACTTCTCCGTCCTCAATCTTATAAACGGACGTTCCCGCATGAATTACCATACATTGTTCTTCTTCCGCGCCGAAACTGAAAATCCCGTTCACCCGCGCTCCAAGAGTCTGCACCGTCCTCCAGCCCAGCCGCTTTTCCGGAAATCCATCGGTGTCGGAAATAAGGTTCTTCGCATCAGGTGAATGTTCATCATCCACCATCGATGCATCACGGGAAAAATCAACGCCACGGAAATTTCCGTATTTTTTCGTGTATACCGTGTTCGGTGACACGGCAATTCTTGAGGCATTTGCCATAAAGTCTCCTCCTTTAAGAAAATTCAAGTAAATTGTCTATCTGTTTATCAAATTCGGGTTTGTCGCCGTCATCAACCCGTGAAATCACTGCTGGAACCGGTCTTCCTGCAACAAAATAGCGTATTGCGTCCGGTGCGTGGGTTAGCTCATGCGGAGTGTTCGCCACGTCATTTGGATTTTTTGAATCTACCGATACCGCAGGTAGCGTGCGGATTAAGTTTGTACAATTTGAAAAAATGCGGAGATATGCACCCACCTCTCCCGTTTCGTCGCGAAACGGCGAAAGCCATTCTTTCAGGTTGTACCACCCTTGCACGCGTTCATTCCTCGCTGCAGTTACCGGAACCCCGTTTTCCGCAAATATCTGCGCCGCGCTCTTGCCTGTATCCTGACGTCTGTTCCACAAATCCGGAGGTGCGATATAACTGTGGATTTTTTCATCCGTTGCTTCACGGATTTTCCGTGCCGCTTCGGATATGATAAGCCCGCTCTCGTATATTTCACGATAGACATACGCCCGTCCCCACGTGTCCATTGCAATCCAGTATCCTGCAAGCATATCAAGCCCATAGTCCATGACAAAATATCTTCTCCAATGCTTTGGTATTTCAAACGGAGAAATAACGTGAACATCCCGGTTCCACTCCGTAAAATACTGCCCGTCAAAAATGTCCCAGTTTCCGTAAAGAAGCGCCTCCCTGTCTTTTTTTGAAAGCTTTTCAAGTCGCTTTACGTATCCCGGATCTGCTTCCATCAAAAAAGTATTGTCCGTAACGCGTGAAGGAATAAAAACCCTTCCAAGGTGTTCTTCATTCGGTGCGCCCGTGTCTATAAAGCGTGCTTTCACCCATGTGTGTCCTATTCCTCCCGGATTAGTTGAGCTTTTTATCTGCTTGGGATATGTGTTAGCCCCGCGCACACGTGAAAGGAGATACACATACATACCTTCTGTAAAATGCGTCAACTCGTCAAAACGAATAATGTCATATTCCGCCGACTGATACCGGTAGACATCGTTCTCTGAATCACAGTATCCGAAGTCTATAACCGAGCCGTTCCTGAATACTCCTTCGTGGCGTGATGCTTTATAAGTGAAAAGCTCACGCGGATAAAGCTCCAGCGCCGTTCTAACCAACGATTTTTCAAGCTCTGGGAGCGTGCGGCGCAAAATGAGCTGCTTTGATCTCGGATATTGCAGAGCGAAAAGTAGGGCATCAACAAGCTGACCGTATGACTTTCCTCCCCCTGCTGCACCTCCAAAAAGCACCTCGCCTGATTTTGCATAGATAAAATCCCTTTGGCGCGGAGTTATGCTAATTTCCATCCGTGCCGTCAAGCACCTTCACGACAACATCAAAACCACGCTGTTCTTCTTCGCTTTGCACACCCGCGTTATCGCAAAGAATCTGCTCGATAAATTGTGCCGCTTTAAGGTCTCCTTCAAGACCTTTTTTAACCTGTGCGAGGGCAATAGCCTGCAAAACGCTCGGAGTTTTTTTCACTTCGACCGGAACTCCGAGTTTTTCAAGGTATGACGGCTCAACCTTTTTGCGCACGATTTTTGCAAGCTCACCTCTTATTGTACTTTTTGCATGTGCCATGCTCTCACCTCCTCTCCATGCAAAAAAAGTGCACACCGAAAGGGTGTACACTCTTCAGGCTGTGATAATCATACCACGCTTTTTATTTTTTGAGTTGCCAGATTTTTGCCAGATTTTTGCCAGATTTTTGCCAAATTTTTGCCATTTTCAGGCTACACTTTAACATCTGTTCTTACCAATTTGCCAGAACGCGACAGCACTTGCCGCCGCAACGTTGAGCGAATCCACGCCGTGCGCCATAGGTATTTTTACTGTATAGTCGCATTCGGCGATTGTTTTTTCTTTAAGTCCGTCTCCCTCTGTGCCTAGGACAATTGCAAGCTTTTCCTCGCCGAGAAGTTCTTCATCATCTATGCTGCGCGAGTCATCGCACAGTGCCATCGCCGCGGTCACAAAGCCATAGCTGCGAAGCGTTTCCTGCCAAGGCTCATCCGTGCCAAAGAATGACCACGGAATCTGAAACACCGTACCCATGCTTACGCGTGCCGATCGTCGGTAAAGCGGATTTGAACACCCCGGTGTGAGAAGCACTGCATCCATACCGAGCGCCGCTGCACTTCTGAAAATCGCACCTACGTTAGTCGGATTCATCACCTCTTCAAGCACTGCAATCCGCGTAGCATCGCGGCATATATTCTCTACGGCGGGGAGCGCCGGACGAAGCATGGCACAAAGCATTCCGCGCGTAAGCTTATATCCTGTAAGCTGGGTAAGAACATCAAACACCGCCGTAAAAACCGGAATATCCCCACAACGGGCAATAACATCCTTCGCTTCTCTGTTTATGTGGTTTTTCTCACACAAAAACGAAAGCGGAACACATCCTGCATCAAGCGCACGCTGGATTACCTTGGGGCTTTCTGCAATAAACTGCCCCTTCTTCGGCTCTTCACGGTTTAAAAGCTGTGCCTCCGTAAGCCGTGCATATACATCCAGCTCCGGCGCGTGAAAATCCTTAATTTCAATAATATTTTTCATATCCTTTTCTCTTTCTGTGCTATTGTTTTCATATTATATATAATACAACATTCTATGTGAAAAAGCAAGGAACAGGAAGATTGTGCCGATGTTGATGCCTCGAAAAGCATATTCTGAAAAAATCAAATAAATTTTTAAAATTTGGGGAAAATAAATTCAAATTAAGTATTTACATTTCGCAAAATGTGTGGTAGAATGTTATAGCATGCTAATGTGCCGTAGTTTCGGCTATGTGCAAAAGCACCCATGCCCGCGTCGCGGTTTTCGGGAAAATACGCCCGCTCTATGCGGGGAGTTCACCCGCCGGATTCTTCGACCGTGGCAAATAAATTAAAGAAAGGTGAAAGCAAAATGATTCTCAAAGAGAAAAAGACTGAGGTTATCACGAATAACCGTCTCCACGACACCGACACAGGTTCACCGGAGGTGCAGATCGCTATCCTTACACAGCGTATCTCTGAGCTCACAGAGCATCTTAAGGTACACCACAAGGATAACCATTCCCGCCGCGGTCTTCTCAAGATGGTAGGTAAGCGCCGCAGCTTGCTCAACTATCTCCAGAAGAAAGACATTGAGCGTTATCGCGCAATCGTCGCAAAGCTCGGACTCCGTAAGTAAGTTCGAAGTTGTCCCCCGGACGGGGCTCCGTCCGGGGGATTTAAAGCATTATCCCAAAATACGAAGCTTTCCCGCACAATGGTTTTTAGCAATTGGAGTGTTTGTTAAAACGCTTTGACACCCGCTCCAAGTGCTAAACCCACTTCGGGAAAGCTCCGAAAAATAATGATAAAGGAGCGAAAAGAAAATGAAAGAAATGGTTTTTTCCAAGAACAGAGTGTTCGAAACCGACTTCGCCGGCAGAAAGCTTGTTATTGAGACCGGCAAAATGGCAGGTCTTGCAAACGGCTCCTGCCTTGTCCGCTACGGCGAAACCGCAGTTTTGGTTACTGCAACGGCATCAGAAAAGCCGCGCGCGGGGATTGACTTTTTCCCGCTTGCTGTTGACTTTGAAGAGCGCCTTTATGCAGTAGGCCGCATTCCGGGAAGCTTTATGCGCCGTGAGGGCCGCCCCAGCGAGCGCGCCATCCTCACTTCCCGCCTTATCGACCGTCCGATCCGCCCTCTTTTCCCGAAGGATCTCCGCAACGACGTTGCAGTTTCCATCACGGTTCTTTCCGTAGATAACGACTGCGCACCGGAAATTGCAGGTATGGTCGGTACGTCCATTGCACTCTCCATCTCCGATATTCCGTGGAACGGCCCGATTGCAGGCGTTTCCATCGGCTATGTTGACAATCAGTTTGTTGTTAACCCGACAAGTGCGCAGAGAGAAAAGTCAAGCCTTAACCTCACCGTTGCAGGCTCTGCAGAGAAGGTCGTTATGATTGAAGCAGGTGCAGACCAGATTGCTGACGACATTATGTTTGATGCAATCATGCTCGCACACGAGGAAATCAAGAAGATTGTTGCATTCATCAAAGGCATTCAGGCTGAAATCGGCCTTCCAAAGTTTGAATATGAGCAGGTTCCGTTTGATAACGACCTCTTTGAAGAGCTCAAGGCAAACATTCTCGACCGCGTCCGCGCAGGTATGGATACCGACGATAAAACAATCCGCGACAAGCGCTTCAAGGTTCTTTCCGATGAACTTATCGCAGAATATTCCGAAAAGTATCCGGAAATTGAAACCTATCTCGGCGAATGCATCTACAAGCTCCAGAAGATAGTCGTACGTCAGTGGCTGCTTGAGGGCAAGCGCGTTGACGGCCGTGCTCTCGATGAAGTTCGCCCGCTCGCTGCAGAGGTTGGTGTTCTCCCGCGCACACACGGAAGCGGTATGTTCACCCGCGGTCAGACTCAGGTTCTTACCGTTGCAACACTCGGCACAATTGCTGACCAGCAGAAGCTTGACACCATTTACGAAGAAGAGTTCAAGAGATATATCCACCACTACAACTTCCCGTCCTACTCCGTCGGTGAGGCACGTCCGAGCCGCGGTCCGGGCAGACGTGAAATCGGTCACGGTGCTCTTGCAGAACGCGCTCTTGAGCCGGTTATCCCGAGCGAGGAAGAGTTCCCGTACAGCATCCGCCTCGTTTCCGAGGTATTAAGCTCCAATGGTTCTACCTCTCAGGGCTCTATCTGCGGTTCTACTCTTGCTCTTATGGACGCAGGTGTTCCGATCAAGGCTCCCGTTGCAGGTATCTCCTGCGGTCTTGTTACCGACGAGGATAAATGGCTTACCTTTATCGACATTCAGGGCGTAGAAGACTTCTACGGCGATATGGACTTTAAGGTTGCAGGTACAAAGGCTGGTATCACTGCTATTCAGATGGACCTCAAGACAGACGGTCTCACCCCCGAAATCATCCGCAGCGCACTCACAATAACACGCGATGCAAGATATCGTATTCTTGATGAAATCATGCTTCCGTGCATCAACGAGCCGCGTGCAGAGCTTTCAAAGTACGCTCCGAAGATGCTCCATATGACAATCGACCCGGATAAGATTCGTGATGTTATCGGTAAGGGCGGAAGCGTTATCCAGAAGATTGTTGCTGATACAGGCGCAAAGATTGATATTGAGGATGACGGTAACATATATATCTCTGCTATTGATGCTGAGGCTTGCCAGAACGCAAAGAAGGTTATTGAGACCATCGTTCTCGACCCGGTTGTCGGAGAACTCTATTACGGTAAGGTTGTCCGTGTTATCCCGATTGGCGCATTCGTTGAAATCGCTCCGGGTAAGGACGGCATGGTACACATCTCAAAGCTTGAGAACCGCCGTGTAGAAAAGGTTGAGGATGTTCTTAATGTCGGCGATATGACATGGGTTAAGTTCATGGGCGTTGACGATAAGGGCAGAACAAACTTCTCCCGTAAGGACGCTTATAACGACCTTGCAAAGCGCGAGGCAGAAGC
>JAZSOS010000029.1:0-3565 GCA_045537045.1 Eubacteriales bacterium
ACATTCATCGTCGTGGATTTTCCGGCACCGTTAGGACCGAGAAATCCGACGATTTCACCTTTTTTTACCTCAAACGATATCCCGCGGACCGCTTCTTTCGGTCCGTACCGTTTGGTAAGGTTTGTAATCTTAATCATACTCTCTCAAACTCCCGGTAAATTAAAGTTTCCGCCCGCGCCCGAAGGACGCGGGCGTACATCGTACATAATAATAAAATAACAGAAATACGCGCTTTTTTGGTTAAGGAATTGTGAATTATTCTTTTTCTTCCGTAACTGCAATGTGCAAGTCGGTAAGCTGTACATTCTCAACAAAGTCAGGTGACTGCATCATAATCTCGGATGCGTTCTGAACCTTCGGGAATGCGATAACGTCGCGGATGTTGTCCGTGCCGGAAAGAAGCATTACAAGACGGTCAAGACCAAACGCAAGTCCGCCGTGCGGAGGTGCGCCGTAAGAGAACGCCTCTATCATATGACCGAAGCGGTCGTTTGCGGCTTCCTTGGTAAAGCCAAGCGCCTCAAACATCTTCTCCTGAAGGTCAGAGGAATGAATACGGATAGAACCGCCGCCTGCTTCATAGCCGTTGATAACAATATCGTATGCCTTTGCGCGGGCAGATGCAGGGTCGGACATCATTGTGTCAACATCCTCGTCCATCGGCGCGGTGAACGGATGGTGCTTTGCAACGTAGCGGTCCTCTTCCTCGTCATATTCAAACAGCGGAAACTCTACAATCCAGAAGATATCGTAGCGGTCGGGGTCAATAGCATCAAGACGGCGCGCACACTCACAACGCAGTGCGCCGAGAGATGCAAAAACAACCTCGTCGCTTCCGTCTGCAACAACGAAGATAACATCACCGTTCTTAGCATCTGCACGGTCGATTATCGCCTTTACTTCATCTTCCGTGAGGAACTTTGCAAACGAGCTTGACATCGTGCCGTCCTCAGCAAGCTTCAGCCACGCAAGTCCCTTTGCGCGGTAGGTCTTAACCCACTCTGCAAGGCCGTCTATTTCCTTACGTGCAAACTTTGCACCGCCGTCAACCTTTATCATACGGACACTGCCGCCGGCTTCAATTGCGCCGGAGAACACCTTAAACTCACACTTTGCCGCAATGTCGGAAATATCACAAAGCTCAAAGCCAAAGCGCGTGTCAGGCTTGTCCGAGCCGAAACGCTCCATAGCTTCCTTATATGACATACGCGGGAGAGGAAGCTTAATTTCCTTGCCAAGAATTTCCTTCCAGAGACGTGCAATAAGACCTTCGTTTACCGAAATAACGTCATCAACGTCGGCAAAGCTCATTTCAAGGTCAATCTGCGTAAACTCCGGCTGGCGGTCTGCGCGCAAATCCTCGTCACGGAAGCAACGTGCAATCTGCATATAGCGGTCAAAGCCCGCAAGCATCAGAAGCTGCTTATACTGCTGTGGAGACTGCGGAAGAGCATAGAACTTGCCCGGATGGACACGGCTGGGGACGAGATAGTCACGCGCGCCCTCCGGTGTGGATTTCGTAAGAATAGGAGTCTCAATTTCAAAGAAGCCGTTTTCGTCGTAGTAGTCACGCGCAATCTTCGTGATGCGGTGGCGGAGCGCGATATACTTCTGCATATCGGGACGGCGAAGGTCAAGATAGCGGTACTTAAGACGGAGAACGTCGTTTACATCGCTGTTTTCAACAATCTCAAACGGCGGTGTCTGCGCCTTTGAGAGAATACGCATATCCTCGGCTAAAATCTCAACCGCACCGGTCGGGATACGGTCGGTAATCGCGCCTTCGCCGCGGCTTCTTACCTTGCCGCGGATTGTGAGAACGAACTCACTTCTTACCGTAAACGCCTTTTTAAAAAGCTCGGCGTTTTCCGCCTCGTCAAACGTACACTGCACAATTCCGCTTCTGTCGCGAAGGTCGATGAATATAAGACCTCCGAGGTTTCTCATACGCTGAACCCATCCGCAGACGGTTGCGTTCTCCCCTATATGCTCTGCACGGAAATCCCCGCAGTATTTTGTTCTTTTCATTCCCGTAATGTTTTCCATTTTATTTTAACCTCCAATTGAAGCTTTTATCGCATCTGCTGTGAGCGCACACTCCACCTGCTCACCGCTGTCCATATTCTTAAGGGTGATTTTGCCCTCGTCAATTTCACTTCCTCCGATAACTGCGCTGTATCGTGCGCCAATCTTTCCGGCGTATTTCATCTGAGCCTTAAGTGAGCGGCCGGTTGTGTCGCGCTCTGCCGATATGCCGAGTGAACGAAGCTCGTACACAAGAGCATGGGAAACGCTCTCCGCGCGCTCCTCTGCATACGCAATAAACACATCCGGAACAAGGCGTTCAGAGGGAAGCTTTCCCTCTGCCTCAAGAGTCAACATAAGGCGCTCTACTCCGCAGCCAAAGCCGAGGCCTGCAGTCTCCGGCCCGCCAAGCGTTCCGACAAGACCGTTGTATCTGCCGCCGCCGAGAACTGTGGACTGTGCGCCGAGGCTTCCGGAAACAAACTCAAAAACAGTGTTTGTGTAATAGTCAAGTCCGCGTACCAGCATCGGGTCAAGCTCATATTCAATTCCCGTAGCATCAAGATAAGAACGGAGCTTATCAAAATGCGCGCGGCACTCGTCACAGAGATAATCCGTAATCTTCGGCGCATCCTTTGCAATGGACTTGCATATATCGCTCTTACAGTCAAGAATACGCATGGGGTTGCGGTCAAGACGGTCATTGCAGGTGTCGCAAAGCTCCCCTTTTCTTGTTTCAAAATATTTTTTAAGCGCGGTGTGATATTCCTTGCGGCATTCCTTACATCCGCAGGAATTTAAATGAAGCGGGGTATTCGTGGTGCCAAGCTCGCGCAGAAGCGTTGCACCAAGGGAGATAACCTCGGCATCAGCTGATGCATCATACGCACCGAAGCACTCAACACCGAACTGATGATGCTCGCGCAGCCTTCCTGCCTGTGGCTTTTCGTAACGGAAGTTAGGTGCGATGTAATATACCTTAAGTGGAAGCCCTTTTGCATGGAGAGAATGCTCAATAAACGCACGCACCACGCTTGCTGTGCCCTCCGGACGGAGAGCTATATGCCGGTCGCCCTTATCGTAAAAGTCGTACATTTCCTTCTGAACAACGTCCGTTGTGTCACCGACACCACGGTCAAAAAGTGCAACGTCCTCAAACGTAGGAAAGCGAATCTCTCGGAAGCCGAAGCGGTGAGCAAGGTCACGAAGCTTCCCCTCCAATATCTGCCATGCACGGCTTTCCTCGGGAAGTACGTCCTTCGTACCGCGCGGCGCTGTAATTTTTTCCATCATAATCACTGCCTTTATATATCTGATTTTTCATTTTAAATACTATTTCCGTATCATAAAATTTTATCGTATTTACGCGCAAATGTCAAGTATTTGAGACGCAACCTACAACTTTATTTTGTAGGTGTTACAATGATGTGTGACAAATAAATAAAAAAGGGTAGCGAATAGAAGCGACCTGTGTTAAGGTTGAGTTGCTCAGACAAAACCGAAAGGCAGGTGTCACCCTATTCGCTATGAATAAGATAAC